>MWEZ01000007.1 GCA_002071335.1 Verrucomicrobia bacterium ADurb.Bin018
TAGCAGAGTTGAATGGCGTGGGCGAGGATACGGCATGGAAACTGGCCCACGAGTTCTTCGGCTGGCGCGAGTTTCAAAACCGACGACAGGTGGGCAGCGCGGCCGGCTTGACGGGCAGTCCCTATTCCAGTGGAGACAGCCAGCGCGAACAAGGGATCAGCAAGGCAGGCAACGCGCGGGTGCGGCATCTAATGACCGAACTGGCGTGGCGCTGGCTGCGATTCCAGTCCGGCAGTGAGTTGGCGCGCTGGTATGAACGGCGCTTTGGCGCGGGGACAAAGCGGATGCGGCGGGTGGGGATCGTGGCGCTAGCCCGCAAGCTGCTGGTGGCCCTGTGGCGCTACGGCGCACATGGGGTGATCCCCCAAGGGGTGCTGATCAAAGCCGCCTAAACGAGGCCAAGAAAAGGGAAACACAACGGAGAAGCTTTGGATGTTCGAGAAACCGGCACAGCCCTGGGTCGCGCACATGCCGACCGTTTTGTAGATGGGTTCTTCTCGATATAGATTTGAGTCTGAGCATGAACATGCGCAAGCAGCAACAGGTGTTCCACTTCGGTGGGCACGGATAGAAGGTGGTAAGCAAGGGCGGGGTAATTTCCGCCGACGTACCTATCTCAAATCGCATCCAGATCCGATCCGCTTGGAATAAAATAGAAAGGACAGTAAGACAATAAATCCATCGCCATGACTTGACGGCCCCCATAGAAGGGCTGGAACGGTCGCAGACCTGCCAGCCGCTCCCGGCGGGAAGGGTTCATCCCTCAACCATTCCCGCCCTACAAAAGCCCGACAAAATCAGCGAAATTGTTGGGTGTCCCAACGCGGAACTCAGGTCCACCCGCACGCCATAGCACGGCGCAAAAGCGCGACGGGTTTCGGCTGCCGATCAGTCGGATGGTTGCGGCAAACGGTGCTGCCGGCGAAGTTGCCCGCAGGCGGCATTCACATCTTTGCCCTTGGATTCACGCAGCGTGACGGATACCCCGCGGGCGGCCAAGGTCTGCTGAAATTGCTCAATGGCCACGCGCGTTGGCGCTTCGCCGGCAAACTCCGGAACCGGGCTCAATGGGATCAAATTCACGCGGCAGGAAAACGGTCGCAAATGCTTGGCCAATTCCTCCGCGTCGCGCGCGGAGTCGTTGACTCCGCGAATCAACGTATATTCAAATGTGACGAAGCGTTTGGTTGCCGCGGTGTAGTCCCGGCAGGCGGCCAGCAGCTCAGTCAACGGATATTTATTTTCGATGGGCATCAGTTGCCGGCGCAGTTCATGGTTGACCGCGTGGAGCGAGACTGACAACTCCACTTGCAACCCCTCGCCCGCCAGCCGCCGAATGCCCGGAATCACGCCGCTGGTGCTGATGGTGATGCGGCGCGCGCCGATGTTCAGCCCGTCCGGGTGATTCAAAATGCGAATGGATTTGAGTACTTCGTCATAGTTGTCGAAGGGTTCGCCCATGCCCATGTACACCACATTGTCCGGCCGGCGGCCCGTAGCTGCCATGACCAGTTGAAACTGGCCGACGATTTCGCCTGCTGACAGACTGCGCGCAAAGCCGCCCTTGGCGCTGGCGCAAAACGCGCAGCCCATCCGGCAGCCCACCTGCGTGGAAAGGCAAACGGTAGTCCAATCGCGGGCGGGAATCAGCACGGTTTCGACGCATTCGCCATCGTCCAGCCCGCCCAGCCATTTGCGCGTGCCGCCGGCATCCGCCGTTTCCTTGATGATGCGGATCGGTTCGGGCGTGTGCGTGGCCGCCAGCGCGGATTTCCAAGCCGCCGGCAAGTTACCCATCTGCTCCCACCGGGTGGCCCCGCGCACCTGGACCCATTGCCAAAGCTGCTTGGCCCGAAACGCCGGCTGGCCCGCCGCCAGTGCCAGCGCTTGCAGCTCTTCGGGCCATAATCCTTGCAGGGCGGTTTTCATTTGGCGGGCCAGCATAGCGCATCCGCACCCGCCGCGCCATTTTTCTTCCCGTGCTGAAGATCACGGCAGGCGCGGCGATGGAGCCGGATGATCTCCCCGCCACCAAGTTTCCGCAAATGCGCTACTGATTGATGTGCACGACCTGCGCGGGAGGGAAGCCGTTGAACCAGGTGGATGAAGCATGGCTGTAGGCGCCGATGTTCGGGCTGTACACCAGATCGCCCAATTCCAGTTCCGGCAGCGGCTCGGCGAGGCTGATCGTGTCCAACGCGTCGCAGGTGGGCCCGAAAACCGCGCACAATTGCGTGGGTCCCTTCCGGAAGGCCTTCACCGGGTACTTGCAATGGTCGAAGAGGATGCCCGAAAACGTATGGTACACGCCATCATTGATGTAGTAGCAGCGTTTGCCGTTGCGGTCGGCCTTGCCGATGACTTCCGCCACCAGAGTGCAAGCGGTGGCCACCAGGAAGCGGCCCGGCTCGGCCAGGATTTCCATGTCGGGCGGGAACAGCCGCGTGAACTCCGCGCGCAGCGTCCGGGCCAAGTCCCGGAATGGCCGCACATGCGCATCGTATGGCGCCGGGAACCCGCCGCCAATGTCGAGAATCCGCACCTGCCGGTGCCCACGCGACCATGCCTCTTTCATCACGCTATCGGCGAGGGCAAGGGCTTGGATGTAGTTTTGGAAATTCGTGCATTGGCTGCCGACATGAAAGCTAAGGCCTTCCACTGTCAGGCCGGCAGCGGCCGCCGCCTCGATGAGGTTGACAGCCTCGCCCGGGGGGGCGCCGAATTTCGAGGCCAGTTCCACCACCGAGCCGGTATTGGGCACGCTGAGGCGCAGAATCAAGCCGGCGTCGGGAGCGTATTGGCGGATTTTGTGCACCTCCGCCAAATTATCGTACGTCACCAATGGTTTGTACGGGTTCAGCTCCTCGAGCGTGCGCTTGTCCTTGATTGGATTGGCATAAATGATTTTGTCCCAGATGAAGTCCTGCTGTTTTTTGGGCGGCCAGTCCTTGATGTTGTCCACCACGGTGCGGAATTCCGCAATGGAGGCGACATCGAAGCTCGCGCCGGCGCGATAGAACGTGCGGACGATCTCGGGCAAGGAATTCGCCTTGACGGCGAAATAAGGCTGTACGCGCGGCAGTTGTTGGCGAAACGTCGCCAGATTCTTGCGCAAGATGGCGTGATCCACCACAAAGAGCGGCGTGCCGTGCTGCCGGGCCAGGCGTTTGAGCAAAGCGGGCGAGGCCATGGGTTCAACCTTGGCGCGGGGCATCGGGATTATTGGCAAAAAAGACGCGCGTCAGCCGCTTCATCATGGCGCCCCGCTGGTCGTAGAGCCGTTTCAGCTTGCGCGGCTTCCGTTGCGCCAGCGCGTAATGCGTCAGCAAGGGCAGGCCGACGGTGGAGTCGAGATAGGCCACGACGGCATCGGGTAGTTGGTTCGGGTCCACCTTGCCCCAACTGACGGCCTCGGAAGGCGTCGCCCCGGAGAGGCCGCCGGTATCGGGCCGCGCGTCGGTGAATTGCAGAAAATAGTCATGACCGACCTCGGGAATGCGGAGCACTTCCTGGATTTGCGGTTCGGTCTGGAGCGTAAAGTTCTTGGGCGAGCCGCCGCCCACCAACACCACGCCGGTTTTTTTGCGGCGCTGCTTGGCATCCAGCACGATGGCCGTGCTTTCGTTGACGTCAATGCTGGGGTTGATCCGCAGTTTGTTGCCGCACAACTCCACGCCGGCGATGTTCATGCCGATGGTCGAATCGCCGGGCGATGAACAAAAGCAAGGCACGCCGGCGCGGTAGGCCGCGGCCAGGATGGAAGCGTCCTGCCGGCCGGTCTGCTCCTCGAATTGCGCGCAATAGCGGCCAAGCAGATAGTGCAATTCCGCTGTGCCCATCTCTTTTTGAAATTCCGGCTGCACAAGCATCTGGCGTAGCACGTCGTCGGTGCGCATCAACACGTCGTTATAGTCGAGGAAGATGTCGTAAATGCGCACAACGCCCAAGCGGCGCAGTTCGGGATCCCGGACGGCGGCCGAACCCTTCCAGAGGGGCAGGTTCATCGCGTGGTGCATGTCGTGGTAGAGATTGGCGCCAGTGGATACGATCCAATCCACGAAGCCGGCCTTAATCAGCGGCACCACGGCCGCCGAACCCAGACCAGCCGGAGTCAGCGCGCCGGCCAAACTCATGCCGACCGTCACGTCATCGCGGGCCAGCATCTTCTCGGTGAACAGGCGGCAGCCTTCCTGCAGTCGCGCGGCATTATAGGCCAGAAACGTGTGGTTGATCAGGTCGGGCAGCGACTCCCGGCCGGTAATCGGCGAAGGCAGAATGCGCTTGCCGCTTAGGAATCGCTTCTTGCCCGCCGCAAACTGGTGCGGGTATTGGCTGACGAATTTTTTGGGCAATTTGATCGTGCTCATTTTGGGTTCTCCTTGGCAGGTTTCAATGTTGGCGGGACGGTCGCTGATATAAGGCTTGGACGATGATGTTGTGCACCAATTTGGCGGCGAGGAAATCCGGCCCCTTCATACCCGGGAGCGGCGCCAGTTCCACCACATCGCAGACCGGCAAAGATGCGGCCTCGCGGCAAACCACGCGCACCACGGCCATGATATCCGCCCAAGACAATCCCCCAGGCTCGGGCGTGCCGACTGCCGGCATGATGCTCGGGTCAAGGCCATCCAAGTCCACCGTCAGATAGACCGTCCGCCCGCGCACGTAAGCGGCCAGATCATTCAACCAGCCGCGGTCCGCCAACGCCTCCTCCGCGAAGACGGTATGCACGCGGTCGGTGCTGCGGCGGAAATGTTCTTCGCCGGCCGACAAATTACGAATGCCGATCTGGAAAAGCGGGGAGACTTCCGCGATGCGCCGCGCGGCGCAGGCGTGGCTGTAGCGGCTGCCTTCGTATTCCTCCCGCAAATCGGCATGCGCATCCACATGCACCGTCACAAAATCCCGGATGCCGGCCCGGACCATGCCGCGGGCGATGCCGCCTGAAATCGAGTGTTCGCCACCCAGCGCCACCAATAACTCCGGCGCCGGGGAGCCGGTGAGAATTCCCGCCACGGCTTCGTCAATGGCATTCACCATGGCTTCCGGCGAACGATGGTCCAGCCCCAGCGGTGGCAGCGTATGGATGCCAATGGCCAGTGCCGGCTCGGTGTTGAATTCGCGGTCGAACCACTCCACTTGGCGGGAGGCCGCGATGATGGCGGCCGGCCCCTCGCGCGTCCCGGCGCCGTAGGAGGTGGTGCCCTCGTAGGGAATGGGCAAAACCCAGGCGCGGGCCCGCTCGGGGGTAGTCGCCTCGGCCGGCAATCCCAGGAAATTCCATGGCGATTGGAAACGGCTCAAATCCGTCATGTCGGCGCTCCGTGGTTTGGGTGGTGGGGGTTCATGGTTTGGCGAACCGGCCCGCGCGCCGGCGAAAACCGCCGGCGCCGGCAACCGGTTCAGGTTTCAAAATAGGTGTAGCCGCGCAATCCATTTTCATAGGCATCGAGAATTTCCCGCCGTTCCGTCGCGGAAATCCGTTTTTGGCGAACGGCTTCCTCAGCCAGCTCGCGGAACCGCGCCAACAACCCCTGCGGATTATATTCCACATAGCTGAGTACATCGCCGACGCTATCCCCATCGAATTCCTCCGCGTAGGTAATCTCGCCGGCGTCATCCACATGGATGCTGGCCACATTGGTATCGCCAAACAAGTTGTGCAAGTCACCCAGGGTCTCCTGATAGGCACCCACCAGGAAAATCGCCAGAATGTAGTCTTCATCCGGGCCAACGCCATGCACCGGCAGCGCGCCGCGGTTGTCGGGCATGCTGACAAAGTGGTCAATCTTGCCGTCACAGTCGCAGGTAATGTCCGAGAGCACCGCCAGCCGGGTGGGTTTTTCGTTAAGCCGCTGGATGGGCATCACCGGGAAAAGCTGGTCAATGGCCCAACTGTCAGGCAGCGATTGGAAGATACTGAAGTTGCAATAGTAGATGTCGGCCATAAGTTCTTCGAGATCGCGCATGTCATCGGGCACAAAGCGCAACTTGGGCACCTCGGCTTTGATGCGCGTGAGAATGTGCCAGAAAAGACGGTCGGCCACCGCGTGCTGGCGCAAGGTGATGTCGCCATGTTTGAAGGCCTTCTGGATTTCCTCGCGGTAAAAAATGGCGTCGTTGTAGAATTCCCCGAGGTTGCGCGTGCGCAGATTGGCGGCCACTTCCATCAGGTTGCGGATGGGTTCCGGAATCGGTTTGGGCAGCGGCTTTGGGGGATCGGGCACTTCAATGGCGCGGGTGTTGAGCACGTTGACCAGCAGCACCGAATAATAGCCAACCAACGCGCGGCCGGATTCGCTGATCAAGACCGGATGCGGCACGCCGGACTTGTCGCAAATGTCCATCACGCCTTCGACGACATCGGCCGCATATTCGGCCACATCGTAGTTGGCACTGCTGGCGCAATTGCACCGGGAACCGTCATAATCAATGGCGAGGCCGCCGCCGATATCGAGAATGCCCATCTTGGCGCCTTCCTTCACCAAACCGGTGTAGTATTGGGCGGCTTCGCGCACGGCCTCGCGAATTTCACGGATGTTGGGCACCTGCGAGCCGAGATGGTAATGCACCAATTCGAGGCAATCGAGCATTCCCAACTCGCGCAGCCGGTCCACCGCGGCGATCACTTGCGGCGGCGTCAGGCCGAAGACGCTCCCCTCGCCCCCTGATTCCGCCCACTTGCCGCCAACGGAACTAGCCAGCTTGACGCGAATGCCAATGCGGGGCCGGATGTTTTGTTTGGCCGCGCGCTCCAACAGCAGATCCAATTCCCCCGGCATCTCCAGCACCAGAATCGTCTGCAAACCCATCTTCAGCGAGAACAGCGCCAGATCAATGAATTCCGCGTCCTTATAGCCGTTGCAAATGATGTAGGCCGCGGGATCATGCAAGTAACCCAGCGCGGCGATCAGTTCCGCCTTCGATCCTGCTTCCAAGCCATGGTGAAATGGCGCGCCCAGCCGGACCACATCCGCCACTGTTTGATGTTGTTGATTGACCTTGATGGGATACACGCCGCGATAACTCCCGGCATAACCAGAGTCGGCAATCGCTTTGGCAAAGGCCTCGTTGATGGCACGAATGCGCGCCGCCAGCAAATCACTGAATCGCAGCAACACCGGCAGACTGAACCCACGTTGGTACAGCCCCCGCACAATGTCATGAAACTTGACGCTGACCGGTCCCTGTTGGTTTTGCAGTTTGACCGCCGCAAAACCATCCTCGGTAATGTGAAAATAGCCGTTGCCCCACGCTTCTACGCCATACAATTCGCTGCTGCGAATGTTGTCCCAGCCATCCAACGCTTCCGTCAATCCGCGCGACATCTTGTTCCGTTCTCCTCGATCACGGTTTATTTGGTCAGATTCCACAGGCCCTGTGGTTCATGTCTGGGCGAAAAAGTGCGGCAAACATTTCGCCAACGCAATAGCAAATCAATGCCAAACGTATTTTTTTTTAGGGCGGAGTTGTCGGGCCTGAGGGGTTGCAGTACCTTTCGCTGGTGACACCGGCTACAAAGCACACTATATTTCCTTCATTCGCAACATGATGAGCCTTCTACACGCATGGAATCGGTTATGGCTGACCGCCCCGGAGCCGCAGCTGAACGGACGGCCCGCATGAACAGCCCTGCGCCCGCCTGGCCCGGCATTGGTGAACTCCGGCAGCAGATCGAAGCTGAGTTGGAAGCCACCTTGTCCAACTGCCCGCAAACGGAAGTCATGCGTGCGGCGCGTTACGTGACGCAGGGCGGCGGCCAACGCTGGCGGGGGGCGCTGGCGGTGGCCGCGGGCGCAATCTTTCAACCCGATGCCCTCGCCGCCACGTTGCCATTGGCCGCCGCGCTGGAAATCATGCACGCCGCCTCGCTGGTGGTGGACGATTTGCCTTCCATGGATCATGCCCAAACCCGTCGCGGCAAGCCCTGCGTGCATTTGGTGTTTCCGCCGTGGGTCGTGGATATGCTCCCCGCGTTTCTGGTAAACTTGGCCTATCATGTCGCCGCCCAAAACACCCGGGTTCCTACGGAGAACCGGCTGCGCTGCCTCCTCCTACTGGGCGAAATGGGAATGAACTTGGCACAGGGACAGGAACTCGATCTCGCACTGACCGGCCAAGAGGCCACACTCGCGCAAGTGGTCAACTGCCATACCCTAAAGAGCGGTTCGCTCTTTGCCGCAGCCACCGCCGGCGGAGCATTGCTATGTGGCGCCAGCGATGATGATGCCGCAACATTACGTAATGCCGGAATGAAATTGGGCCTCACGTACCAAATCATGGACGACCTCGCGGATAGCGATAACGAACAAGCGGATGTCGCCGGCAAAAGCGGCATTTGGACCTGCTGCACCCCGCAGGAAGCCCGCGCACTGGCCGCCGAGCAACTGGCTGCGGCGCTATCCCTGCTGACTCCTTTTGGGCCGCCCGCGACAGCGCTACGCGCCCTGACCGCCGAAATCTTTTCCGGCCCCCGCCACCTCCCCGCCTAGCCCCTGCCGAAGAAGCAGAGTTCAGAGGTCAAAGGTCAGACGGGAACAAAAATAAAAATATTCCAAACCCAAAAAATCTCCCCGCCCGTTGAATATTTTTTCACAGTGTGGAAAAGTTTTTTCCACAGCGTGGAACAATCGGGCCGGCTCATTGCCGATTGAAGTAGTGTTTTTTGGGCAACAACTATCATGCGGGACGGCACTGAACGGTAAAACCCAATAATTATCAATCAGATTACGAAGTAAAAAAGTGAGTGGTTCACTGCGTCTTTTTACCCTTCCGTGGCGAGGTCAGGCGGTGGGCGGGGATGCGGGTGCACAGGCATCGTTGCTATGGGCGGTGGCAAACCAAGCGGCAATGAAAAGAATCAGGAAGACAAAATCAATGACTGCGAAGGGCACCCACATTCCGGGAATGTTGGCGTGCCACCAATGCCAGCCAATAACGCTGCAATAGGACACTTTCAACAACATCCCATACGGGATCAAGTTGCGGTTCTGCCAGGGCCGGCGCGCAATGGCGGCAAACATCAGCGCAAACACCAGCAGCAGCGCGGCCGGGAATTGGATGTAGCCCCAGTGATTGGGCGGCGCGACTTTGTAGGCCGCAAACAGGCGCTCCCCAGCCACCAGGAATGAGCCGCCCAACAAGCCGTCATACAACGCTGCGATGCTGAACACCGTGCGCATACAGGTTTTTCTGCCCATGATTTTCCTCCATTTAGGTTTTGCGCCCGCGCCGCAGTTGGCGGAACCGCTCCCGGCGGCGACGGGTAAACTCTTCACCGTATAAACGTACCACCAACTTGTGGAAACCGTCATGCAATTCTTGGCGGGTCATGTTGGCGGGTTCGTAATTGATGTCGAACAACGTGCACTTGCGCCAGTTGCGCGGCTCCAGCAGGCGACCCTCGCGCGCGAGGCGGGCGTAGAGTGGCGTGCCGGGAAATGGTGTTTGGATGGTCACTTGCACCTCGTAGAGCCCGGACGAGTCCACGAAATCAAAAACTTGGTCGAAAATAGCCGGCCCGTGGCCATCGAGGCCAATCACGAAGCAGCCATTGACCGTAATGCCGTGCTCCTGAATGGTCTGAATGGCTTCGCGATACTGCGGCAGGCGGCGCGCTTTCCAGTTGGAGTGCTGTTCAAGACCTTGCAGGCCGTCGGCCACGGGACTTTCCAAGCCAACCAGCACTTGCGCGCAGCCGGTTTCGCGCATCAGCGTAAGCAACTCCGGATTCTGGGCCACGGCCAAATCGGTTTCTGCGAACCAGCGGAGCCCCTGCCCCTTCAATGCCGGCAACAAGTCCAGCCAGTAGGCGTGATGGACAAAGCTGTTGTCATCCGCGAACTCAATGAACGGCTGCGGCCAGATTTCCTTGATTCGCGCAATCTCTGCCAGCACCTTGGCCGCAGGTTTTTGTTTGTAGCGCTCGGTCAGGATCACCGAGCTGGCGCAAAACTCGCAGCGGTGTGGGCAACCGCGGCTGGTTTGCACCGTCAGACGGTTATATTTTTCGATGGCCAGCAATTCAAACGCGGGCAGCGGCGCATCGGCCATGTTGAAATCGTCCGGCGCGGCGCGATAAATCGGTTGCAGCGCGCCGCGTGCGGCGTCCGCCAGCACGCGCGGCCATGTGGCTTCGCCCTCGCCCACCACGGCGGTGGCGCCGCAGGCCGTAGCTTCTTCGGGGAGCGCCGTCACGTGCGGCCCGCCCAGCACTACGGCCACCCCCGCCGCACGCAACCGCCGCGCCAATTCATAGGCCTCGTCCATTTGCGCGCTATACGAAGAAATCGCCGCCAAATCCAAGCCCGCGGGCAAGGCCTCCAGTTGGTGAACATCCGGCACTTCGTAATAGCTGACATGGTGCTGTCGGGGCGTCATCCCGGCCAGTGTCAGCAGTCCCAAACTGGGCAATGAAGCGATGGTCTTGCTGCGCTCCACAAAACCGGGCAGCGTAAGCCCCAGTTTGAGCAACTCCGCGTCGCAGACGCGGATGCCACTCATGGCAAACAGGCCGATATTCATCCTGCCACCAACCGCCACGCGAAACCAATCAGGCCGACCATTGCGGCCAGCGCCGGAATAAAGAATAAATGGCGAAAAGGCTTTTTCCATGCCGCCAGAAAGCACACCGCCGGCATGCCGACCGCCGCCACCAACAGCAAATGAGAAATCCACGTAAGACCATCCGTCAGGCCCAATGCCCGAACAGTCAGACCAAAGAACAAATTAAGTATTCCAATACCAAATAAGGCGATGTGCCCCAGCCGCAACATGCGGCGTGGCCATGAGGCGTAGCCACCCAGCCAGTTTGGATCATGGAAAAAGAGACCGATGACCGCCCCCGCCACGCAGCCCAGCGCAAATCCTACCCACCCGGCCTGAATATTGATCATCATGGCGCTGCGCTGCCTCCTGTTCAGCTTGTGGGGCGAGTATAGCCCGCTGGCGGGTGATGTCAAAGCATGGAACGGGGCACGCCTGAGTTCCGCATTCGTACGCCCGGTTATTTCACTGATTTTGTGTGGCCCAACCGGAAGCGCAGGTCAGAACTCGCCGCGGATATCCACCTGGGCGACGTAGCCGCGCAAAATCTCGGCATAGGCCCGCAGAGTGGCGGCGCTGGTTTCCGGCATGGCGCGGCAAGCCGGATCGGGTAGTTCCTCCCGCGGGATGAACGCTTGCAGCACGTGGCGCTGCGCGCCCTGCACCCACGCGCCAATAGCGTGTATATGTTCGGGGCTGTGCCAAGCTTCGATCACCGTGGTGCGGAATTCATAATTCCTGGCCTGCGCCTGAATCAGGCGGATGGATTCCGTTAGCGCGGCGATGTTCTGAAAGCCGGTGCGCGCGGGATAGTCCGCCGGCGCGAATTTGACATCCATCGCCACATAATCCACCAGCGGCAGCAGCCGGGCCAAGACCTCTGGTCGCGAACCGTTGGTGTCCAACTTGCGCAGGAAGCCCCATTCACGTAGCTGCTCCACCAGCCGGAAAACTCCGGGATGCAGCGTCGGCTCCCCACCCGTGATGACGGCGCCGGTCACCCAGTTATCCCGATGTCTGCGGCTGAGTTGTTCCACTTCGGCCCACGGCAGCCCGCGCGCATCCGCGCGACCCATCAATTGAGCGTTATGGCAAAAACCGCAGGTGAAATTGCAACCCGTCAGAAAAAAAACAGCGGCCAGTTGGCCGGGATAATCCACCAGCGAGGCGTTTTGTAAAATACCATAGACGGGTGACAACGCGGCGGTCGGTGATTCGGCGGCGGGCTCAGATGCCTTGTTGATTCCCGGCGGCATCATGGCGGGCAACGGCTCAAAGACTCTTGGCCTGCCGCAAGACCGCTTCGATCATCTTGGGCGAAATCACGCCGCGACCGGTCGCGGAATAATCGGTTTGAATCCCCACCCACGTGTAAAGCGCGCTGGCGCCAACAGGCGGCGTCATAGCGCCGGGCGTCGGATTGGGCAATGGCTCTTGGACACCCGTCACCGGATTGGCCTTGGACACGTAAAAACCCGGGACACGCTGGGGATTCAAGCACTCGGCTTCGCAGAACTCCACGAGGCCATTTTCGGTTTCGAGGTCGTGATAGACTTTTTCAAAATCCGCCCATTCGGCTTCTTGGAGCAAATCATCCAAGCGGCCATTAAGCGTGTGGCACTTGTCGCAAGCCGGTTTGCCAAACACATGCACTTGGTAGGTCTTGGCCATGGTTCAAGCCTCCACCGGTTGCGGCGCGGGGCAAGCCGCGGGCATTGTTTGGGACGCGACGGGCGACGCGGCTTCCACCGCATAGATGCCGCGTTGTCGTGCGGGCAGTTCGCCCTCGCGCTTGCTCTTGTTCCAGTTGTTGATCTTGCTGAAGTAGCCCACCACGCGGGTTTCGCCTTCCACGTGCGCGGAGCCGCACGCGGTGCAGCGCTCCTTCAGGCCGCGCATGTTGTGGCCGCAATCGAGGCAATAGGTGAACTCCGGCGAGAGCGTCACTTGGGCTGACTGCGTGCGGAAGAAAGTCTCGCGCATCAGGGTCTCGATGGCCTGCGGCGAAGGCCGTTCTTCGCCAATGAACGCGTGCGTGATGGCGCCGCTTTCAATGAGGCTGTGGAAACGCGCCTGCTTGCGGATGCGCTCCACCAGCGATACCGGGGCATCGGCGGACAGATGCACACTGTTGGTGTAGTACGCCACATCTTCGCTGCCACCTTTATATACTTGCAGAGCCTCGTCGCGGTAATACACCAGGTCGGCCTTGGCCAGCCGGCGCGCCGCGCTCTCGGCGGGCGACTCTTCCAACGTCAGCTTCATCTTGTGTTTCACGGAAAGTTTCTTGCAGCGCAGGAACATGTGGGCCACGAGCTTTTCGCCCAAACGCATGGCTTCTTCGCTTTCGTGGAACTCCTGGCCCGTCAGGAAGCGCACGGCATCATTCACGCCAATGAGGCCGATGATGTAGGTGGCCTTGTCGAGCTCCACATACGGCTTGCCATCGCAAGCCGGCTTGCCGATTTGCCACAGCGGGAAGCCCGGGCCGCTGATCATTTCCGCGATGCGGTTGCGCTTTTGCTCGTGCGCCTTCACGCAGAGGTCCATCATCTTGTCCACCTCGGCCACCAGCCCCTCAAACGTGCGCTCGCCGGCGCGTGCCGCGCGGTACATGCACTGCGGGATGTTGATGGTCACATTCTGGAATCCGCAAAACCGCATGCTTTCGGGGTGCCGCAGCATGTAGTTGTCCTGGATGGTCGTGCGCAGCCGACAACAGGCGGACAGTGTCACCTCGTCGCGGTCGAAAATGAAATAGACCGAGCCATTGCGGCTGGCCACTTCACAAGCGCGCTGGAAGATGGCCAACTGCGCCGGGTCGGTGAAGGTTTCGGCGCTGACGTGGAAATCGCACTTGGGGAACTCAAATACGTGGCCGTTGGCGTCGCCGGCCTCCCAGACATTGAGGAGGGCGCGGGTCAGTTCGCGGGCCTCTTCTTCGTAATCGCCATAGGTCAGCAGGCGTTCGCCACGGGCGGCAAGCGCCTCGGCCACATCGGCGGCATAGCGCTGGCCGTGGCGGGGATCGGGCTCTTCGCGCAGGACGCAGCGGCGCGTGCCGTCGTCATCCGTCACATACAGCTCCATCAACCGGTTGCCGTTGGCATCCAGCTCGTCGCGAATGACCTCCTCCAGCCGCGCGATGGTGCCGTCGGCGCGTTGCAGCATGTAGCGCCCGTGCGGGCCAACCGCCGGCACATCCTTCAAGTAAGCCGGCACGCCGGTGTGAATGTTGAAGTCGAGGAAGATGGTCTGCCCACCGCGTGAGAACGCATTTTGCGCCCCGCCAAAAATCAGGCCCTGCGCCACTTGATGGATTTCCTTGGCGCTCTTGCCGCGCAGGTACGGCGCAAACATGATGTTGATGTAAGCCAGCCCGAGGGCGCCCGCATAGTTCGCCTGCATGGAAGCCACAAACGTATGAAGGTGGCCAGTCAGCACGTGCGCGCTGGAGGCCGGTGCGCTTTCGTTGTTCAGGTTGTTCAGCCCGCGTAGGCCGTACTTCTTGATGTATTCCACCGAGTGCGACGAGCAATACACCCGGTGCGGATAACCCAGATCGTGCAAGTGCAGTGCGCCCGTGTTGTGCGCGTTTTTCAGGTCGGCGGAAAAGATAGTGTCCAGCGCCCACTGCTTCAACACCAGCTCCGCAAGGGCCAACTGCACTGCCTCGGGGTTGTTGTTGACGATGTTGCTGTTTTCCTGGCTCTTGGCATACATCAGCCGGTCCACAAACTGCCGCGAAACGCCATAGACCGAGAGGTCGCGCAACTGATGCCGGTAACCGCGCAGGGCAAGCTCGTTGTTGAGCAACTCGCGCACCAGCGTGCTATCCACGCTGCCCATACCACTGGCGATCACTTGGTTCTCAACGGTCTTGGCAATGTTCAGCGCCACCTCTTCATTCAAATCGGTGTGCCGCAGCAACGAGTCCACCAGCTCCTTGCGATCCCACGGCAGCGTGTGGCCGTGCACCACCGACTCCACCAGCAACATACTGGCGTCAGTCAAATCCACGGGCTTGCCACTGGCGGCCTTTTGCTGGCTGCGCACCCGGATGCGCTCGCGTGCCAATTGGCGATGCTTGCGGAAGCGTTTATAGGCCGCAACAATCGGCGCATAGCCTTGCTCGGCCAGCACAATCTCGATCAGATCCTGCATATCTTCGATGTGCGGAATGCGGCGACCATGTTCATCGGGCGACACATGATATTCGCTGCGCGGATCGGACAACTGTTGAATCACCAGATCAGCCATTTGCTCGGGCATGGTTTCGCCCACTTCCACGTGGTCGCGGCGGCGCACCTCATCAGCAGCGCGGAAGATTGCCAACACGATCTTGTCCCGGCGGAACGGCACCACCATGCCATCGCGCTTGCGGAACCCGTCGAATACGATCGCTTCAGTCTTGTTCATGCTCCTGCGCTCCTTTTCACCGCTCCACAAAATCATAACGGAACAGGCAACCCGCAGTTGCCTTGCTCCGTTTGATTTTCTGTGTAGCCCAAGGGCCATGCGTCAACAACCCATAAAGCCCCCATCCAGCCAAATAATCATTATAGCACAACAACTTGTGGTTGTTAGTTGTCAAGGCAACTATATTCTGTTATTTTGTGGCCGTAATCGTTTAGTTATCAACAGGTTACGGGCCGCAAGTCCGGGGCTTTTGCCCCTTGGGCAAATCCACTCCAAAACCGGCCGTTTTCTGCCCCAAAAACAAGCTCGGGCAAGGCTGCAAAAACCCGGACCGCCCACCGGAATTATCCCCACGATCAGCTGTCGAAAACCTTCTAGCCGTTAGCGGCGAGATGGTGGTGTTCCGCAATCATTCTCGCCCTTCATGAGCCACCGGATTGGATTGGAGGGGTGGAGTTTTCGGGCTATCCGCGTCTGGCCGGATCGAACCAGCTCACTTTTCTTTGTGCGGGGACGTTCAGCTTCCCCACACTGCATTGTTTTAGCTGTTTCGTTAGCTGGGCGGGGTGAAGCGGATTTTGCCGGCGCGAGCGTGGCCGTCGAGGCCTTCCACCTGCCCCATGATTTCGATGAGCGGCAGGGTCTCCAAGAGATCAGCGCGGGTGAAAGCAATGACGCTGGAGCGCTTGCGGAAAGAATCCACGGAGAGCCCCGAGAAAAACGCAGCGGTGCCACCGGTGGGCAGCACGTGGCTTGGGCCGGCCACAAAATCGCCGGCACTTTCCGGTGTCCAAGGGCCAACGAAAATCGCGCCGGCATTTTTGACTTTCTGCAGCCAGCGGCGCGGCTCCTTGGTCATGATTTCCAGATGCTCCGGCGCGAACCGGTTGATGAGGTCCATGCCGGTATCCAGCGTATCGGCTACCACGAACATTGCGCCGGCGGCAGCAGCTACTTCGATGGCTGCCCGGCGAGAGAGCGACTCAATCTGTCGTTGCATTTCCGCCAGCACCTTGGAGGCCATGCTCATGTA
Organism: Verrucomicrobia bacterium ADurb.Bin018; assembly: GCA_002071335.1. GTDB lineage: Bacteria > Verrucomicrobiota > Kiritimatiellia > CAIQIC01 > Lenti-01 > CAZNGD01. Next base: position 15,998 of record MWEZ01000007.1, read on the forward strand.
GGGCGTCACCAGCAGGGCCTTTTCGTGGCCGGTGCCGTGTTCCAATTGCGAAATCAGATCGGCCGCGACGTGCGCCGGCACGGCGGTTTCGTCGGCCAGCACGGCGATTTCGCTGGGGCCGGCCACCATGTCGAGGTCCACATCGCCATACACCAGCTTTTTGGCGGCGGTGACATACGGGCCGCCGGGGCCAACAATTTTCTGTACCTTGCGGATGGTGTTGGTGCCGTAGGCCATCGCACCGATGGCCTGGATGCCGCCAATACGGTAAATCTCGGTGGCGCCGGCCACTTCGAGCGCGTGCAGCAGATAAGGGTTGACCTTGCCTTGCTTGTCGCACGGGGTGCAGGCCACGATCTCCGGCACGCCGGCCACCTTGGCCAGCGAGAGGCTCATCAGCGCGGTGGAGACCAGCGGCGCGGCGCCGCCGGGGATATAGGCGCCGACGCGCGCCAGCGGCGTGAACCGCTCGCCGAGCACGCCGCCCTTGGGCGAGGCCATGCTCCAATCCTTGCGCATGCCGGCCTTGCCAAACCGCACGATGCGCGTGAAAATTTCCGCCGCGCTGCGCTTGAACACAAGGTCCACCTCGGCAGAGGCGGCAAGGACTTCCTCGCGCGGCACCGCAAACTTGGCCACTGGCAACTGCAAGCCGTTGAATTCCTTGGTGTACTTCTGCACCGCCCGGTCGCCGGTGGCGCGGATGTCCGCCAGCACGCGGCGCGCCGTTTCCTCGGCCTTGGGATCAAACGCGGGCCGCAGCAAAAATTTCTCCAATTCAGGCACAGCCTTGTGCGGAGAAAATTTTACAATGGGAATACTCAGGCTCATGGTCAACCTCGCTTCAAAAACTTCGGGTGCTTTCGTTCATCGTGCCACATTTTTCGCATTCGGCCATCGGAATGTTCCGGTGGTCCAGATAGACATGCCCGCACCCTGTGCAACGGAACACGAAGGGCGCCACGCGGTGGCGCGGGACATGCCGGTACCTGCGCACGGAATAGTATAGCGTGATCAAGAAGATCAGCGCCAGATGGCTGACGAAAATAACGGCGAGCCAATCGGGCAGTGGGAGCGGAATCATGGCTCCGCTCCCGTGGCGGGGCCGGGCCGCACCCACGCCACCGTGCCCATTCGCGGGGCATTGGGTTCCAGCAGCCGCCACGCGCTGACCGAACGCAGCAGCCGCTGATCCAAGGCCGGCCAGCCGCTGCTTTCATCCAGCAGGACGGCACGCGGCGTGCCGCGTTCATCGAACTGCAATTCCACCCGCGCGCGCCATGCGGCGTTGGTCCAGTCGTCAAAGTTCAGGTCAATGCCCGCAAACAACCGCGACTCCCATCCCGGTGAAAAAAGGAGGCGCGCGGACTCGCGCGTGGCGCGGCGCTTGGTCAACACTCCGCCGGCGGCGGCGCCATCATCCGCGCGCGGCAACTGCCAGCCCCATTCGTCGGCGCTGGATTCCACAACCGGCTCCGGCAACAGATAGGCATAGGCCGGGCGCTCCATGTGCACCGGGGGCAGCAGCTCCACCTTTTCCCGGCGCAAGGCATGCGTGAAACCGGCGGGCGTGGACAACGCAAACGCTGCCGGGGTGTAGAGCGTACGGATATCCCATGCGGCGGGCGGCGTGGCGCGCCACCACGTCATGCACGTTGGCGCGGGGCGTTCGGGTCCCGCCGGCGTCGGCGCCAAGCGAAACAGCAGCGCCATCCCGCCCAGCCAAAACGCCACAAAAACGCCGGCCCAGCGCCAGCCGGTGCGGCAAAACACCTGCCAGCGGCGGGCGGCGGCGGAATGGGAGCGCAGCTTCGGCATGCCCCATGCCCTATGGCGCCACCGGCGGCGGACGCGTGGCCAGAACCACATTCTGGATGCCGGCTTCGGCAGCCAGGGCATACACCTGCATCAAGGTGCCATACGGGGTGCCCTCGTCCGCCTCAACCAGCAGCGCCGAATCGGCCGGCTCATCGCTGCTCTTGGCCAACGCCGCGCCCAAGTCGGCCAACTCCATCTTCTCGTCGTTGTAAAAGATCAGGCCGCCTTGCGCCAGCGTCAGCACCCGCGCGCCATAGGGCGCGCCGCCGGTGAATGGCGCGGTGGGCAGCTCCACCCGCACCCCCGGTTGCAAAATGAAGCGCGACGACAAAAACATGAACATCATCACCAGCGCCATCACGTTGAGCAGCGCAGTGACTTCGATGGGCCCCACGGCGCGCCGGAAGCGCCCTTTAAAGCGCCGACGCACGCTGCGAAATTGCAGTTGGATGGGCTGGTCCGGGATTCTCATGCCGGCGGGGCCTCCCGGTTGCGCTTCCACTGGCGCATAAACGTGAGCAACGCCGAGGCCGAGCGCTCCATATCCAGCAAAATGGACTCCACACGCGACACCAGGAGATTGTAACCCGCGTACGCGAGGATGGCGATAATCAAGCTCAACGCGGTGGCGGCCAGCGCGTACCAGAGCCCGCCCGTCAGGTCGGCCGACTGCACCAGCGGCGCGGCTTCCTTGGCCGCCAACAGCATTTGCATCATGCCCAAGACCGTGCCCAGAAGCCCGATCAGCGGGGTAATGCGCGCCAGCGTGGCCAGCCAGCCCAACCCGCGTTCCATGCGCGGGATTTCCTCCAAACCGGCATCCTCGATGGCGCGGCCGATTTTCTCCAAGCTGTCGTCATGGTTGAGCACGGCGGCCAGCGCGAGGCGGGCCACCGGCCCGGGGGCATCCTCGCAAAGCGCGGCCGCCTCCACGATGTTATCGCGGTTGAGGACGTTGTAAATCCCCTTGAGGAAGTCGTCCGCCGGGATTTGCGCACGGTGCAGATTGAACAGGCGTTCAAAGAACACCAGCAGGGCAAAAACGCCGCATGCCAGCAGCAACCCGATCACCAAGCCACCGTTCACCAATACATTCCACATGGTCTGTTTCTCCGTCCGTTGCTCCCAATGGGAAGTGGTGGGCCAGTCTATGCCGCCCCCCCCCGCCCGCTCAATCACAAAATCGGCCGCGCGAGCACGATGCCGCACCATTCGCCATCGCCATCGCGCCGGATTTCCCGGGCGCCCAACCGCATGAAAGCATCCGCCACGGAATCGCCCTCGAACTCGCGAATCCCGGTCAGGATCAGCCGCTTTTTGGTGGCCTGCCAGAGGTCGGCCGCCGCTGTTAGCAAAACACTCGTCAAAATATTGGCGCACACCAAGTCCGCCGGCTGCCGGCACCAGCCCGTTTGCAGGATATCGGCCTGATAAAACCGGATGCGGCCCTTGGGCAAGCGGTTCAGAACGGCATTTTCCCGGCTTTGGGTCACGCAGACCGGATCAAAATCAAAACCCGCCACCTTGGGGACGCCCAATTTGGCGGCGGCAATGGCCAAAATACCGCTGCCGGTCCCGGCATCCAGCATGGAGCGCGGCTTGATCTCGACGCAGGCCCGCTCGACCTCCTCCAAACAGAAGCGGGTGGTGAAATGGTCGCCGGTGCCGAAGCTCAACCCCGGCTCTATCCTTATATTGAGTCGCTTCTGGTCGGGAACCTTCTCCCAAATCGGTACGGTTCGCAGCCGTTGGCCAACATCCTGAATCTTGAAATGATGCCGCCAAAATGTGGTCCAATCCTTCTCATGGCAGGGCATGGCTTGGGCGGCGGATTTGGCAAATCGGGCCGGGATTTTCCGCCGATGGGTCCGGGCTTTGGCGGGGGTAGCAAAAAATATTTTCACCACGGTTTGGGCCCCGCCGGGCTTTTCAAAGGCCACGGGTTCGGTTCCCCATACCTCTCGGACCCAGTCGCAAAATAATTCTGCATCTACATTGGGCAGAACAAGTTCCAACTGTCCGATGGTTTTCATTCGCCAGCCAGTATGCCTTGTGGCCCGGCCCCTGACAAGTCCGGATCAAGGATGGGAACAATGTTAGGCGGGCGGGAAAATTGACAATTTGACTTGCGCGGAGAGGCTTTACGTGTATCGTTTTACCTGACGATATGAAACCGATCAAGTCCAGCCGTATATGGATCGTTTGGGTGGCCATTTTGGCGTTTCCTCTGGGGGGCACCGCCTTCCGGCCCGCCCCACCCGCCCGCCTGATGACCACCGCTCCGGCGGAATCCGCCCCCGAAATGGCCGCCGCGGAGACCGTGGAGGCTTTAGACCTCGCCATGGCGGCGGCGGATGAAGAACTGGCCCTGCGAAACGCCCAGTTACTGGTGGATGCCATCATTCAAATTGAATCCAATGGCAATCCGCGGATGGTGGGCCGGCATGGGGAGCGCGGCTTGATGCAAATCCGCGCTGGCACATGGCGGGATATGACCACCCGGCTTTTTGGCCGCCCCCTCCCCTTTGACCGCGCCTTCGAACCCGAGCTGAACCGGCGCGTGGGGACAGCCTATCTGGCCTATTTGCAAGAAATGCTCCTGCCACAGCAGGCAGCGTGGAAATCGGATGAGCGCTCGCTGCTGCTTGCGGCCTATAATGCCGGTCCGGGAGCGCTGCGGCAAACCCACTACAACTTGGCCCAGATGCCCCGCCAAACCCGTGACTACGTGGCCCGCGCCAGCGCCTTGCACGATGTCTATACCTCCGACATCGCCCAAGCAGATACCCGCGAACTCGCCGCGGCCCTGTAGCCCCCCCGCCCCGCAGGGTCAGTCAAAATACATCGCGACGTCAAGGCAGTCGAACGAGCCGTTGCACCAGCGCACTTGCAGGATGGTCAGCCGGCCATCCAGCACATCCACATCCGCCGCCCAAGCGCGACGGGTGTCCTCGGCATCCAGCACAACGCGGTAAAGCCCCGGCGGCAAGTCGAAGTAGCGGATGTGCCCGCTGCGAATGCTGTCCAGATATTTTCCTTCCACAAAAATCTGCACGCGCCCGCCGGAGATGTTGTCCACCACAATGGTCCCCTGCCCGGCCGGCGGGTCGTGGTCATAGTCGTCATCATCGTGACAACCATTGCCCAACGCGCACACCGCCGCCAGCGCCAACACGCCCAGCCACTTGTTCAAAATCCGGTTTTGCCATTTCATGACGCGCTCCCTGTTTAGCAGCCGAAGCCAGCATACACCCTGCCGCGCGGCTTGCCAATCCCGCTTCGCGCGCGAAACGGGGCGCCATCGCCATTTTCTATTATTGCCCGCCACGCGGCTGTTGGCATAGAATCCCGCCCGAATTATGGAAGTGGCGGACCAAGGGCCCGCAGCAAAACGGAAGGATACATTCCCATGGAACAGATTAAATTAGGTCTGCCAAAAGGTAGTTTGCAAGAAAGCACGTTTGCGTTGATGAAGAAAGCCGGCTGGACGTTCAAAGTCGGCGCGCGGTCATACATGCCGTCGGTCAATGATCCGGCCATCAGCGCGCGGCTGATCCGGCCGCAGGAAATTCCGCGGTATGTCGAGTTGGGGCTGCTGGATGCCGGGCTGACGGGCTACGACTGGATTTACGAAAACGGCGCGGATGTGGTGGAAGTGGCGGAGCTGTGCTACTCCAAGGCCACCAGCAACCCGGTGCGTTGGGTGGTGGCGGTGCCAAACGATTCGCCCATCCAAACCGTCAAGGACCTGCAAGGCAAGCGCATCGCTACCGAGGCGGTCGGCCTCACCCGCCGCTATCTCTCCGAACACGGCGTGACGGCGGAGATCGAGTTCTCCTGGGGCGCCACCGAAGTGAAGGCGCCAGAGCTGGTGGATGCCATTGTGGAACTGACTGAAACAGGTTCCTCGCTGCGTGCCAACCAACTGCGGATTGTGGACACCGTGCTCACGTCCACCACGCGGCTCATTGCCAACAAGGACACCTGGGCCGACGCTGAAAAGCGCGCCAAGATTGAGCAAATGGCCATGCTGCTGACCGGCGCGCTCAACGCCGAAAACAAGGTGCTGCTCAAGATGAACGCCAAGAAGGGCGACGTTCCCGCCGTGTGCGGAGTGCTGCCGGCGCTGCACGCGCCCACGGTCAATTCGCTGGGCGATCCAAGCTGGGTGGCCATCGAAACCGTGGTGGATGAAGCCATCGTGCGCGAAATCATCCCGCGCCTGAAAATGGCCGGCGCCTCCGGGATTATTGAACTTGCTTTGAACAAAGTCGTGCCGTAAATACAACCGGCAATCTAACAAGGAGTAACCATGGGTTCGGTCAAAAAGAAACGCCGCCTCAAGATGGCCAAGCACAAGCGCCGCAAACGGCTGCGTGCGGATCGCCACAAGAAGAAGTAGTGCGGGATACCCCATGCGGGCGGCCAGTATAGTTGGCATTTGCCGCAGTCGCTTCGCACTCGGGTGTCTCGCCATCGGCTTGGCGGTCGGTTGCCGGTCGCCGCAAGGCCCTCCTCCCGAACCGGGGGGAGGGCTTATTGCGTACCGTGATTCCCTCTCTCCGGAGCAGGAGCGCACCGCGAAAATCCATGCCCTTTTCGCGCAGGCGGTCCACCACACCCACGCCGACGAGTTTGCCGAGGCCGCGGAATTGTACCGTCAGGCCCTTGCGCTTTCGCCCACCAACGAAGTACTGGTGGTGCGCCTGGCGGATACGATGCGCGTGCTGCATCAGAACGACGAGGCGCTCGCCCTCGTGGAACATTTCGTGGAGCAAAACCCCGCGGCGGAAACTGCCATGTTCTGGTTGGCGCTGTTTTACAAGCAGGCCAACGAAACCTCACGCGGCATCGAACTGCTGCGCCGCTTGACGCGCCTGCATCCCACCCTGCCGGCGGGCTGGCTCCAATTGGCCTCGCTCACCGCGCGCGAAAACGATACCAACGCCGTGGAAAGTATCCTGCGGGAAGGCATCACCAAAGCCAAACCGCCCACCCCCCTCCGCCGGCAATTGTTGCGCCTCGAACTAATCCGCTACGTCGGCGCCAAGGATGATGGCGAACGCAAAGCCTCCCGCGAGCGCGCGGTGGAGTTGCTCAACCAGATCATCGCGGCCGTGCCCGGCGACTTCGAGGCATTGGCCGCCCTCGGCGAGCTGCTGACGGAAGCCAACGACTACAAGGCCGCCAGCGAAATCTTCGAAACCCTCACCCGCCGTCAGCCCGCCGTCACCGAGAATTGGGAAAAGCTCGCCGGGTTGTATTTGCTGCTGGGCGAACGGGAACGCGCCATCGCCACGCTGGAACAGGTGGCGCACAAATTGGACCTCCCGCCTGACGCGCACTATTCGCTCGGCAATTTATACCGGGATGCCAAGGATTATACGAATGCCGCTGTCCAATATAAACAGGCTGCGGAAGCCTCGCCACACACGCCGCAAATGTGGGTCATGTGGGCGCTCATGTATAGCGAGTCCGAGCCGGACAAGACCTTCGAAATCCTCAACCGGGCGCTGGAGTTGAATCCGAAGAGCGCCCAAATCATGGAAATTACTGCGGCGCTTTATCAGCAAAACGCAAAATTTGCCGAAGCCGCCAAATGGCTGCAAAAGCTCCATGAGCTTGTTGAAAGCGAACAGGCCACCGAGCCCCCCAGCCAGTATTTTTACTTTAATTTTGCGTTGGTCTGCACCCATCTGCGTCGCACCGAGGAAGCGGCCCAATGGCTGCAACAGGCGGTCGAGCAGGACCCCGCTTTTCTCCCGGCCTATGTGCAAGAAAGTTTTGGCGCCACTGCCAGCTATCGGCAGCGCGCGCTCCAAGTGTTGCGTGCGCTGGCCAAACGGCCGACCACCTTTTCCGCCGAGGCGCACTTGCACCTGGGCAATATGTATGCATTCCTTGAGCGCAACAAAGCGGCAGTGGCCGAATATGACAAAGTCCTCGCCATTGTTGCCGCCGATCCGCTGCAAGAAGGAATCCTCAACGCGCAGTTTTATTTTTGGTACGGCGTGGTGCTGGACGAGACCGGCCAGACCGAGCGCGCCATCCCCATGTTTGAGCGTTGCCTGGAAAAAGATTCCTCATTCGCCAACGCGCACAATTACCTCGCTTATACGTGGGCCGTGCGCAATGAGCGCTTGGATGAAGCCTTGCGCCATATCCAAATCGCGCTGGCCATGGAACCGGAGAATGCCGCCTTTTTGGATACACTGGGCTGGGTCTATTTCAAGCAAGGCCAATATGCCGACGCGCTCAAACTCTTGGAAAAAGCCAACGAGTTGCGCCCCCACGACCCGGAAATCGAGGACCACCTCACCCAAACACGGGAAAAGTTGGCGGCCCCCGCCGGCAAATAACTTTCCACCTCGTGCGCGCGCCCCGCAAAGCGTTTATTTTGGCCGCCGGCCTGGGTACGCGTTTACGCCCGCTGACCCTTACAACGCCCAAGCCCATGCTGCCGCTTTGGGATCGCCCCATGCTCGCGCGAACGCTCGCGATGCTCGCCGATTGGGGCGTCCAGCAGGTGCTCATCAATTTGCATCATGCGCCCGGCCCCATCCTGAACTATCTCGCCAGCCAACCGTTCCCGCAACTGCGCATTACTGCAGTGTTCGAGCCCACCATCTTGGGCACCGGCGGCGCGCTGCGCAACGCGCGCTGGTTTTTGGATGAACCGTGCTGGCTGCTCAACGCGGATATTGTGGCCCACGTCTCCCCCCGGCCGCTGCTCCGCGTTTGGCACAAGGAACGCCCGCTGGCCGCGTGCTGGCTCACGGATGCCGCCGGTCCCAAAACGGTGCGCTGCGCGGATGGCTGGATTCAGGATTTTCATCGCCCGCAAGATGGTCAGGCCACGTTTTGCGGCCTGCAACTGCTGGATCAACGCATCTTGCCCTTCATTGCGCCGGAAGGTTTCGATACCATCATTGCCGCCTACCAACGCGCGCAGCAACAAGGCCACCGTATTGCGGGGGTTTGCGTGCCCGGTTCCTTCTGGGCCGATATCGGCACCCCCGCGCAATACGTCCAAGCCCACCGCGATACCGCCGGCTTGTTTGGCCGCGCCGGTGAGCCCTTCAACCTGCCCGCAGCCGCAACGTTTTCCTCGCCGGAGCAAAAGTGCCTGCGCATCACTGTGGACCACCCGGTGACGGTCTTGCCGCCGCGCGGTTCCAACCGCGAGTTTTTCAAGGTTCCGGATTTGCCGGGAATTAGCGGCCCCGCGTTGGTGATTCGTTGGTCGCCTGAGCGCCCCGAAAACAAGCTGTATGCCGGCCACACCGTGTTTTTGCAGAAACTGGGCATTCCCGTGCCGCGCCTGTTGCTGAATGCGCCGCGCGCACGCCTGCTGGCGATGGAATTCATCGGCCCCGACACGCTTGAATCCCGTTTACCCCGCCTGACGCCCACGCAAGCGCTCCGTTTGTATCGCCAAGTGCTGACCATCACCTTGCGCTTGCACACGCGCGGGCTGGCCGTGGCGCGGCGCATCCGGCGCCCGCTCATGCCCGGCTTTACTCCCCAGCTCTACGCATGGGAACACGATTATTTCATTCAACACGTCATGCGCGAGCTGCTGCGCGCATCGGCTTCACGCTGCGCGAAGGTTGCCGATGAACTGCGGACCGTCGCCAACTTGTTGGCGGCCTCGCCGCAAGCGTTGATCCATCGCGATTGGCAATCCAGCAATATCCTCCTGCGCGGGAATGGCCCAGTCATGATTGACTATCAAGGAATGCGCCGCGGGCCCATCGCCTATGACCTCGCCAGCCTGCTTTGCGACCCCTACGCCAATTTGCCCGCCGCCTGGCAGCAAAGACTGCTGGCTTTTTATGTGCGCCGGCATCCGCAAGGACGCGCCATTCAAGCCGCTTTTCCCGCTGCCGCCGTGCAACGCCTGGGCCAGGCCTTGGGCGCGTATGTGGTGCTGTCTGCCAAGCCGGGCATGGCCCATTTCCGCCGGCATATTCCCACCGCCGCCGCCCAAATGCTACGCGCGCTGTCCACGCTCACGATGCCGGAGCTGGCCGCCGTCAGCGCGGAGTTGGCCGCTTACGTTCCCTGACGCTGCGCCTCGCGCAAGCGGCGGCGCAGCGTGGTGTTGCGTCGACCGGCTTCCGCGTTACGCACCGCCAAGCCCACGGCTTTGGTGGTGCCCACCAGCACCACCAACTGCTTGCCGCGCGTGATGCCGGTATAGAGCAAATTGCGTTGCAGCATCACGTAGTGCTGGGTATGCAAGGGCAGCACCACGCACGGATACTCGCTGCCCTGGCTCTTGTGCACCGTCACGGCGTACGCCGGGGTCAGTTCATCCAACTCCTGAAAATCGTAGGCCACCTGCCGGTCGTCATACCGTACCAGCACCTCTTGCTCGGCGGCATCCACTTTCACGATGGTGCCAACATCGCCGTTGAATACGTCCTTGTCGTAATTGTTTTCCGTCTGCATGACCCGGTCGCGCTCGCGGTATTTCCACCCGTAGCGCTCCACTTCCCGGCCCTGCGGATTGAGCGCGGCCTGCATGGCCGCGTTCAAATTGCGCGCCCCAAGCTCGCCTTTTTGCATCGGCGTCAAAATCTGCACGTCGCGCAACGGTTGCAGCCGAAACCGCCGTGGAATGGCCTCGCAAACCAATTTGCGGATCAGCTCCACCCCGTGCGCCGGCGTCTCAGCGCTGACAAAATAAAAGTCGCTATGCCCGGCCAACGCCTCATCCTTGCCCGGCAGCACCGGCATCTGGCCGGAATTGACGCGGTGCGCGTTGCGCACAATTTGGCTGCCATCGCTTTGTCGGAAAATTTCCGTCAACCGGAACACGGGGATGGTGTTGGACTCGATGATATCGCGTAGCACGCAGCCGGGGCCGACGGATGGCAGTTGGTCCACATCGCCCACCAGAATCAGCAGGCCGTGGCGCGGCACGGCGCGGAACAAATGCACCGCCAGTTGGATGTCAATCATGCTCGTTTCATCCACGATCAACACATCGGTTTCCAAGGGCGACTTGGCGTTATAGCGAAAGCGCCCGCTGCCGGGTTCATAGGCCAGCATCCGGTGGATGGTCTTGGCTTCCATCCCGGAAAGTTCCGTCATCCGCTTGGCGGCCCGCCCCGTCGGCGCGCAGAGCATCAGCCGTAGTTTTTTGGCCGCCAACACCTTGACCAACGATTGCACCAGCGTCGTTTTGCCCACGCCCGGCCCGCCGGTAATCACCAGCACCTTGTTTTGGAATGCGCCCTGAAACGCCGCCACCTGCCCCGGCGCCAATTCCATGCCAAGTTGCTTTTGCACCCACTCCACCGCTGCCGGCAAATTGATCTGGGGGCACGGATGTGCGCCTTGACTGATTTCCGCCAACCGCGCGGCCACTTCGCGCTCCGCCAAATCCAACGCCGCCAAATAAATCCATGTTTCGTTGTCTTCGCCCGGCCCCACCGTCAATGTGCCGTTTTCCAATTCGATGCGCAGCGCCTCTTCCATGGTGCCTTGCGGAATCCCCAGCATCTCTGCCGCGCGGGCCAGCAAGGGATCGCGCGGATACGCACAATGCCCTTGGTTCGATAGCTCCAGTAACACATACGTCAAACCTGCCCGCGCGCGCAAAATGGAGTCTTTTGCAATGCCCAGCCGCTCCGCAATTTGGTCGGCAATCTTGAAGCCGATGCCGTGAATGTCGCGCGCCAAGCAGTACGGATCGAGGCGCACCTTGTTGATCGCCTCCTCGCCATAAGTCTTGTAAATCCGGAATGCCCGCCCGGTGCTCACCCCGTGCGCAAACAAAAAGGACATGATTTCGCGAATCGTTTTTTGTGCCTTCCACGATTCCTTGATTTGCTGCCGCCGCAGTGGCCCGATGCCGTCCACGCGCTCCAGCTCGGCGGACCGGTTTTCAATCACATCCAGCACCCCCATGCCAAACGCATCCACCAGCTTCTTCGCGTACACGGGCCCGATGCCTTTGATCAATCCCGATCCAAGAAATTTTTCGATACCCGCTAGCGAATTGGGCACCACCGCTTCCAGATGCGCGGCTTGAAACTGCCGGCCATGCTTGCGGTCAATGTGCCATTTGCCCTCGGCTTTGATCCATTCGCCCACGTTGATCCGCGGAATCTTGCCCACCACCGCCACCATCTCGCGGAAGCCACGCGCCTTCACTTTCAGCACGCAAAAGCCGGTTTCCTCGCTGTGGAACGTAATCAGCTCCACCAGTCCTTCCAAGGCCTCATCGTTGGCGGTTTTCATGGTTTCCGGCACGCTCATATCGCTGTTTTCATCTTATTTTGACCACCGTGCCTCAAAGCGCCCCGTGAGCGCATTGCCCGCCGCCTGCAACAAGGCCCAATTTACGCCGAAAAACGCCCCCATCAGCCCCAAAATCCGGCTGTTGAACCATTTTGCGCCCCAATAGGCCCCCGCGCTGGCCAACATGGCGCCCAACGCCCCTGCCAACAGCCATTTTGCCCATAAAAACCCCTCTCCAGCAAGCCCCACCAGCGAAAAAAGGGCCAAAATCACCAAAAATGGCGTCAAAAGTCGTAAAAACTTGTGCGAAATCCACTGCCACCAGATCGGATTGGCCGCCGGCGAGTAAATTTTGGGCATCAAACGCATGGTTTGCCAAATTCCCGCCAATGTGCGCCTTTTTCGCAGATTTTCTTGCCCAAAATGGCTTGTTGGGCGGTCAAAAACCTGTGCTTTGGGCTCAAAAAGGCAGCGATAGCCCCGCAAAACGGCCTGCATCGGGATCAACACGTCATCCACTAAAGTTTCGGCCGGAATCGGGGCCAACAACTCGCGCCGAATGGCATATAGCGCCCCTGTTGCACCGGGAACCGCCCAAAAACGGCTTTCAGACAGGCGAATTTGCTTCTCGTAGCTCCAATAGGAGTCCGCACCCTTTGGCGCACCTCCTTCAGCAGTCTCATACACCAGCGCGCCGGAAACCACGCCCACTTGCGGGTCGGCAAACGGCTCCAACAGCGTACTCAACGCGCCCGCGGGAATCCGCTGCCGCGCATCCATCATAACCACCACCGGCTGCCCCGTACGCGCCATCAAATCGTTCAACACCGCCGCCTTGCCCCGCCGTTCGGCGAACTCCAGCAGCCGTACCACAGGCCGCTTGATCTCTCCGTGCAACCCTTCGCTGAGCGTATCCGAATTTCCATCGCTCACCACCCCCAAGCCGCGCACCGCCGCCCCCGTGCCGTCCGTACAACCGTCCAGCCCCAGCCAGATTTCCCGAATCGGCTCATGCGCCGCCCACTCGACCAATGAAGCGACCTTGTGGCGCAAGGTATCAGCTTCATTGTGCGCGGCGATGAGCACCGAAATGCCACCGGAATAGGGTGCGCGCTGAACCTTGCGCGCGCGCAATGTGCCCAAGAGCCAGATCAGCAGTGGATACCCCACATAAATATAGGCCACAAGCCCTGACGTGATGACCAACATCCACAACATGGTCAGCATCTAACCGAAAGAGCAGACGCCATTCAACCAAGGAATGCCCGCGCGCATAGTTTTCGCTTGGTTTCCACGGCCCATTTGCTCCATCCTGCTACCCGTGAATGGTCCGTCCATCTTGACTAATATGGCTTTCCGGCAAAGCCCCGTGTGGGTGGAGGCCACCACGACCATTTGCCATGCCGACGAGTCCCCGGACACCCTCGGCTGCGCGCGCCAAGTATGGCGGCTGCTGCGCCGGCGCGGGGAATTCGATGTCGTGTTGACGATGGGCTCACGCGTCTCGTTGGCCTACGGACTGCTCTGCGCCCTGCTCCACTTGCCGGCCAAACACATCATGACAGAAGTTTTTCTGGATGCGTCGCGGCCCGCTTCGCTGACTTGGCGCCTGAAAACAGCGCTTTTTCGGCTGATCGCACGCCGCGCGATGGGGATTCTGACCAACAGTTCCGGCGAAGTGGAGTTGATTGCCCCGCGCTTTCAAATCCCAACGGCCAAATTGCGATTTGTGCCGATGTATTCCACCCTTCCGGAACCCGCCGTAGCTACCACTAATGAAGGCTTTGTATTTTCCATGGGCCGTACGTTGCGCGATTTGCCGACGCTATTTCAGGCCGCAGCCGATCTCACGGTGCCAGTCGTCGTCGTGGTGGATCAGCGCGACTCTCTTCCCTCTCCCATCCCGACCAATGTGCAGATTCATCGAAATCTATCGCTGGCCGCCGGCCGCGAACTAATGCGCCGCAGCACCGTGGTGGCCATCCCCCTGTTGCCCACTGAGCGTTCCACCGGCCAAGTAGTCCTGTTCGAGGCCATGGCCATGGGCAAGCCGGTAGTCGCTACCCGCGCGGTCGGCACCAGCGACTACATTCGTGACAACGAAAATGGCCTGCTGGTTAATCCCGGCGATCCCGCCGGCTTGGCCGCCGCAATTCATCGGCTCATCCAAGACCCTGCCCTTGCCGCCCGCCTCGGCAGCACCGCCCACTCCGACACCCTTGCCCGCTGGCAACCCGACCACCACGCCCGCCACAAACTCGCCGCCATCGCAGAGCTGTGGCCGGCGGGTTAGTTATCGGGCCGCATTTTGCCGCGAAGTTTTCAGGTCGTTTTGCAGGGCCCGCATGTAGCGATCCACGTCCCTGAATATTTTCCACAACTTGAAAAGATCGTGGCTGGTTTTGCCTGCCTTACGCTCCTGATGCCGCACCACGACTTCCCCGACTTGCTCATCTTCAAGGAGCTCGGCTAGCCGCCCACCGATAAGCAAGGCACCGTCCTGATCTTCCAAGTTGTCAGCACCCGGAATGAACGCCTCTCTATCCTGCTCACTACCAATCGCCACTTAACGCAACGCCCTAACACAAGCGGAACGTTCTTCTTATTTCTTGCGCTGCTTGGTCAGCGATATGACACAGACGATTAACAGCGGAATGGCGGGCATGTGATGGCGTGCTCCCCCTTCGTATATAGAGTATATAATAATTTTTGATAGGACCACAATACTGGTGGCAATCTCCAACACCGATGGCGGGAGACGCTGCCATAATGCGGCAGTGGCGCGAACACACCATGCCAAAACCAGCGTCGCCCAGCCGATTTGTATGACAAGTCTCATGGCTGGATCCAAAGTACCCAATGGTGCGCCATGCCAATTAATGAATTCCACAAAGGAAGTCTCAGTGCCCCATGTATGAAGGAGTTTCAACAAGACTAAACGGGTGAACTTGACGGGTTGTTCCCGGATAAACGCCCAAGCCCGTTTATTACAAGAGGCCATATGTGCGAGCATTTCGTCTGAAGTTCGGACAGGCGTTTCATCGGGAATCGAACTATACAAACCGTTCGATTCCGGGTTGTTGGAGCTATAAAACACCAATGGACCAGCTGTGTTGACCAGCACGGTCTCACCAAATACTTGTTTATTGCGGATTGTCCATGGGGCCACAACCGATGCCATCATAATACTGAAGATCAGCCAAGCTATCCATCGCTTTCGGTAGTTGGTACATCCTGATGCGAGCATCCACAAAAAGAGTGTTTGCACCGGTGCCACAAGCAGTGTGGCCTTGGTCAATGCCCCCCACCCTGCTGCAAGTCCGCCCCACGCCGCGCTGATCCAGTCGTCGGCTCGCGCCAAAATGCGCACCCATGCCCAAACAACGAAAAGGATTGCGACAGTGTACATATAGAAGTAGTACGGCGTGACGAGAATATAGGCGTTCAGTCCCGGGTATATTCCGATGCATAATCCCGCCCAACGTGCTTGCCGAGTGGGTGTAACGCGACGCGCAATGATATATCCTAACAACGGAATGAGTGCAGCCAAAGGCAATTGACATAGCTGTGCGGTCAGAAAGGACGAACCAAAGAGCTTGAAGAACAAAGCATAGTACCAAATCTGCGCGGGTGCATAGTAGGTCAGTGGATCCATGCCTCCTGTTTCCAGCAAGCGACAGGCTTCTCGATAGACAAAAAAGCCATCGGAAGCTGGCTCAGGTCTAAAGATGAGGATCAGCGCAAACTGAATACCAACAGAAAGAATGAGAAGAAGAACATAATAACGCGCCTCAGAAAAAGATTGAAGTCCTGATTGGATGAGATTGTAAAACCCCTCTCCCCCCCGGAGCAGAATCGCGGCCAGAAGCAACGGAAGATATCCCGCCCAAACGCCCTTGTACGCAGGAAATACAAAAAGCATGATTGCCACAGCGATGGCGACAAACCGGAACGCCGTAACCAACATCCAAATAAGACTCTCTGCTAAACGATGCATGAACAACAATTCGCGATGACACCATGCAAGATAACGTGATTGAAGCAAGTTTGAAGTATATTTCTCCGGTTTCACTTACCAACGCAAGCGGGAAACAATTGGAATCTTTTCGCCTCCGCGCTAGGATGTGGCAATGAGTGAATACCCAATAATCAAACGAATCGCGGCCCGTTTGCCCGCCCGTTGGCAAACGGAACTGAAGCGCATCCGCTGCGCCCGCCAAATCCGCAAGGGAACATTCGCCACCAACGAGCCGGAATACGATCGCTTGGCCGAATGGCTCCGCCCCGGGGATTGGGTCTTGGACATCGGCGCCAATGTGGGTCATTACACCAAACGATTTTCCGAGCTGGTCGGCGCGCAGGGGCGGGTCATCGCTTTTGAACCGACGCCCACCACATTCTCCTTGCTGGCCAGCAACAGCCAACACTTCGCCCATCCCAACGTGACGCTAATCAACGCGGCCGTCTCCGATCGCGCCGACCTTGTGGGCCTGGCCATCCCCCAGTTCGATTCCGGTCTCGTCAATTACTATGAGGCCCATCTTGCGCCGGCCCGCCCCGGCACATTAGCAGTCATGACCCTGGCCATTGATTCTTTGCAGATCAATCACCGCATCGCGCTCATCAAAATTGACGCGGAAGATCATGAAGCCGCCGTCTTGGCCGGCATGAAAAATCTGCTCGCCAGAGACCATCCCATCCTGATTGTGGAAACAGGCGCCCAGACCGTTGTGGATGCCTTGACCGCGTCTGGCTATGCGTCTCACAAGCTCCCGGGATCGCCCAATTTTTTATTTATGCCGGCAATCTAGCCGCCTGGCTGCCGCGCGCGGATTAGGGCGCAAACTCGGCAACGCCTGTCTGCCTAACAAGGGCATACTTGCACATGGCCGCGGGTATCCCTATATTGCCGGCGTGGGGTTTGCCCACGAGAAAGCAGGCGTATATGGCATTGATCAATTTTGATTGCCCGGAATGCGGACATAATCTGGAAGTGGACGAACGCGGGGCGGGTTTCATCATCAAGTGCCCCGAGTGCGCCAATCCGCTGCAAATTCCGGAATTGCCCAAAGCACGCCGCATCCGGAAAATCACAATGGCCGCCATCACCTTGGTGGCGTTGGTGGTCCTCTGCCTCAATAACATCTATTTGTGGCAACGCGGCAACCGGCTGCGCCAAGAAGTCGCCAATTTGCAACCGCTCCAAGTGGCCCTGCAACAAGCGCAGGAAATCAGCATGCAGCAGGAGACCGAGATCAGCCGCCTGCAAGGGCAGTTGAAGTCCATCAAAGTGCCCGACATGACCGCTTGGCATGAAGCCGCGCAGGCCGCCGTGAACGAGGCCGAACTGCTCGCCCGCGAATTGGAAGACACCAGCCGCCGCCTGCTCGACAGCAGCGCAGACGAACGCACCGCCTTGCTCCGCCGCTACATGGCCAAAGAAATAGCCGCAGCCAAGGATGGCTTGCCCGCGCAACCGATCATCAAGGATGTCAACCCAGGCCAAGGGATCAATGGTCGGCAAATCATCTTTCCGATTTTGCCTGGTCCGGAAGGCCAAGTGCTGCGCGAAAATGCTGAAATCATTGCAGTTGATGGCGACAAAGTCTCCGTGAAACATTCCGGCGGAGTCCACACTTACTCCCTGCCGGAGTTGCATCGTGGCGTAGCCGCCTTCCTGCCAGTGGACCCCTTGCTGGTGCTGCCGCGCAACCAGCGCAACGCCACGATCCTGCATGTACACCAAACTCAAAACGCCATCCGCGACCAAAAAATCAAGCAACTGCGCGATACGTTGGATGACCTGCTCGCGGCCACCGAACCGTGAGGGCCAACGTTGACATGAACGCATCATCCGTTGCCGAACAAATCCGTGCCCGCATGGCCACCGACGGCGCGCCGCCGTTGGTCATGGAAGCATTCCTCCAAAATGTGCAGCGCTGGAACGCGGGTGATGTGGGCACCATTCCCGGCGCCAGTCTCGCCCCTCTCGGGCGGTTGCCGCGCCTAGACGAATTGGATGAATTCAATCCGGCCGGCGAAAGCGCCATCGCGCAGACGGTCATTATCAAGCTTAACGGCGGCCTTGGCACCAGCATGGGGCTGGAGCAGGCTAAATCACTCATCATCGCCAAAAACGGACTGTCATTTTTGGATATCATCGTCCGACAGGTGGAATTCCTGCGCCAGCGCTGCCGAGCGCCGTTGCCGCTGCTGTTGATGAATAGCTTTTCGACGGAGACCGATTCGTTGGCGGCCTTGGCCCAAACCCACCCGCGCTTCCACAATCCAGCGGGTTTGCCATTGTCATTTGTGCAGCACCGGGTGCCAAAGCTATCATTGGCAACGCGCGCGCCGGTCTCGTGGCCGACGCAACCCGAGTTGGAGTGGTGTCCGCCGGGACACGCAGATATTTATTACGCGCTGCAAACGACCGGGTTGCTCGATAAACTACTGGCTGGTGGCTTCCGCTACGCATTTGTTTCCAACGCGGACAACTTGGGCGCACTGTTGCACCTGGGCATTCTGGGCCAT
>MWEZ01000008.1 GCA_002071335.1 Verrucomicrobia bacterium ADurb.Bin018
AACGCAGGAGACTTAAAACAGAGCGTCACCATTGATCCAAACGAATAACACCCTCAAATCACCCAGTGTTCATCGAGTGATGACGCAACCCCTATGCCCAAATGCATTTTTCGGGATAAAATTAGGTGTCAGGTGGACGCGTTGCAGGACGTTCAGCGGCTCAAACACGCCGCCCAGCTTGAATAGCAGCATGCCCACAAACACCAAGCCGACTGTGCAGGGAAACCGCAACTTGCGGAACAAGATATGCGCGAACAACGCAATCAGTACCAGCCCGACAAAACAGGCCACAACTTCAACCGGAAAATCTCTCATGGCTTGTGCATGGTGCCGGTCCCGCCCGCGGAATGTCAAACCGCAAAAAGGGCCGCGCCGTTCAGAAGGTCACGCCCAGCCCGACAATAAAGCCCGCCAGCGTGAATTTCAGTTCGTCCGCGGAGTGCTTGGCCCGGTAGCCGATGGCGCGATAGCCCGCCCGCGCCACGAGGTGCGGAGTCACTTGGTAGCGCACTTGCGGGAACAGTTCATACACCAGTTTGGAATCGCCACCACCGCCGATGGAAAACGCAGGCGTGAGGCTCAACCCTTGAACTTTGCTGGCCAGCAGCGGCAAGCTGGGCCACAGGATGATCATCGGGTCCCAACGATCCTGCCGATGATGAAAGGAGCCGGTGCCGTGGGCATCCAAGTCATTCGCGATGCGTGCATAACGGAAGCCCAGCGCCAGCGTGAACGTCTGGCCTTCCTTCCAACCCGGAAATACACGACCCGCGGCCAGCTCCCCAAAAATCAGGTCCGTATCCATTTGTCCGGCGAGGGGCGTGCCATTCACGGTCAGGGCGTCGGTGGATAACTGGTAGCCGTCGAGTTGGCCGCCCAATGCCCACCCGTTCCACACCACCTTGCCCGCCAGTGAGCCGCCGGCTTCGAGGTGTTCCCACAAATCGCCCGTGGAGCGGTCATATTTCACGTCCTGCCCGTGGAGCGTGCCGGAGCCGGACAAGCCGGCCACCCACAAGCTGGGCACAAACTCAAACGTTGGCGGCACCGGTTCGGCGACCGCGACCATGACGACCAGCGTCAAACCGGCGGTGAGTCCCCAAAAGATTTTTTTATTCATATTTTCCGGCCCGTTGCGCGCCGCTTCTGATTACAATTCAAGCACCTCGTTCATCGCCGGCAATTCCGCGGGCAAGTCGAAGCGGCGTTGAATCTGGACCGCCAACCCCTGGCGCGATTCAGTTTCGCCATGCACCAGCACCACGCGCGGGCGCGAAGGCGCGATGGCCTCCAGCCACGCGAGCAAATCGGTCTGCCCCGCATGCGCGCTGAAGCCGCCCATGGTGTGCACATTCGCTTTGACCGCAATCTTTTCGCCAAAGATTTTGACGTACTCCGCGCCGTCCACCAACTGCCGGCCCAGCGTGCCGGCGGCCTGATAACCCACAATCAGCACATGCGTTTCCGGTTTCCAGAGATTGGCTTTGAAGTGGTGCAGAATCCGGCCGGCATTGCACATCCCCGCGCCGGCCATGACCAGACAAGGCCCGGCCGCCTGATTGATCTGCCGAGAGTCGTCCGCCGTCACGCACAGTTTCATGGTGCGCAACTCATCGCGCAGCGTACCCTGCTCAATGAACTTCAAGGTGGCATCGTCGAACAGCTCATGATGCCGGGTATAGATGGCCGACGCCTGAATGGCCATCGGGCTATCCATATAAATGGGGAACGGCTGCGCCTTTTGGTTGCGGAACATCCAGCCCAGCAAACCGGCAATGAGCTGGGCACGCCCGACGGCGAAGGTGGGCACCAGCATTTTGCCGCCCGCCGCAATGGCTTCATTGACGATGCCCACAAACTCCTCGACGGTGTTGACAAACGGCCGGTGGTCGCGCGAGCCATAGGTGGACTCTAGGAACACCATGTCGGCCTCGTGGAACGGCTCAAAGGAGCGCAAAATCGGCGCGCTGCGCGGGCCGAGGTCGCCCGAGAACACGATGCGCTTTTGCCGCCCGCCTTCCTCGACAATCAACTGGATGGAGGCCGACCCCAGCATGTGACCGGCTTCCGTCCAGATGGCCTGAATGCCGGGCGCGACCTGCACCGGCTCCTGATACGGCACGGGGCGCATCATGCGGAGGGCGTTTTCCACATCCTCCAAGCTATAGAGCGGCGTGACCGGCGGCTTGCCCGCCCGTGCCAGCCGGCGGCTTTTGTGCATGGCATCCGCGGCGAGAATATGCGCGGAATCGCGCAGGATCAGGGCAGTCAGCTCCAAGGTGGCTTCCGTGGCATAGACCGGCACCTTGTGGCCTTTTTGTGCCACCAGCGGCAGGCGGCCCGTATGGTCCAAGTGCGCGTGAGTAATCAAGACCGCATTCAGCTTGATGCGCGCGGGCGGGCGCCAGCGGTTGAGCGCCTCCGCTTGGCGGGAGCCTTGAAACTGGCCGCAGTCCACCAGCACGCAGGCTTGGTCGGTTTGCACATAAAAAGCGGAACCCGTGACCTCCCCGCCCGCGGCGCCAGCAATATAAATTTTCATGGATTTCCTTTCGCTTGTGTCGGGCTGGCTGCCGACGATCCCCAGCCGCCGCCCAATGCCTTGTACAACTGCACGAGGGATTGCAGCAGCTCGTTGCGGGTTTGCACGGCGGTCAGCTCGGCGCTGAACTGGTAGCGTTGCGCGTCGAGCACGTCACTATAGCTGGCCACGCCGCCTTCGTAGCGCGCCCAGGCCAAATCCAGCCGGCGGGTTTCCGCCCGCAGGGTTTCTTCATCAGCCGCGAGTTGTTGCCGGAGATACTCTTGCCCCGTCAGCGCGTCCGCCACCTCGCGGAACGCCGTTTGCACGGCCTTTTCATAGTTGGCCAGCGCTTCCTGGCGTTGCGCCGCGGCAACGCGCACGCCGGCGCGAATCTTGCCGGCATTGAAAATCGGCGCCGCCAGATTGGGGCTGAACGTCCACGCCTTGGCCAAGCCGGTATCGAACAAATCGGCCAAATCATCGCTTTGCAATCCGAGCGCGCCGGTAAGCGACAGCGCCGGGAAGTAGGCCGCGCGCGCCACGCCAATGTTGGCATTGGCAGCAATAAGCTTTTGTTCCGCCGCGCACACGTCGGGGCGGCGCAGGAGCAAATCGGCGGGCAAGCCTGCCGGCACGTCTTCCGGCTGCCACTGCTGCACGATGTCCAATCCGCGCGGGATGTCGCCCGGATAACCACCCAGCAACCAGTTGAGCGCGTTTTCTGTCGCCGCAATCGCCCGTTGCAAGTTGGCCATGGCGGATTGCGCGGCGGCGACTTGCGTCTGCGCCTGCGCCACATCCAATTCCGAAACGATCCCGTTGCCGTCGTCGAATTTGATTTGCGTCAGCTCCAGCATGTCACGGCGCGAGGCCAGTGTTGCGCGGGCGATGGCCAACTGACTGTCCAGCGCGCGCAAATTGAAGTAGGCCGAGGCCACGCCCGCCACCAGCCCGATCTCCACGGTGCGGCGGGCTTCGGCCGTCGCCAGATATTGGGCGCGCGCGGCTTCGTTGAGCCGGCGGATGCGGCCCCAGACATCCACTTCGTAGGACAACACGCCAAAGACATCAAACTGATCGCCCTCCACGCCCGGCACCGGCGGCAGATTTCCTTTTCGCGCGCGGGTGTAGTTGGCGGTGCCGTTGACGGCCGGCCAGTAGTCGGCACGCTGGGCGCGCAACGCCGCGGCGGCTTGTTCGATGCGCGCGGCGGCGGCGCGCACGTCCGGGCTGTTCGTCAGCGCGGTGGTGATCAGAGCAACCAGCACCGGGTCGCGGTAAAAATCCGCGTAGGCCAGATCGGCGAGCGACTCGCTGGTGGCCGGGCCGCCGCGCCATGCTTCCGGCAACGCCAAGTCTGGGCGCTGGTAGTCCGGACCGGTGGCGCAACCAGCCAGCAGCAGGGGCAGCAAAATCAAGGCGGCATGGCGATGACGGATCATGCGGCACCTCCCTGCCGGCGATGACTCAGGCGCTCGATGGCAATGAAGAATGCGGGCGTCAGGAACACGCCGAGCAGCGTGGCCGTCAGCATGCCAACCAGTACCGCAATGCCCATCATCTTGCGGGCGTTGGCGCCGGAGCCGCTGGCCAGCACCAACGGCAACACCCCCAAGATGAAGGAAAAGGCCGTCATCAAAATGGGGCGGAAGCGCAGCTTGGCGGCCGCCATCGCGGCGGCCAGCGGCGCTTCTCCTTGATCTCGCTGCATCTTGGCGAACTCCACAATCAGAATGGCGTTTTTCGCAGCCAGCCCGATCAGCATAATCAATCCGATTTGCACATAGATGTTGTTGTCGAAGCCCAGCAGCCACACCGGGAGAAACGCGCCCAGCAGAACGGTCGGCGTGATAAGCATGACGCTCCACGGCAGCGCCCAGCTTTCATAGAGCGCCGCCAGCAGCAGGAAGACAAACACCACCGCCAGAATCATGGTGGGCACCGAGCTGGGGGCGTTTTTCTCCTGATACGAAAGTCCGGTGAAAGCAATGCCCATTTCGCGCGGCAACACGTCGCGGGCCACGGCTTCCAGCGCGGCCATGGCTTGGCCCGAGCTATATCCTTCGGCCGCCTGCCCGGTGATTTGCACCGAGCGCATCAGGTTGTAGCGAATGGTCAGCTCCGCGCCGGCGGCAGGCGTCACCTTGACCAGCGTGGAGAGCGGAATCATGGCGTTGGTGGTCCGGCTGCGCACATAAAATTGGCCGATGTCCTCCGGCCGCCGGCGGAAGTCCGAGTCGGCCTGCACAAAGACGCGGTAGAGCCGGCCAAAGCGGTTGAAGTCGTTCACATAGGCCCCGCCCAGCGAGGCCTGCAACGTCGCGAACACATCCGAAATCGGCACGCCCAACGAGCGCGCTTTTTCGCGGTCCACCGTCAGCTCCACCTGCGGCACGGTGGGGTCGAAAGCCGAAAAGAGCCCGGTCAATTCGGGCCGTTGCCGCGCGGCCGCCAGGAAGGCCTGGGCGCGCTCGTGCAGTTCCTCCACCGACAGGTTGCCGCTGCGGTCCTGCAGCAGCATGTCGAAGCCGCCGGCCGCACCGAATCCCGGCAGCGAGGGCGGCACAAACGGGAACGCCACCGCTTCGGGAATCGCCGCCAGCCGTTGGCGCAGCCCCAACACCAGCCCGATTAAGCTGGTCTCCGGCGTGGTGCGCTCGGCCCACGGTTTCAGCCGGATGAAAAACGTCCCGGTGTTGGGCGTGTAGGTGCCGCTCAAAAGCGACATGCCGCCGATGACGTTATAGGACTCGACGCCCGGCGTGGTGCGCAGCACTTCCTCCACTTGCCGGGCGGCTTCGCTGGTGCGCTCCAGCGAGGCCGCGTTCGGCAACTGCAAGTTGGCCAGCAAAATGCCTTGGTCCTCAATGGGCACAAACCCCGCCGGCACCACTGACGAGAGCCCCCCGCCCAGCAACGCCACGCCGCCGATGATCAGCAGGCTCCACGCCGCGCGCCGCCCCAGCGCGGTGGCCCACCGCAGATAGCCGCCGGTGGTGCGGGTGAACACCCGGTTGAAACCGCGGTAAAACCACCGCAGCGGCGATTGCTCAATATGTGCGGGCCGCAGCATCAGGCTCGCCAGCGCCGGGCTCAGGGAAAGCGCGTTGAACGTGGACAAAATCACCGACACCGCGATGGTGAGCGCAAACGGCGCATACATGCGCCCCGTCAGCCCGCCAATGAAGGCCACCGGCACAAAGACGGCAACCATGATCGCCGAGGTGCCGATGACCGGCCCGGTCACCTCGCGCATGGCCTGCGCGGTGGCTTCGCGCGGGGATTTGCCGCGCTCGATGTGCGACATCACCGCCTCCACCACCACAATGGCATCGTCCACCACGATGCCAATGGCCAGCACCAGCCCGAACATGGTCAGCGTGTTGATCGTGAAGCCCATCAGCGGGAAGAAAATGAACGTGCCGACCAGCGAAACCGGAATGGCCGCCAACGGGATCAGCGTGGCGCGGAAGTTTTGCAAGAAGATGAACACCACGAGCACCACCAGCACAATGGCCTCAAACAGGGTGTGGACGATTTCCTCAATGGAGGCCGAGACCGCCGGCGTGGAGTCGTAGGTGATGGCGTAATCCATATCATCGGGGAAATAGCGCTTCAATTCGTCCAGCGTGCGGTACACTTCTTTGGCGCACTCGATCTGGTTCGCGCCCGGCAGCAGATAGAGCATCAGCAGGCCCGCCTCGCGGCCGTTGTAGCGACCAAACGATTTGTAATTTTCCGCGCCCAGCTCGATGCGCGCCAAATCCTTGAGCCGCACCTGCCGGCCATCCTCGGTGGAGCGCACCAAAATCTCGCCGAATTCCTCCGGCGTGGTCAGGCGGCCCGGCGCGCGCACGGTCAGGGTGAACTCCTGCCCGGCGGGCGCGGGCGCGGCCCCCACCTGCCCCGCCGGCGCCTGCGCGTTTTGTTCGCGGATGGCGCTCATCACATCGGCCGGCGTCAGGCCCAGCTTGGCCAGCTTGTCCGGTTGCAGCCAGATGCGCATGCCGTATTCCGCGCCGCCGGCCATGTCCACCTGGGAGAGGCCCGGCACCCGCAACAGGGCGTCGCGGACATTGAGCACGGCGTAGTTGTTCAGGAAGAGGCTGTCGTAGGTTCCATTCGGCGAATACAGACTCACCACCATCAGGATACTGGGATTGATCTTCTTGACCGTCAGCCCCTGCGCCACGGCCTCCGCCGGCAATCGCGATTCCGCCTGCGCCACTCGGTTCTGGGTGAGCATGTTGGCCGTGTCCATGTCGCTGCCGACATCAAACGTGACACTCAATTGCATCCGGCCGTCGCTGGAGTTGAGCGACTTCATGTACAGCATGCGCTCCACGCCGTTGACCTGCTGCTCAATCGGCGTGGCCACGGACTGCTCCACCGCCTCGGCGCCCGCGCCGGGATATACCGCGGTGACCTGGATGTTCGGCGGCGACAGTTGCGGATACTGCTCGATGGGCAGCGTGAGCAGGGTCTGCACCCCGATCAGCACCATCAGAATCGCCAGCACGATGGCCAGAATTGGCCGGCGGATGAAGAACTGCGCCATGGCTTACTCGCTGGCCGGGGCGGCCGGCTGAAGGGCAATCGCCGTGCCATTTTGCAGCTTCTGCCCGCCCTCCACCACCACTTTTTCGCCCGCGTGCAGGCCGGATTCAATCACATAAAGGTTATCCACCCGCGGCCCCACCCGCACCGGGCGGAACTCCGCGCGGCCATCCTCGCCGACCACAAAAACCGAGTGGGTCCCCTGCAATTCCTGCACGGCGCGTTGCGGTACCAGGATTGCACCCGCAACCGTCCGGATCGGCGCGCGCACCCTCCCGAATTGCCCCGGCCGCACCAACAGCCCTGGATTTGGAAATGCCACTTCCAGCAGCATGGTGCCGGTGGCCGGGTCCACGCTCCGGTCCACAAACACCACTTTCCCTTTATCGGGCAGGGAGGAGCCATCGGCCAGCACCAGCTCAAAAATCGCCGCGCTGGCCAAGGCCTGCTGGTCTTCCGGAATCACGTGCTGCAACGTCAGAAATTCTTTTTCGCTGATGCTGAACCGCACGGCGATGGGGTCCAACACCGAAAGCGTGGTCAGCAGCGTATTCTGGCCGCGGCCAACCAGGTTGCCGGGTTTGACTTCGGTTTTGCCGATGAGCCCGGCAATCGGCGCATGGATTTTCGTGTAGCCAAGCAGAATCTCCATGTTATCCACCGCGCCGCGCGCGGTCACCACCGCGCCCGATGCCGAATGTTGCGCGGCAAGGGCATCATCCAGCATTTGGCGGGAGATCGCATTTTTCTCCCAGAGCGGCGTCAGTCGGCGGACATCGCGACGGGCCTTGTCATCGGCGGCTTCTGCTTGCGCCAGCGCGCCGCGCGCCTGCGCCAGGTTGGCTTCCACCGTGCTGGGATCAATGGTGTAGAGCAGTGCGCCTTTTTCCACCATGGCGCCTTCGCGGAAGTGGACGGACTCCAAAATACCCTCCACCCGCGCGCGAATTTCCACATCCTGCGAGCCCAGGGTTTGCCCCATCGCCTCGTAATAGATCGGCTGGTCGCGCACGATGACATCGGCGGCCACCACGGGAACCGGGCCTGGCGGGGGGGCGGGCATTTTTTCGCGGCACCCCACCGCCAAGACAATCACGCTTAAGAGGATGGAGTAACGCATAGGAGGTCCTTTCCCACATTCACAATCTGAAAAGTCTAGACCGATGGGGTGAGCCATGTCAAAGGCCGAATCCAAGCGCGGCCAACCCAACCCGCGCGGGCGCAATGTATTCGCGTTTTTACGCCCGGCATTTTTCCGACACACTAAACTCAGTATCCATCCACGCGGTAGTTGGTCACGCCGCCGGAGACCGGCGGGATTTCCGAGCTGAGGTCAATCTGGTAGAAGGGATCGCCCTTGCCCATGCCATCGTTGTACTTCGGCGGGCGCATGCCGGTCGGCAACTGGACCGGTGGGTTGAAGCTGTACCGCGACACATCCGCGCGTGCCTGTTCAATGTGGTCGGGGAACACCCGCAGCACCATGAGGTCGAACGACCACACGATATCGCGCCCCATCTCGACATCCGGGCAATGCGCCCGCACGCTTTCAAACGCGCTGGCCACTGTGTCATCCGCCACGGGGAAATGGGTGGCCACGGTCAGCTTGGGCCGCGGATTAATCTGGCTCAAAATGTACCCGAATGCGCCCTGCGGCGTGTGCGAGCTGTTTTGCACAAACGTCAGCCCTTGCACCGTGGCTTGAAACTCGGCGTAGTTGGGATCGCCGGGTTGCGGTGGCGCGTCGAGGCCCATGTTTTTGTAGGCCCAGACCTCGGGCGGCACGACCATTTCGTGGATGAACACATCCACCCCGTTTCCGCCGTTCTTGGCTTGCTCGATACAGTTGGTTTCGGGCTTGGTATCGCTGGTGTAGATCATGCTCAAGGTCGCGCCCTCCGGCGTGAGCCAATCCAGCTTGTAGCCCATGGAACCGCGGCGACAATGGATCACCGGGAAATGCGTGATAGTTGCGCCCGTGTCCGCGTTGCTATAGGCCACGCCACCCACCACCGACCAATCGAGTTCAATCGGCACCACGGCGTAGGCATCGCGTGGGTCGTCATTGCCCACGGGCACGGGATCGTGTGGCAACCCCCAGCTTTCCTTGGTGGGCGGCACATAGTTCGTGTAGCTGGTACCCTGGAAACTGAAACTCTCCGAGTGCCAGCGCCACGCGCTGCGTAGGCTCGCGCAGAAGTTGCTCGTACCGTCGTCGTACACCACGCCATCGTCGTTATAGATATCCCAATCGTTGGAGGGACACGCCACGCCGGAGGACTTCGAGCCCCACACATACAGCGGTGACTTGCGATCGCTGGCTGGGCCGAAACAATAAATGTGCGTCAAGTCGTTCATGTGGTCGCCGTGCAGATGGTTGATAAACACCTTGTCCATTCGCCGGAATCCGACTTTGGCCGCGGCGTAGTTGGCGGAAATGCCCGCGCCGGCGTCGAAGATGAATTGGTCGCGTGCCCGCCCGCCATACACCTTGTCGTTGGGATCGTTGCTCCACCCCACCTCCACAAAAATACTCATTTCTGCCTGCGCCAACCGCACGGGCAAGGGAATCATCGAGCCCATGAACGTGATCCGCATTTCGTTGGTGGCCAGCGGGGTCAATGGATCAAACAACGGCAATTTTTGGAAATAGGTATAACTCTCGGTGGGCTTGTAGGTGGGGTCTTGCGCCACCACGCGGTAGAACATCGGCACCGCCGCCGAGCCCGTCGGCCCCAGCCCCGCCAAAGTGGCCTCCGCATCCTGCCACGACATCCAATTGCTCAAGCCCGACGTGGACCACTGCACCGCGTAATGCGTGCCCGTGCCGCCCGGGTCAACCCAACTAATCTGCCCGTTACCGTTGAACGCGGTGATCTCCGGCTGCCCGCTCGCCACCCCGGCCGCCAGCAGCCCCACCAGCGCGATTCTAGCCACCCAGCCCATCATGCGTTTCTTTTGCATCTTTGTTCTCTCCTGCCACTTTTTAAAACCGGAATTTTAGGTCCACCGCCACGTCGTGATAGACCGGGTCGTAATCGCTCTGTGTGCCGTTCGCCCAAGTGAACGACGGTTGTGCGGCAAAGTAGCGGTAGCCCGCGCCCACCATCACGCGCGCGGAGATGTCGAAGTCCACCCCGGCCAATGCCTGCCAGCAAAAGGTTGTGTCGTCCCCGGACTCCGCGAATCCAAAACCCTCGGTTGTCAACTCGGCTTCGTTGAACGACACCGTGCAACGCGTGACACCCGGCCCGAAGCCGATGTAGGGATGCACCCTGCCGTCCGGATAGCGAATCAGAAAATTCACGAATAGCGACTGAAACTCAATATGTGAATCCGTCGCCGGGGAATAGAAGCCCGCGATGGTGTACGGCCCCGCCGCGAAGCCCGGCGACATGATCCTGTCGAACTCGGCCCGCCGGTAGCTGTATTCCAACTCCGCCGCGAACCGCCCCCCCAGCACCGCCGGTATCCAGCCCGCTTTCGCGCCGATCACGAAGCCGTTGTGTATCTCTTCCTTCAGATCGGCCTGTTGACCGCGTTCCGGCCAGCTCCATTCCTCCAGCATATTCATGGGCATCGCCAAGCCACCCGAAATCCCCGCATAGAACGACGGTGTCTCTGCCGCCCACCCGGCCGTTGCGATCCAAACCGCCCAAACACCCAACGCCATTTTGTTCATCGGTTTCTCCTCAGTTACAGGCCAGCCATTACGCGCCCCATCCTACCCTCCCTCCCCTCCCGCCGCGGGAGAGGGTTTTTCCTCTCATAAGCACCATCTCCCGCAGATTTCATTTTTCAATTGCGTGGGCATGTACTAGCCTGATTCAAAATTGAATCAGACCTTCGCCCCAACCCGACATGAGAATCGAGCCTTATAGTCCTTGCCCCTGCGGCAGCGGCAAAAAATACAAGTTTTGTTGCTACCGCAAAAAACCGGATACCGCTTCGTTTTCCGCGACATTCCACGTCGCCGGCGAGCCAGTCGGCACCGCCCCCCTGCCACCGTCGGCAGCCGATGCAGGCCTGCGCACCGCCATGGATCTCAACGTCAAGGGCAACGAGCTGCTGCATCGGCTTGAGTTGGACGAAGCCATCAAAATCTTTCAACAGGCCTACGCGGCCTGCGCGGATTACACGCCGGCGCTCAATAACCTGGCGCTGTGTTACTTTCAGAAATACGAAATTGAAAAGGCCATTGAGACCCAGCAGAAGGCATTGGCCGTGCCGCGTTCGAATCCGTTCGGCCAGGCCAGCCTCGCGCTGTACTGCCGCTATTTGCCCCACCCCAAAGAACAAAAGCAACTCGCGGAGGACGCATTGCGCCGGGCGCTCGAGATGCACTCGGTCAGCTTTGACAGCGTCCTGCGCACGTGCAAGTCTTTGGCTCTTTATGGCTGGCATCAGGAGATTTTGACCCTGCTGGAAACCAGCGATTTCGGACGCAATGAATCACTGGCTTTTTACGGCGGCGTGGCGGCGGCAAATCTGGGTGAATATGAACGAGCGGCCAAGTTCCTGAAAATTGCCCAGCGTGCGGGCGAACCCGCCAATGCCTTGGCCAAGCGCTACCGCCGCATGCTGCGCGACCATGCCGTCCCCAACACTATCCGGGGCAACTGGCCCTATTTCACTCCCGATGAACTCATTCCTTTGCCGGTGTACGGCATGAGCCAACAGGCCCTGCGAGACGAAGTATTCACTCACTCCATCGCCGCGGTGGATTTGGCTGAAAGCCTCATCAATGCCGGCGAGGATATGGCCGATCACGGATTGACTCTTTTGGGCGAATCACAGCATCCCGCCGCCCGTGAGCTGCTTGAGATCATCGCCCGAAGCGTCACCGGTCCCGACGCCCGGCGGACGCGCGCCGCGATGCTCCTCAAGGGCGATGCCCCTGGCAGTGGCAAGCCACAAGATTTGTGGTTTAAAGGCAAACAGCGGAGCGTCATCACTCGACGCCACACGCTGAATCCCGATTACCGATTTTGTCCCGATCCCCCGGCCAAGTGGGCCAAGCTCTTTAAGGACTCGGTGGAGCTGATGCAGCAGAACCCAGCCAATGCCCCCATTGCCGCCGAAGGTTTCAAAAAGGTGTTCACCAACGCCCCGGAAGTTTTTCCCGCCCGCTTCAATTATGCTACCACGCTGCTCGCGATGGGCCGATTCGCCGAAGCCGAAACTATCCTCCGTGACATTCTCCGCGAACATCCCACGTATCTCTTCGCCGCTTCAGCCCTCTTGCGCATTATGACTCGTCAAGGACGCATGGACGAAGCCCGCGACTGGCTCCGCACTTACGAACCGCCGGAAGAGACCCACCCCGATGCCTGGCTAAGTTGGCTCTTTGCCCAGCTCGCCTACCACGTGAAGCAGGGTGACCGCGATGCCGTCCGACCGTTTCGCGACATGATAATGCGCCTGGCGCCGGATCACCCACTGCTCGACAAACCCGAACATCAGCTATAAACGCCGAGCTGGGCTTCATCGCCCACAGGCAAACGCGCCGCTGGAGAAATGTTTCCATATGGAAGACCTGCAGCCGTTGCAGCCCGACAATCCGTTGAGATCGGTTTTTTTTCGATTAAAAAATCGCATGGCAGCGGGGTCACCGCCCCCGCCTACAGTCCAACCCATTCCGACTGCTGTAGCCGGTCTCGCTGAGGCCGGCGGCTGTTACTGATTTCCACAATCCAGCCCGGATGCTTTTGTTGAGCGGGAATGGTTGAGGCACGAAACCTTCCCGCCGGGAGCGCCGGAAGGTCCGCGACCGTTTCGGCCCTACAATCCAAGCAGGATAATGACAACAGGATTTTCGAGGCGCGCGTAATTCAGAAAAACAAACACATGTTCTTCCCACCCTATTCCAAGTCAACGATGAGGCGGTAAATGACGTTGGGCTGGTTGGGGATGACGGGGGCAATGATGAGGCCGTCGCTGAAGGACAACTCGATGGGCGTCCATTCGCGCCACGGCAGTCTGATGTCGGTAGAGTAGCGGGCGGTATACGCGCGGCCAAACAGGGCGGTGCCGAGGATCAAACCGTTGCCGGCGGGAGTGAGTTGAGCGGAACTTACGGTGAAGAAGTCGTTCGCCGCAACGGGGTTGGTTCCGGCTATGCGTTCCAGATCGTTGGAGAAGCCGTCGCCATCGGCATCATCAGCCGGCCCGTTGGGTGCCCCCTGCCAGTCAATGGATGCGGACCAGGTTTCGTAATCGGGGCAGCCCTGCCCCGCCAGTGCGGCGTTTATGTTGGCGGTGGTTTGTCCTTCCTCGACGGTAATATCGGTGGCGTGGAAAATGTCGGGGACGTTGTCATAGAATTCACCGAAACCGCCGTGCCATGCTTCAAATTGAATGCGGTATGTGCCGGGGGGGAGGTTGGTGATGGAGTAGTTGCCTTCGGTGTCGGTGATGCCCTCGGCATAACGCTGCCACCACACATCCACCCAGCGAAATGCCGTCACATGGACTTGCGCGATGGGGGTGGTGCCGTCCTGCTGCGTAACGGTTCCGGCGATGGCGCCGGATTCGCCCCGTACGGTGGCAGCACCGGGGGACATGGCAGCATTGATGTTTGTGGTGGTTTCGCCGGCACTGACGGTGATATCGGTGGCGCTGAAAATGTCCGGGGCGTTATCGTAATACTTGCCCTCGCCATAGTGGGAGGCCTCGAAATAGACGCGGTATTTCCCGGGTGGAAGATTTTCAATAAGGTACTTGCCCTCGGCATCGGTGACTCCTTCCGTATACCGCTGCCACCAAATATCCGCCCAACGGAAGATGGTGACGTAAATATGGTCGAGGGGGGTGACGCCGTCTTCCTCGGTGACGTTGCCGGAGATGGCGCCAACATTGGAGCGTTCACCCACGGTGAAGTTGATATTGGAGACCGCTTGCCCGGCAGCGATGGAAATATCAGTGGCGGTGAGGAGATCGGGGGCGTTGTCGTAATAACCCTCCTGGCCTTCGTACGTGTAAAAAATTCGATAGATTCCGGCAGGCAGGCCGGCCAGGGCATAGTTGCCGGCGGCATCAGAAAGAGTGCTCTCCATTGGCTGCCAGCCGACCCCGTTTTTGCGGAAACTCACGAGATAAGCGAATTGCAAGGGAGAGCCCGCCGAATTGGTGAAGGTCCCGGAGATTTTTCCCGCCAGCGCCAACGAGGCATTGATGTCGGTGGCCGGGCTTGCCGCGGTCACAGTAACCGTGTGGGCGTTGTACACCAAGAAGGTGTTTTCATAGATTTCGCGGGCGTAGACTCCGGCGGGGTCATCGAAAGCAACAATATAGCTGCCGTCGCCAAGGCCGGCGACGGTGTAAAGACCGGCCGCATCCGTGTTGTTTGTCTTTACTACGGGCCACGCCTGGCCGCTCTGCTGCCGGACTTCGACCGTGATATCCTTGAGGGGGGTGCCTTTGAGATCAGTCACCTTGCCGGAAATTTCGGCGTTGCCCGAATTAAGCATTCCCGGTGGCGCAGCACACAGGAGCAGCGGCACAATGAAAGTGAAAAGAACAACACCCAAAACCCACTTCGTTTGTCGCCGCATGGCCTTCTCCCCGTTTCGATGTCGCTACCTCACGTTGTCCATAACAATTTCGGGATGAAACCGTCAAGATTCCTCCGTCGTCAAATACCCCCCGAAGCCTCATCCGTAGCCGCATCTTGATTCAGCCATTACTGATGCCGGCCGCGTGCTGCCGCACCCCCAGGCACATCACGTGGCACACCACCCCGCATATACCACTCTGGATTACTTTGCATAGAGCGTTCACTCCACAACCCTCTATCCGCCCAAATTCAAAACATCATCTCAGCGGAACGCCCTGTTTTCATTCTGTAATACGCTGCCAATTCTGGAATTGATCAGCTTTCCGCCCATCGATTGTGAACAGTGTCATATCTTTTCGCTTTACGAGCCGGTCCAAAGGGAGCGGTCGCGAAGCATAGATATTGTGATAAATGTCGAGGTGAAGCGTGTTCTCGATCCCCTGTTCATGGAGGACCGCAAGTGCGCTTATATAATTATGCGTATCATAGCGCAGCTTCTTCCCCTCACCAAATAACTCCCGCTCGAAAACGAGTGGCTTACCCATTTCTTTGGGCAACCTGAATTCAATAGTAAGTGCTCCATACATGGCAACCGCGATTTCAGTGGGAGATATTCCGCATAATGGTTGGGGTCTAGTGTCATAAAGAATCAGCATGCCCGGGTATTGCTTAGCGGTCATAGTTTCCAACTGCCGTTTACACCGATCAATCTTATAGCGAATTCTCTCACCAAATTTACTTATACCCCAAGACGCGAAGCCGGTTTCATCCATCCTGCGTTTAACCTTTATTTCATCATCGTTGAGTCGTATTTCTTTGATTTCCACGACAGTACGCTGATCCTCAAGAATAATCTCATAGTCAGGTGTCTTGTCTTCTCCTACTGCTATTCGGGTATACGGAATTGCATTAACACTGCAATAGGCCTCAAATTTAGCTTCAGATTCGGTCATCGTTACTGATGGATGTCAGCGTTCACCCTCACGCTGCTTGTGGCGCGTAGTACTGGAGTACCTTGGTGGTCTAATACTCCCCTAAATAAGGCGTTGGGATCATACGAATACTACTTGCGGGGGGGGGAGAGTTTTTGCCGAAGAAAGAGGGGTTTTGATATATCACCTATGGATATGTTTAGAATACGTTGCCTAACGGCATGGAATGCACCAGGACAAACTCCATTCTCAAGAGTACGATATATCTCTGAATCCTCATTAAAAAATGCATACAGTTCTTTAACGAATGTGAAGTGTGAATACACATGATTAACGCTTGAAACGTAATTCAGAAATACATCGATTGCACTCACACATTCCAAGTCAGAGCTGGGACCACGGATTGTTTTTGACAGCCAACTTTCCAATAAGCGTATACACCCTTTTTTATCAGGGTTATGCCAGTAGTTACTTGGTTCCGTATAATAAATTTTATATTTGAGTGGAAAATATTCGGGAATATCAGCATGAGCTTTGCCGAAATATCTTCTAGCAAGTTCGTTAATCCGTGGGATTAGAACCGTTCGAACATAATCGACCATCCATAGTCCAATTGCTTTTGAGTCATTGTCGAGACATGCATCAACATTAGACCTGTTCTCGGGCGTATAACGTTGAGACACTAGGTTGAGCATTTGATGGTTATCTCCACCATCAATCTGGATAGGATTGGACGTGTATGTTTGTTTTGCAGCAGCTTCGGCCATTCGGAAGGCTAGCCACGCATGAAGAAGTACCGATTGTGGTAAAATATACTCCCATGACTGGGCCTTGTCTTTCCTGCGTCTACCAAGTTTTTTTAGACGTGAACGTGTGTATTTTTTGCACTGATCTCTACCAGCTAATCCACAGATAATACTTTCGGTAGCCTGTTGCCAACTGTGCTGAAATTCAGATTTCAGCACTGCTTCATGAGCTGCACATAATTCTTCCTGCTCGCCAAAGTGAAGAAATGTGGGCGATAGCGATTTCCAGAACTTTTTACCGGGCAGGCTCTGAATCCTTGTCAGTTTAATGGTGTCCCACATTGTCTTATCTTTGTATCTCATTTGTGACACCAACATGCACGGCCGATTAATACACGTCTGTTTTGCCAACAGTTTTGTCTACCCAAGAAAGGCTGGAATATCCCAACTGTTTGATCCTAAAATAACGGGAAAGCATTTTGCCGGCAACGGAGAAATTGGGGTTGTCTGGGCGGCTTTATGAAAACGCAAATGGGTCGCCCATCACTATCTATCCATTGCCGACACCTGTATGCCGCTGCACGGGCTAGATCACGAAGTATTTCTCCGGGCTGTTTTTGATCATCCGATTGCAATCGGATCCCGCTATGCAAAGGGGAGCGAAACATCCCTGCAGCGGTTCCATTGGTATATCACGTGGTAAACCGCCCCCATATACCCCACTCCACAGGACCCCGATTTTTGAATGATGGTATTGGTTACGGTTCGGGCTGATCCGGGCCGGTGGCGATGGCGGCGCGGATGGCGTGCTGGCGAAGTTCCTTGGCGCCCTGCACCCCGAGTTTATCCATGATGCGCACGCAGTAGGATTCCAATGTGCGGACGCTGATGCCCAACTGTCGGGCGATTTCCTCGTTGGCCAACCCCTGCCCCAACCGCCGGTAGATTTGCAATTGCTGACCGCTCAAGCCAGCCAGCGGGCTTTCCGTGCGCAACGCGGCAGCGGCGCGCGGACTCAAATAGGTTTCTCCTTGCCGCACAGCGTGGATGGCCGCCAGGAGCGAATCCGCCGCTTCGCGCTTGGTGACATAACCCAACGCACCGGCGGCCAGCGCCTGCCGGATGATGTGGGCGCTTTCGTGCATCGAATACACCAGCACCGGCGTGCGCCGCGCGCGCAGCGCAGGGATCAGGCTCATGCCGTTTTCCTTGTCCAGCGCCAGGTCCACCACCACCAAGTGGCTGCGGGTCAGCGCCGGGTGAGCCAACACTTCCGCGGGGCTCCCGGCTTGGCCGCTGACCGCGTGGCCGTGGCCCGCGAGCAGTTGCTCCAACGCGGCGCGCACCAGCGGATGGTCATCCACCAGAAAAATCCGGATGGGTTCCGCCTTGGTCATGCCGATTTTCCTCCCTGCGGCGCGCGGCAGGTCACGCACATTCCGCCGGCGGGCCCGCCGGCCACGGTCAAGACCCCGCCCAGCAATTGCGCGCGGTATTTCAGAATATTGAGCCCGAGGCCGGCTACTGGGACGGTATCCGGCGGCGTGTGGGGGCCGTCATCGCAAATGCGCAGCACGAGGTCGTCGCCATCGTGTTCCAGCGTGAGATCAAGGCGCGTGCAGCGGGCGTGTTTGATGGCGTTGGCCACCGCTTCGCGCGCGATGCGATACCAGTGCATGGCATCCTCCGGCCGGCGGATGGCCACCGCCGTCGGCGCCTGCAACCGGCACTGGATGCCGTGGTGTTCGCGAGTTTCGCGGCAGAGATGTTCCAACGCAGGCAGCAGGGCGTCGGGCGCGAGGTCCATGGGGCAGAGCCCTTGGGCCACATCGTGGGCCATGCCGATGGAGTCCGCAATGCTTTGGCGCACTTGGCCCAGCGCCACGGCATCCGGCTGGCCAGCCTCGGCCCAGCGTTTTTCCAAGAGCGAACAGTTGAGCAGCGTGGCGGTCAAATGCTGGCAAAGGCCGTCATGCAAATCCGAGCCGAGGCGGCGGCGTTCTTCTTCATCCACGCGCACGATGGCGGCTTCGAGTCGCTGGCGGTCGGCGGTTTCCACCTCTAACTGGCGCCGAGCCTGGTATTCGGCGCGCATGGCGCCAAAAAGCCGCGCATGAAAACGGGTAAAGAGGAACATCAACGTCAGCAGCACCACCAAGCCGAAGATTCCCTGCAACCCCCAAAAGGCCGGCGAGCGGTCGGTGGCGGTCCACGCCAAGCCCCGTCCCGCCAGCCAGCCGGATTGCAACAGCAGCGGTACGGCCACATATTCCGCCACCGCCACGCCAACCATGGCCCACCCCACGCGAGGCCCCGCCAGCACCAGCGCCAACAGTGGCAACAGCAGCAGGGTGATCCGTCCGCTGCCGTCCAACCGGCCGATCAACAAGCGCAAAAATCCCACCAGCGCCAGCAGGCCCAAAAGCACCCCCAGCCGCCACGCAAAAGGCCCGCGCCGCCAGAGCGCCGTAACCACCAGCAGCAGGTAAACCAGCGCAAACAGAACCCGCAGCGGCCGGGTCAGTTCCATCCCCCACCCCGCCCAAACCGCCACGAGCGGCACGAACAGCAGCACGGAACTAAAGATCAGCAGCACTTGCAAAACGCGCGCGCGCCAGGCCCGAATCCCGGCGTTCACATCCTGCGCGATGGCGTCATCCCACACGTTCGGCCCCGTTTCTTTCTCCACGAAAACCTACACCCCGCCCCGCCCCGCGGTAAATATATTTTCAAAAAGTTATTCCGCCGGCAGCTCGGGGTGCGGCTGGCGGATCATGTCAATGTGTTTCCATTTGCCGCGCAAGAAGCGCAGCCACAGGCCACCGGCCAGCAGAAAGACATACACCGACATCCAGAGCCAGGTGGCCAGCAGCCCGGCGTGGCACCACAACACCAGCACCAGCTCGCCGGGAATCCACACCCCCCACGTCACAACGGCGGAATACAGCAGCACAAACCGGGTATCGCCCGCGCCCTTGAGTGAGCCGGCCACCACGAGGTTGATGGCGTCCAGCATTCCCCACAGCGCCATCAGCACCAACAACCAGCGGCCGAGGCCGATCACCTCATCCATGTGCAGCACATCCGGGCCTTCGCCGGTGAACAGCGCAAAATACATCCGCGGCAGCAGCAGGAAGGTCAGCGCGATGGCGCCCATGTAGAACCACGACAGCTTCAATGCCGTCCACCCCGCCCGTGCCGCGGTGGCGGGGTTGCGCGCGCCCTGGTGCTGCCCCACCACAATCGTGGCCGCCATCCCCATGCCCAGCAGCGGCATGAACGCCACATTATTGATGCTGAACGCGATATTGCTGGCGGCCATTTCCACCGGCGGCAGGCGACCCAGCAATACCACAAAAAACGCAAATGCGCCCACATCCTGCACCGTATTGATGGCCGCCGGAACGCCGAAGCGCAGCAGCGGGCCCATGCGCTGCCAATCCAACCGCCGTCCACGCCATGTGCCATATTCGCGCCGGAACCTTTCCTGATAATACAGCACCAGCAGCATCGCCATGCCGAGCGCCGACGCGATCACTGTGGCGATGGCGCCCCCCGCGATGCCCCACTCCGGAAAACCCCAGTGGCCAAAAATCATCGCGTAATCCAGCCCGATGTTGGCGAGGTTGGCCAACAGGCTGGCGAGCATCGGCGTGCGGGTGTCGCCCCGCCCCGAAAAGAAACCCGCCAGCGCGTTCGTAATGGCATGAATTCCGCCGCCAAGCATCAAAATACCCAAGTAGGTTTGCTCCGCCGCCAGCACATCCGCCGGGTGCCCCGCCACGGACAGCAGCCAATCGCCAAACGGAATCAGCGCGATACACAGCGGCCAGGTCAACAGCCCCAGCCAAATGCCTTGCGCCGTGGCGCGGCCGCATTCCTCGCGGCGGCCCGCGCCATGATATTGCGCCACAAACGTGCCCGCGTAGCCGGCCAGCGCCTGGAAAAAAGCCGTGAGCGTGAACGCCAAAATGCCGCCCGGCAACGCGGCGCGCAGTGTGACCGAACTGTAGCGCGCCAAAAAGATGCGGTCGCAAAACTGCATCAGGGTGAACGACGCCATCGAGATGATGATCGGCGCCGCGACGCGCCACACCTCGCGGTAGCCGCCGGGATATGGCTGGCCGGGCTTCCAGTTGGACGGACGCGAAAAGATGGCGGCTCTCCAAGGGGCGCGCGGCCCGGCTCAGGTAGGTTCCTCGGGCGCGCCGTGGCTGGAGCGGTAGCGCAGGACCAGCGGCACGCCGGCCAAATCGAACGCCGCGCGCAGGCGTGCGGTCAAATAGGCTTGGTGCGTGGGGGTGTTCAGCGTGGGATCGTTGACAAACAACGTGACGCGCGGCGGGTTCAGCCCGGTTTGCGTGGCGTAATAAAACTTCAGTTGCCGGCCGCGGGTGAAGGGCGGTTGCGAGCGCATGAACGCGTCGCGTAGCACGCGATTCAACACGCCCGTGGGCATTTTGGTGGACAGCCGCGCGGCCACCGTGGCAATGACCTCAAAACTCCGGCGAATGTGGTAGCCGCTGGCCGCCGACACAAACAAAATGGGAATGTCATCCAGAAAAAACAGATCGGCGCGCATCCGTGCCGCGTAGTCCTCGGCCTTGACGCCGGAGCCCGTGGCCAAGTCCCACTTGTTCACCAGCACCACGCAGGCGCGGTGATGCTCGCGGATCATCGCCGCGATTTTCTTTTCCTGCGCGCCGGGCCCCTCGGCGGCATCCAGCATCAACACCACAATGTCGGCCTCGGCAATGCATTGTTCCGTGCGGAAGAGGCTGAACTTTTCGACCGATTGATGCACCCGCCCCCGGCGGCGCATGCCGGCGGTGTCCACCAGCGTGTAGTGCTGCTCGCCGGTTGCGGTGCGCAGCGTGAACGGCACGTCAATCGTGTCGCGCGTGGTGCCGGGAATGTCGGACACAATCACCCGTTGCTGGCCGGTCAGTTTGTTGATGTAGGATGATTTGCCGACATTCGGCCGCCCCACCACCGCCACCTTCAGGCGCGGGGGCTCGGCTTCGCCACCGACCGGCGGCAGGTGCGGCAGGACCTCTTCCAGCAGCGCCTCGATGCCGCGATTGTGCGCGGCGGAAATCGCCACCACCGGGAATCCCAGCCGCGCGAAATCGTCGGTGTGGTCATCCCATTCCGGCAAGTCCGCCTTGTTGGCGGCCAACACCACCGGCCGCCCGGCCTGCCGGAGCAGGCGGGCCACTTCCACATCCAACGGCTGGATGCCCGCGGTGATGTCCACCACCAGAATCGCCGCGGCGGAATCGGCCAGCGCGGCCATGACTTGCTCCGCCGTGGCGCGTTGGATGTCGTCGCCCGTCTTGGCGCGATCCATCAAGGCCAGCCCGCCGGTATCCACCACCTGAAAGGTCTGGCCCAGCCACGTCGCCCGCGCCAGCAGGCGGTCGCGGGTCACGCCTTCTTCGGAATGCACAATGGCCAGCCGCCGCCGCACGAGGCGGTTGAACAGCGCCGACTTGCCCACGTTGGGCCGGCCCACAATGGCGACCATCCGGGCGGGCGAGTTGGTTGGAGTCGGTGTGGTCATGGCAGCCAAGATAACGCAAAGGACGCCGGCAGCGCAAACGCCGGTTGGTTGCCGGCGGGTGCGGGCCAAGCGCCCTTGGCGGGGTTTTCCGGTTCGCGTTTAGTACTGGAAGAAGCTCTTGCCGATGAATTCGCGGATCACGCTGGTGGGCGGCACCCGGTCCGGCGAAATCACGAGGAAGTTCGACAGGAACTGCTGGATGCGCACCGCCTCCGCATATTCCGGCATGGACGGCTTGATCTCCGCCAGCAGGGGTTCCGCGAACGGCCGCAGCACGGCCAGCTCGTAGTCCAGCGCGGAGTTGAAGGCCACGTCGGCTTCCTTCTGGAATGGGAAAATCCAGGTTTTTTCGCCGCGGCGGACCTTGGGCCACATTTGCAGCGTGCGCAGCGCGTTGTGGCTGCGGAAATTGTTGTCGCGCACCATGCGGCGGATCAACCGGTTGTCCGTGGTGGAAATGCGGTTGTTGCTGTCAATGTTCAACTGCGTCAACGCGCTGATGTAGATGCGGAACTTGTGCTCCACGGGGATGGAGGAAGTCAGCCGCGGGTTCAGTCCGTGGATGCCCTCCAGCACCACCACGTCATCCGGGCCGATGTGCATCATTTCGCCCTTCCACTCGCGCTGGCCGGTGTGGAAGTTGAAATACGGCAGTTCCAGCCGCTCGCCGGAATCCAGCTTGGCCAGTTGCTCGTGGACCAGATCCAAGTCCAACGCCTCGATGTGCTCGAAGTCCACCTCGCCGTTTTCGTCCACCGGCGTCTTGTCGCGGCCCACGAAGTAGTTGTCCAGCGAGATTGGCTTGGCGTTCATGCCGCTGGCCTTCAATTGCAGCGAGAGGCGCTTGGAGAACGTGGTCTTGCCCGACGATGACGGCCCGGCAATCAGAATCCACTTCACCTGCCCGCGGCGTTGCACAATCTGCTCCGCCAGTAGCGCAATGCGCTTTTCCTGATAGGCCTCGTTCACGTCAATGAAGTCGTCAATCTTCTTGCGGGCGATGCGTTCGTTCAGGTCGCCCACCGTACGCACGCGCACAATCCGGCCCCAGTCCTTGTGGCCCTTGAAAACGTCATAAATGTAGTGCGCAGGCTCAAACGGCGGGAAGGTTGTCGGGTCCATCCGGTCCGGGCCCATCATCACGAAACCCTGCTGATACGGGATCAACTGGTAGTTCACCAGTGCCGCGGCGTTGTTGGCCAGCGGCTGGTTGGCCAAGTCCATGAACCGGCCGCACTGATACACCGTGACCTTGGAGCTGTTTTTGAACCGCAGCAGGTTGAGCTTGTCCTTCGCGCCGGCCGCCTCAAAGTGGGCGATGGCCTCGTCGTAGGTGATCTTGATCCGGTCAATCGGCGCCTTGTCATCCAGCAGTTTGCGCAGGGCGGCATCCAGCTTGGCCAGTTGTTCAGCGCTGATGCCCGGCACATCGCCCAGCCGGAAGCTGCAATATAGCCCCTTGGAGAGCGAGTGCTCCACCGCGAAATCACAGCCCGGGAACAGCTCATGCGCCACCTTCGCCAGCAAAAAGGCGATCGTGTAGCGGTAAATCCGCTGCCCATAGGAATCCCGGTAGCCCAGCAACCGCACCGTGCTGTCGGTTTCAATCCGGTATTCCACCGAGACAAACTCGTTGTTCACCAACGCGCCCAGCGGGATAAACTCCAGGCCTTCCTTCACCGCCGGGAACTGGGCCAAAATCTGGCTCAACGCAATTCCGGCTTCCACATCTTGTTCGGGCCCATGCTCGAACTTTACTTTAACCATCCGTTTGGTCATTGCTTTCTCCTATTACTTGAATCGGGTAGTTTATCTGTGCAGCAAGACGTGAAGCAAGTTATATTGGGCGCATGAGTGAACCGCTTCAACCCAGTCATGGCGATTATCTGCGCGACGAATCGCGCCGCACCGGCCACGCCGAACAAATCGTCTTTCCCCGCAGCGAAGAGGACGTACTGGCCGCCTTGGCCGAAGCCCGCGCCAACCGCTGGCCCGTCACTGTCCAAGGCGCGCGCACCGGCGTAGCCGGCGGCGCCGTTCCGGAGGGTGGGCTCATCCTGAATCTGTCGCGCCTGACCGCCATCGAGGCTGCCGGCGACACGCTGCGCGTTGAGCCGGGCGCCACCCTCAACGCCATCCGCGCCGCCACGCCCCCCGGCTATTTCTTCGCGCCCGATCCCACCGAAACCACCGCCAGCATCGGCGGCATGATTGCCTGCAACTCGTCCGGCGCGCTCTCCTTTCTCCATGGCCCCACGCGCAACCACGTCCTAGGCCTACGCGTCGCGCTGGCTAGTGGCGAAGTCCTTGACCTGCGCCGCGGGCGCGACCAAGCCCGCGGCCGCGCCGCCACTCTCGGCGCGTGGCAGGGCGAACTCCCTGCGCTGCCGCAGCCGGCCGTCAAAAATGCCGCCGGCTACTTCACCGCCCCCGACATGGACCTGTGCGATTTATTTATCGGCGCGGAAGGCACTTTGGGCATCGTGACCGCCGCCACCCTGCGCCTGCTCCCCGCGCCCGCCGCCATCGTGGGCCTGATGATGTTCCTCCCTTCCACCGCAGCCGTGGTGGACTTGGTCAACGCCTTGCGGGCCGGCCGCACGGCCAGCCCCGCGCCGCTGGCCGCGCTGGAATATTTTGATTCCCGCTGCTTGCGTTTCCTGCAAGACCGCGCGGCCATTCTGGCCTCGAAGGGCATTGCAGTGCCGGCCCTGCCGCCGGGCGCCGCGTGCGTCTATGCCGAGTGGCATGCCCCGGGCGCCGCTGCCGCCGAAGCCGCCATGCTGGCCGCCGCCGAACAGCTTCCCGACCTCGGCGCCAACCCCGATGCCTGCATCCTGGCCGATAACCCGCACGAACTGGAAAAACTCAAACTCTTCCGCCACGCTGTCCCGGAACTCGTCAACGCCGAGATTGATGAACGCCGCCGCCAACACCCCGGCATCATCAAACTTGGCACCGACATGTCCGTGCCCGATGACCACCTCGCCGATGTCTGCGCGCTCTATGAACGCGACTTAGCCGCCACGGGCCTCGACCACCTCATCTTCGGCCACATCGGCGCCAACCACCTGCACGTCAACATCCTGCCCCGTAATGCCGACGACTACGCCGCCGGCCGCGAACTGTATGCCCGCTGGGCCGCGCAAATCATCGCGTGGGGCGGCAGCATTTCCGCCGAGCACGGCATTGGCAAACTCAAGCGTGACCTCTTTCGCCAGATGGCCGGCGAGAAAGCCATCGCCGATATGCGCAAGCTGAAACAGCACCTTGACCCCACCGGGCTGCTCAACCCCGGCACGCTCCTGCCCGCCCCATGAGCGCCGGCAAAACCCGTTTGGAACGCTGGGAAGCCCGGCTCAAAAAGGTGTTCGACGAAATTGATACCGAACTCGAACTCCGTTATGGCCACCGCGCCCGGCGGCATCCCAACCGCCCGCCCCATGGCGCCACCGCGAACCGAGAACACGATGGACTCTTCGACCTTGGCGCCGCGTTCACAGTCGGCATCGGTTCGCAGTATGGCCCCGGCTATGTGGTCCAAGCGCGCATCGCCACCCTGACGGCCATCCCACCGGCCATTCAGCAAGAGCTGGAGGACATGGTGGCCCGCCGCCTCCGGGAAAAACTTCCCGCCGCATTTCCGGGCCACACTCTGCACGTGGACCGCGACGGCCCCATCTACAAAATCCACGGCGACCTTTCCCTCGGCACCCTCTAACCGTTTGGGGTCAGCCCTT
Source organism: Verrucomicrobia bacterium ADurb.Bin018 (assembly GCA_002071335.1). Lineage (GTDB taxonomy): Bacteria > Verrucomicrobiota > Kiritimatiellia > CAIQIC01 > Lenti-01 > CAZNGD01. The sequence continues at coordinate 25,618 of MWEZ01000008.1, forward strand.
AACAATTGACATTCTGCCCATCGTTTATTTGGCGCGCAGTGATTGCCTCGGAAGAGGAAAAAGGCGGCCCGGAAAAGCCGGGCCGCCGGAGTATGGCGCTGCTTACTTTTGGAGGAGTGGGATACAGATATCGAACCGGCATGTCGCGCCGGTACAATCATCGTAATACAACTCATAGCAGGGCCGGTCCGCGCATTCATAACCTTTTTGGACCAAGTATTGAAACGCCTCGGTCCACGCGGCGGTGAAGTCGGTCGGCGGCAGGTTGAATGCACACACCAGATACGGCCCACCCAGCACATCTTGGAGCGCCACCGGCGGTTCGACCGGCGTACCAGCGGGCACCACCAAGCAAGCATCCACCCGGCAGTTGGCCGGCGCAGTCACCTCGGGATTATCCCAGTAGATGCTCAGCATCGGCCCCTTGCCCAGCAACTGCCGCGGCCCTGCCCAGCGCATCAGCTCTTGGAATGCGGCCTCGCAGGTTGCTTTGCCATACGGCCCCAACCGCCGCACATACGCCACATGCCACGCCGGCATGGTTTTCACTTCTACTTTTTGCATCGTCCATTTCCTTTCGGGTTGTGGTGAAGTCCTCTTCACCTGCCGCGCATCCTGCGCCAAACGCAGCGAGAAGACTTCTCGCTCCTTGCGCTTTGTGTGTCCATCCTTGCGCCGGCGAAACGCGGATGGAGCGCAGCCAAAATGCGCCCGAAAGGCCTTGGCAAAATTCTGCGAACTGGAAAATCCGTTGGCCAGCGCAATGCTCGTGATGTCGCTTTGCGGATGCCCCAACAACTGATTGGCCGCCCGCTCCAAGCGCAGGCGCCGCATAAACCCGAATACGGTTTCCCCCGTCACGGCAGAAAAAATCCGGTGAAAATGAAACGCGGAGAAGCTGGCCGCCTGCGCGATTTCCGCCAGCGACAGCTCGCGGTTCAGGTGGGCATGGATATAATCCATCGCCCGGCACACTCGCTGGCGGTAATCCAACCCCGTCGCCACGCTCACCCGTTTCATGGCGGGCATCCTACCCCCGGCATCAACCCGCTGACAACCCGATAACCTGTGCCCGGACTCGCGCACCCCATGCCATGGAAGAGAAACTGTTGCCCTGTTTTTTGGAGGGCGTGTTTAGCCTGTTAAATATTTTCAGGCTGCTCTTCGTGGGCCTCGCGGGGGCCGGGGAGGAGGAGATTGAGCAGCACGCCGACGAGGCCGGCGAGGCCGATGCCGCTCAAGCAGAAGCGCCCGCAGGTAAAGGTCATGTCGCCGATGCCGGAGGTCAAGATGACGGAAGCAATCACAAGGTTTCGGGATTTGGACATATCCACGCGCGCCTTGACGAGGGAGTTGATGCCGATGGCGGCAATCATCCCGAAGAGCAGCACCATGATGCCGCCCATCACGGGCCCGGGGATGGTACGTAGGATGGCGCCGAGTTTGCCCGCAAACGCGAGGATCATGGCCACCACGGCGGCAATGCGCATCAGCACCGGATCATAGGCCTTGGTGAGCGCCACGGCGCCGGTGACTTCCGAATAGGTGGTGTTGGGCGGCCCGCCGAGCAGGCCCGCCAGCGAGGTGGCGAGGCCATCGCCCAGCAGGGTGCGGTGCAGGCCGGGATTGGTGAGATAGTTCCGGCCGGTGACAGAAGAAATGGCCAGGATATCACCGATGTGCTCGATGGCTGGCGCCAGCGCAACCGGCAGCATATAGAGGATGGCTGCGGGATCAAAGCGCGGCATGGCGAACGAGCCGTTTTCGCGCGCGAGCGTCCATGGCAGTTGGAACCAAGACGCTTCGCGAATGATGGAAAAATCCACCACGCCCATGGCGATGGCCACGAGATAGCCAACGACAATCCCGCACAGAATGGGAATCAGGCTCAACAGCTTTTTGCCGAACATCACCGCGGCCACAGCCGTCAGCAATGAGCAGGTGGCCAAGAACAGCGCCCGACCATCAAGCGCGGCGGAGCCGTCGAAATTGCGCGTCATGCCCACCGCCACGGGCGCGAGTTTCAAGCCGATCACCATGATGACGGGGCCGGTGACGATAGGCGGCAGATAGCGATTGAGCATTTCGCGGCCACCGATCCGCGCCATCAAGCTGAAGATCAGATAGACCAACCCGGCAAAGAAAATCGCGCCCAGCGTGGCGCCAGTGCCGAATTCTTTCATGGCGAATTGAATGGGGGCAATGAAAGCGAACGAACTGGCCAGAAAGATCGGCACGGAACCGCCGGTGATGGCGTGGAACAGCAGCGTGCCGACGCCTGCCGTGAACAGGGCGATGGACGGATCCAAGCCCGTCAGCAACGGCACCAGCACCAGCGCGCCAAAAGCCACAAACAGCATTTGGATGCCCAGAATCGTCTGCCGGCCCGAATAAGGATAGAGACTCCGTTTCATGCGTTGATCCTCCCTGATGCGTTTTGTTTTACCTGTCCCAACATTTCCCCCCACGTCCCCTCGCCCGCATTGGGCAAAGTAAATTGCCGATGGCTCCGGTTCATCACGCGACGAACCGCGCCCGGCACACCCTGTTTGCGCCCCCTTGCCATATTGTCATTATCAACATAGGCCCGGTTTCACGTCAAGCTGGCGAACGCGCTCGTGAGTGGAGTATTATGGCGGAGGCCGGATGATAACGGGATTGCGCTGGGGAACGGGGTGCCGTAGGGTGTGCACGGTTTTGGGCGGTTAGCTCAGTTGGTCAGAGCGTCACGTTTACACCGTGAATGTCGGGGGTTCAAATCCCTCACCGCCCACCAGACCGCGCCGGGCATCCTTACGCGGGGGTATCGTCAGCCGCAGGCGGCTTTTCCTTGCCGCGGAACTTCACGGACACCACCTTGGAGATGCCTTGCTTTTCCATGGTCACGCCGTAGAGGGCGTCGGCCGAGCCGATAGTTTGCCGGTTGTGCGTGATGACAATGAATTGGGTGTCCTTGAGGAACCCCTTGAGCATTTCCAGATAACGGGAGATGTTGCTGTCGTCGAGCGCGGCATCCAACTCGTCGGTAAGGCAGAAGGCGCTGGGTTTGACCTTGAATAGCGCGAAAAGCAAGGCCACGGCAGTCAATGTGCGCTCGCCGCCGGAGAGCAGCGAAATGGTCTGCAATTTTTTGCCGGGCGGGCGGGCAATAATCTCGATGCCGGACTCCAGCACATTTTCTTCATCCACCAGCACCAGCTTGGCGTTGCCGCCGCCAAAGAGCTGCTTGAACAGCTCCTGGAAGTTGTCGTTCACCTTGTTGAAGGTGTCGGTGAAGAGCACGGTGGTGGTTTCGTTGATCTTGCGGATCAGGTCCAGCAACTGCTGCTTGGCGCTGAGCAGGTCATCGTTCTGCTGGTTCAGGAAGGCGTAGCGTTCTTCTAACTCCTGATGTTCCTCGATGGCCACCAGATTGACGGGCCCCATGCTTTGGAGCTTGGTACGGATTTCCGCAACCATGGTTTCAAGCGCTTCGCGGTCGGCGGGCTTGGCATCCTCTTCCCACTCCGGTTCCTTGGCCTTGAGAATCTCGGCGGGTTGCAGGCTGTATTCGGCGCTCATGCGTTCCACAAGGTTCTGGCGGTGCAGGCGGTGGCGGGCCAATTGGACTTCCATGGTGTTGCGCTGTTCGCGGATGGTATCCAACTCGGCGCGCAGGGAATGGAGGGCGGCATCGCTTTGGGTCAGCTCGGCATTTTGGCGGTCGCGCAGGGCGCGAGCTTCCTGGAGCTCGGCCTGGCAGCGGGCCACTTCGTCGTTGAGCGGCGCCAGTTGCTGCTGCGCGTTGGCGGTGGCGGCGGCCAGCGCGGCGATGCGCTCGCGGTAGGAATCAATGCCGGCGGCACGCTCGCTGATCAAGGCGGTCAGCTCGCGCAGGCGCGCTTCCAGCGGCTCGCCGCGGGCGCGCAGGCCATCCACCTGCTGTTTATAGCCGGCCAGCGCCACGCGACATTCGGTGGCTTCTTCCAGCCGCGCGTTGCGTTCATCTTCCAGTTTGCGGAGGGTTTCGGAATCGGCGGTGGTCTGCGTGCGCACGGCGGCCTGCCGCTGGCGGATGTCCTCCATCTCGCCCGCCATTTCGCTGCGACGCTGGGTGCCGGCATCGGTCTTTTTCAGCAGCGCGGCCAATTCCCAGCCGATGGTTTCGGCGCGTTCGCCGGCCTGTTTGGCCTCACGCTCGACCATGCGGATTTCGCCTTCGGCCAGTGCCATCTCGCGCTGCTGGGCTTCCCACGCGGTTTGTGCGGCGGCCATGGACTCGCGCGCGGCCTGCTCATCCTGCTGGAGCGCCGCGGCCTGCGCGTTATGGTTTTCGACCTCCTGCCGTAGGCGAGCCAAATCTTCCTGCCATTCCGCCAGTTGGTGCTCGCGGGCAAGCGGGTTGCTTTCGTTTTCGCCGGGGGCCCAGAACTCAACGCTGCCATCGCCGCGGGCCACGAGGCCATCGCGCGTGACATAGGTCAACCCCGCGGGGATTGCCGCCGGCATATCGGCGGCGGTGGGCACCACGCGCACCGCGCCGAGCAACCGGCGCAGGAGCCCCGCCAGATCGGCCGCGGCCTTCACGCGCGGCAGGAGCGGTTCGCCCGCGCCCGGCGGAGTATCGGGAACTTCGCCGGCTTCCAGCGCCAGCAGCCGCACCGCACCGCCGGCGGCGGCCTGCACTTGGCGGGCAATGGCTACGGCCGCGGCGGCATCGCGCACCAGTACGGCATCCAGCCACGAGCGCAACACCGCCTCGAGCGCCAGTTGATCCTCTTTGGGCGCGCGCACTTTTTGGGCCAGCGCGCCCAGGATGTCTTTGGGATTCACGCCCGGCACTGTGGCGCCTTCGAGCAGCTTCTTGGCGCCGGCGGGGAAGCCGCGCGCCTCTTCGCGGCTGCGCGTCAACAGGGCCACTTGCGCCTCGCGCGCGGCGCTGGCGGAAGCCAGCCGCGACAGCTCCTGCTGCACCTGGGCCAACTGAGTGGCGCGGTCCGCCTGCGACGCGCGCAGCGCCGCCACCTGTTGCTGGGCCTGCTCCGCGGCGGTTTGTTTTTGTGCGCGTTGAGCAGCCATCAGGGCGAGGCGCTCGGCGTAGGACTCCACGGCGCGCTCGGCCTCGGCCTTTTCGGCGGCGCAGCGCTCGCGGCGGATCAGATCCGTCCGCTCGCGGGCTTCGATTTCGTTCCATTCGTTTTGCAGCCGAGCCAAGCGCGACTCCAGCTCCAGCGCCTCCGTGCGCAAATCCTGCAACCGCTTGCGGGCGGCATCGGTTTGCTGGTCGTGGGCGGTCAGCGCGGCCTGCCGTTTGGTCAATTCAAGGCGGGCGGTTTCGTGGGCATCGGTGGCGGCAATCAAATCTTTTTTCAGCACGTCCAGCTCGGCCTGATGGCTGGCCAAACTGGCGGAGGCGCTGGCGGACTCGCGCGAGTCGCGCTGGGAAAGCGTCTCGAGTTCCTGCGCGCGTTCACCATTGACCCGGATCAACTCCTGCGTGCGAGCCAGCGCGCCGCTGGCTTCGGACGACGCATCCAGCGCGGCGGCAATCCGGCCTTCCACTGCCGCCATATTGGCGCGCAACGCGCCCGCCGCAGCCTCGGCGCCCTCCACCTTTTGGCGCAGGCCGTCTTCGGTGGCTTGGTGCTGGCCCAGCTCCTTCTCCAGCGTGGCGAGGGCGAGGTCCAGCTCGCTCAGGCGGCCCTTGGCCAGCCAGACATCGCTGGCGCGCAGTTGCTCCTGCAAATTTTTGTAGCGCCGCGCCTTGCCCACCTGCCGTTGCAGCGAGATGATCTGGCGCTTCACTTCCTTGATGATGTCGCTCAGGCGCAGCAGGTTGGCCTCGGTGTGTTCCAACTTGCGCAGCGCTTCGCGCTTGTCGGCCTTGTACTTGCTGATGCCGCTGGCCTCTTCGAACACCTCGCGGCGGTCATCCGGGCGCGAGCTGAGAATCTGGTCAATGCGCCCCTGCTCCATCACGCTATACGAATCAGTGCCCAGCCCGGTATCCATGAACAGCCGCTGGATGTCCTTCAGGCGGCACGGCGTCTTATTGATAAAATACTGTCCTTCGCCAGAGCGGAACACGCGGCGCGTCACCGTCACCTCGTTATACTCCACGCCCAGCACCGCCTCGCAATCGGTCAGGGTCAGGCTGACCTCGGCCATGGCCAGCGGCTTGGCCTGGTCGGTGCCGTTGAAGATCACATCGGTCATCGTGCCACCGCGTAGCGCCTTGGGGCTTTGCTCGCCCAGCACCCAGCGGATGGCGTCCGACACATTGCTCTTGCCGCAGCCGTTGGGGCCCACGATTGCCATCATCCCGGGTTCAAACATCATCTTCGTCCGCTCGGCGAAGCTCTTGAACCCGATCATTTCGACTGCTTTGAGATACACAAAAACTCCTCGTGCCGCCGCACCTTGCGGCCCGCACATTTGGCCGCGCATTCACTCAAAAATGGGCCGCGGACGCAACCCTAGTTTTACCCGCGCCGCCGCAACACGGCGAGGGATCAGGGTTCAGGGTTCAGAGGGCAGGTGAGGGCGAGAAGAGTTCAGAGGGCAGAGGGCAGAGTTCAGGTGAAGACCACCGAACCGGCAGCCACCGAACCAAGCAGGAACGCAGACCTCTGAGGATGTCCGTCAATCATATTTTTGTTTTTTTCACGCCTCCTAGGCTGGTTCGGCAATGAGGGCACATAGTGGCGATCCGCGCTGGGCGAGGGTTTGGAGGTAGAGGCTTTCATCATAGAGCGTGCGGGTCTGCCAGCAACGATGGATGATCCGGATCCACTTGAACGCCAGAGACCGGATGGCGGCGTTGTGACGCTTTCCACGTTGCTTCTGCTGGTCGTAGTAGGCTCGCGCCCAGGTCGAGTACAGAATGGAAACCTTGGCGTACTCGTGAAAGGTTTGGCGCAGGAACTTCGGGCAGTTCCAGCGCCAGTGGGTCCAGCAACTCTTGCCACTTCGCTCGATCACCGGCGCCACCCCGGCATAGGTTTGCATGTTCTGGGCGGAGGGATATCGGGCACGGTCGCTTCCAAACGCGCAGAGCAGTCGCGGCGCCAAGGTTTTGCCGGCGCCGGGCAGGCTCTCAAAGAGGAATGCGTCGGGATGCTGCCGAAAGAGTATCTGGATTTGCTGCTCGTAGGCCGCAATGGACTTGCCCAGAAGTTGAAGTTGCTTCGCCAGCATCTGAACCGTCAGCGGCTGGACGGCGAGCACCGCCACGTCCTGTGTCAGCGGCTTCGCTGTCGGCAGAGCGGCGATCACCCTTTCAATGTGCGTGGCGCTGCGACACTTGCGGGCGTAGAAGAACGAGCGGATGGTTTGCGGCCGGGCGCGCTGGGCGGCTGCCAACGTGGGCCATTTGAGCAACCAGTCGCAGGCCATCGGGGAAGCGAGGTCCGTTCCGGCCCACTGGAGCGCCTGTGGGAAGTACAGCTTCAGTGCGGATTGCAGGCGCAAAACCAGC
>MWEZ01000009.1 GCA_002071335.1 Verrucomicrobia bacterium ADurb.Bin018
TCATCCCCAAGGGCAAGGTCTTCAAGCAGACCGACCTCGAGCTCGAGGGCATGAACTACCTGGTCGAAGGCGTGATCGGCAAGGTCTGACCCGCGCGCCCCGACCCGGCCACCCGAGCCCGCCATGCCACTCAAGCCCGGCGAAACTTGGCAGGATCCGGAATATTTGCTGGGCGCCAATTTGTTCAACCGGGCCCTGGCGCAATACCGTGCATTCCTGAACAACAAAGCGCAGACGCACCTGCTCAAGGAAATCGAGGACAACGCATTTCAGGCCGCCAAGACATTTGAAGCCATCAAGCCGCGAGCACCGGAGGGAGTGCCCATTGCGGATCACATCGCGCAGTGCTATCGCCTGATTTCCGACTGCCGGCGGCAGAATTTGGAGCGCGGTGCCGACGCACCGGCCACCGGCGGTCCACAAGGAAACGTGGTCGGCCCCCGCCACCGTCCCGCACTGCCGGCCTACCAAGCGCCTTGATGCGCCGTGCCGCGCGCGCCGGCGAGTAGGTTAAATGTGCGTGCCGGCCGGAATGACGGCCTTCTTCGGGATGACGATCACCCCGTCTTGCACGGTGTATTGATCGGTCACGACGTTGTCCTTGCCGTCGGGCGTGATGTAACAGCCATCACCGATGCACGCATTTTTATCAATGATGGCGTTGCGGATGAAGCAGTCGCGTCCGACGCCCATTGGGATTTGGCCTGGCGGCAGGGGTTCGGGATCGTACCAGTCCGCGCCCATCAGCACGGTATGCTCCAGCACGCTGCCGGTGCCCACCTTGGCGCGCACGCCAATGATGGAACGCAAAATGCGGTGACCGGTGATGATGCAGCCTTCGCTCAGTAGCGCGCGGTTCAAATCGCAGGCGTTAATCTTGGACGGCGGCAGGTAGCGCATGTGGGTGTACACCGGCGCATTCACATCATAGAGGTTAAACTGCGGCACCATCTCGGCCAACTCCATGTTGGCCTCCCAGAAGGCGCGGATGGTTCCGATATCGCGCCAGTAGCCCTCGAACAGATAGCGGTACACCGCGCGGTCCTTGATGGCGGCGGGAATGATGTTTTTGCCGAAATCTTTTTCCTCGTTGGCCAACAGCTCCAGCAGCACGCGGGTGTTGAACACGTAGATGCCCATGCTGGCGAGATAGCGCTCGGGGCCGTTGCCGGGTTCGCGCAGTTCGTCCAGCAGGGGTGTGTCGCCCGGCTTTTCCACAAAGCGCACGATGCGGTCCTTTTCATCCGCCTGCATGATCCCCAGCGCGCCCGCTTCCGCGCGTGGCACCGGCTTGGTGCAAATGGTCACTTCGGCTTTGTTGCGAATGTGTGCTTCCATTACGGGGCGAAAATCCATCTGGTACAACTGGTCACCGGAAAGAATGAGGATGTAATCCGGTTCGCGGTCCATGATGTAGCGGATACCCTGCCGCACGGCATCGGCGGTGCCTTGGAACCAACTCTCGCTGCTGGGAGTCTGCTGCGCAGCCAAGATGCGCACGAAGCCGCTGTGGAACTGGTCGAACACATACGTGCCCTGCACGTGTTGATGCAGCGAGACGCTATTGAATTGCGTCAATACGTAAATGCGGCGGAAACCACTGTTGATGCAATTGCTGACGGGAATATCCACGAGGCGGTACTTGCCGGCCAGCGGCACGGCCGGTTTGCACCGATCACGCGTCAAGGGTTGCAACCGCTTGCCTTCGCCACCGCCCAAAATGACCGCCACCACATTCATCCCTGCACCTCATCTTCAGTTGGGCCGACTGGCCAACTCTTCGCCGGATAATATCTGGCCGACAACTGGTAAAATCAATCAAAAATACCGCCCTGTTTTACCGCGTTTTACCTCGCCCCCCCCGCCCGCCGCGGCGGAAAGGTTTCGTCCCTTAACCATTCCCGCCGATTCCGGACAATGGGCGCGGGAATGCCCCGAATCAGTCCGGAACCGGCACCGTTGCGCCGGGGAATACGGCGGCTGCCGCCGCGCCCAGCGCGGCCAGTTCAGCATCAGTGCGCTTGGGCTTGTGATGGATCAGCCACAGGCGCTTGGCGGCACAGCGTTGCGCCACCGCCACGGCATCAGCCCACGTGCTGTGGCCCCAGCCGCGATGGGCCGGATATTCTTCCGGCAGGTACTGGGCGTCGAACACCAGCAGATCGGCACCGTGAGCAAATTTCACAAACGACTCCTGCGCCGCCGGAGCCATCGCCGGCCATTCGCAATCTGTGGCCACCACCATGCTCTCGCCGGTGGCGGGCTCATCCACGCGGTACGCCACACATCCATCCGGATGCGCCACCTCGTGCCAGCGGATGACTAATCCGCCGACGGCAGCCTGCATGGCCGGCACGGAGTAGTCCGCGGTCGACAGCGTCACGGGCCATATCGGCGGCGAAAAAACCCGCGCGAGGGTGGCAGCCAAATCACCGCGCGGCAGCACGAGCTGACGGGGCCACTTATTTTCCAGCAATGGCAAACCCAGCAGGTGGTCCAAGTGCGTGTGCGTAAAATAGAGCACGTAATCCGCGCGCAGCCGTGATAACAATCGCCGCACGCCGCTGCCGGCATCCAGCAGCAGTTGCGCCCCATCCTGCCCCTCCACCAGCATGGCGAACGTGTCGCCACCATGGCGCCCGTATTCCGGCCCCGATACCGCAAAACTTCCGCGCGCACCGCCCAGCCAAATCTTCATGCCATCCTCATTTTTCAGCCAGGTTCCAGATACCGTCCCACGTGGCGGCGGGATGGTTGGCCAGCTCGCGGCACTTGGCGGTATAGACCTGCGCGGCGGGGTCGGCGGACAACGCGGCAAAGCCTGCCGCCGCCGCCACCCAGTTGCCGGCACGCACCAAGGCGAGCGCATCGGCAAACGCGTGGGTTTCGGGCGCGGGCGGTTCACCGGCAAAACCCGTGGCCTCAAAAACCCGCACCGGGGTTTTGCGTCCCACCACCGTCAACTGCGCCAACTCGCGACCGAGGAACGCGCCTTGCGTTTGCTCCCAAGTACTTTCGGCAATCATCAAATTGGTGCCGAAGGCCTTGTTGGCGCCTTCCAGCCGCGAGGCCAGATTGGCGGCATCGCCCAGCATGGTGTAATCAAAGCGCTGGCTGGAACCCATGTTGCCCACCACCACCGCGCCGGTGTTGAGCCCGATGCGCATTTTGAGCGGCCCGCCGATGCGTTGCGCGTAGGCCGCCTGCTGCTCGGCCAACACGCGCTGGCAACGCAGCGCCGCGCGCACCGCACGCACAGCATGGTCCGGTTGCGCCAGCGGCGCGTTCCAGAAGGCCACGATGGCATCGCCCACATATTTGTCCAGCGTGCCGCCTTCCGCCAAAATAATTTCGGTCATGGCCGACAAATAATCATTCAGCAGGCGCGTCAACTCTTCCGGACTGAGGCGTTCGGAAATCGCGGAGAAGCCCTGCAAATCGGAAAAGAAAATCGTCAGTTCGCGCCGCTCGCCACCCAGCTTGAGGCTGTTGGGGTCACGCATGATTTGCTCAATGACTTCCGCGCTCAAGTAGTGCTTGAAAGCGCCCTTGATAAACATTTTTTGGCGGCCTTCAAGGATGAAGTTCACCACCGCGCCGCCCAAGAGCGCGAGGATCACACTCGTCAGCGCGCCCGCCACCGGCAGTACCCAGTTGGCTTGCCACGCCGCCAGGCCGGCCAGCACCGGCACCAGAATCAGCGCCACCGCCAAGACGGCGCTTTGCCAACCGTTGCGCGCCGCAGCCGCGCCAAGGCCGGCCAGTAGCGCCAGCAGCAGCGTCCATCCCCACGCAGCCGGCGGCGGCACGTCGCGCAGGAAATCGCCGATCAGCAGATTGTCCAGCATGGTGGCATGGATTTCCGGCCCGGGATAATCCGCCGCGACCGGCGTGGGCCGCAAATCCTTGAGCCCGGGCGCGCTGAATCCAAACACCACAAACTTATCCTTGAACACACTGCCATCTGCGATGGGCGGGGTGCCACCCTCCTGCAAGCGCAGCTCGGATTGAATCACCGCCGCCGCCGAATAGGCGGGGTGCGTGCCGGACGGCCCGCGGAATTTCAAAATCATCCGCCCGGAATCATCCAACGGAATCTGCCGCCCGGCCAGCGTCAGCGTATTCCCGGTCAGTTGGCCGGCAACCGGCGTGGGTTGCCCGGCGAGCCAGCACGCCACGCCCAACGAAGGCAGCACCTGATCTGCAAAAAAGCGCAGCGGCACCGCCCGGCGGAAAATGCCGTCGCTGTCCGGCACTTCGCGCACGTTGGCCAGCCACGCGGTATTCGTCGTCAGTTCGGGAACCGGGAACGCGGCGGCGGCGGAAACCATGTCCGCCCGTGCGGCGGGTTTTGCTGCCAGCCAATCCGCCCACCCTGCCAGATGAAGCGGATTCGGCTGAGCTATCTCCGGCCACGCATCGGTTTGCGTGGTGGTGGTGCCCAGAAAAACCGCCGCGACAAAGTTCCCGGCGCGCCCAGCGGCCGCGCCGAGGGCTTCGTCATCTTCCACGCCGTAGGTGGAAGGCTCGGTGTAGAGCACATCAAAGGCCACCGCGCGTGCCTGATTGCGCGTCAGATAATCCAGCACCGGCGCATAAATTTCGCGCGGCCAAGGCCACGAAAGCCCGATGTTCTGGCTGGCCCAATCCAAACTGGCCTGGTCCACCAGAATCAGCGCGATATCGTCGGTGGCCGCTGAGGGTTTGGCCAGCAGGCGCGCGCGCCAATCCGCCAACGGATTTTCCCAGCGCGCGAGCAGTCCGCCCCACTGGAGCAAGCCTGCCACGGCCGTGGCCAGCACGCCGGCCAGCAGGCCGTACCGGAGTTTTTTGTTCATCGGCCCGGCGCTCCCGGCTTACTGGCCTTGCGTCGCCGCCAAGAAGCGCTGCTGGCGGGCCGGCGCCGAGGCCTTGGTGGATGCCACGCCCAGCTTTTGCAATTGGGCAATGCGATCCGCGGGCGCGGGGTGGGTCGCCGCAAAATCGTGCCGCGAGGAATCCCAATTTTTCGCCATATTTTCCAGCATGGCCACCAGCGCGCCGGACTGGTAGCCCGCCCGCCGGAGAATACCCACCGCCGCAGCATCAGCCTCATATTCCAATTTGCGCGAATAGCCGCTGTTCATCAGCGTGGTGGTGATGTCGTTGATGGATTCGTCAAACGCCTTGGTCACTTCCGCCAACTGCTCGCCGCCCAGATTTTTGCCGGCCTCCACCGCCAAAATGGTCAGCGCCGAATTGAGACGGCCGGTGCGGATGGCACGCAACCCGTGCTGCTTTTCCACGTGGCCGATTTCGTGCGCCAACACCGCCGCCAACTCGTCTTCGGTTTGGCAGCAGTCCAACAACCCGCGTGTCACCAGAATCAAGCCGCCCGGCGCGGCAAAAGCGTTAATCTCCGCCGAGTCCAGCGCCAGAAAATGATAGCCACCAAATGTTTCGGGCCGCTCGGAAAATTGCGCCAGCGATTGCCCCACTTGGTTGAGGTAGGCATTCAGCTTTTCCGCCGGCAGCGGTTTATGCTGGGTCAATACAGTCGCCGCGACCGTGCGGCCAATGTAGTACTCCTGTTCCGGTGTGATGTCCTGGAACGTCTTGGTGACGGCTGTGCTTACCCGCTTGGTGCTCTCGGCCTGCTCCGGCGTAATCGCGCCGGTGGCGGCGGCCACATCGGCGGCCGCGGCGGTAATCTGATTGACGGTCTCGCAACCCGCGGCCAGCACCAAGCTGCCGACCACCAACGCGCTGCCCAATTTTTTGCAAAATGCGGATTTCATCGGTCGCTCCTTACTGGGCCAGGCCGCCCTGTTTCAGGAATTGCACCAACTGCTCCGCGGTGAGGGTCTGTTGGCCCATCCAATCCACCCACGTATAGTCGAGCTCCCGATTCTGTTTTTTGTATTCCGCCTCAACTTCCTTGCTGAAGCCCTTGCCGGCCAGCGCGACTTCCGCGCCGCTGGCGCCCACTTGCGCGTCTGACGCGCCCGACGCCAACACCACGCGCTTGGGGGTCAACGCCGAACTATGAATCCAGCCTCGCGCGCCGGCGGCCGTGGTGACTTCGCACCAGCCTGCCTGTTCCGCGCAAACCGTCACACGGTCGCCATAGGCCACGTTGGCCACCACCGCGCCCAAAAACGACGCGCGGTTCCGTAACTGGCCGTCGCGCACCTGCACGCTCATTTCCTTGGCCGCCCACGCGCTGGCGCCAACCAGCAGCAGACTCGCCATCAACCACCATTTCTTCATGTCCATCCTCCACCCATTACTTATTCAGTCGTTGCTCAGCCTGAAATGTTACATATAGCGCCGCCAATTTTTTCGCCAACGGCGAATCCGGCATTTGCTCCGCAATGGCCAGTCCCTCTTGCAGCCGGGCCACGGCCTCCGGTTGCACGCCCTGCGCCCAGAGGCTGCGCGCCGCGCGATACAGCCGCTCGCCCGCGCCGGCGGCATCGCCGGCCGCTTGCGCCTGCTGCGCCCCGGCGGCCAGCGCACGCGCCATCTCCGGCAAGCGATCGGCTTGCTGCCAGAGGCGCGCAGCTTCATCCCAATGTGTCACGGCAGCCGCCGGGTCGCCGCCCACCGCGGCAATACTCGCTTGCTGTCCCGCGCGAGCCGCGCGCAACGATGCCGGCACGCGTTGCCATTCATTGGGCTTCGGGCCATCCGCCAGCGCCTTCGCGGCGGCGGCGGCATCGCCCTGCGCCAACTGGATTTCGCTATGCAGCAAGGCAGCTTGCGCGCGCAGCAGCGCTGGGGGCGTCATCGCTTGCAGCTCAGCCAACCGCGCCAATGCCGCGGGGGCGTCACCAACGCCCCAGTCGGCGCGCGCACCGGCAGCCAGCAATTCCATGCGCCGCTCGCGGCTCACGCGCGGGTCGGCCAAGGCTTCCTCGATGGCCGTCCGCGCTTCGCCGGGCTGGTCTTCCGCCAAGAGGCATTGCGCGCGATTGACCGCCGCCACCGCCAAGGCGTTGGCATCATCCATGGCCCGTGCGCGGACTTGCGCCCGCTCGAAGGCACTGGCGCCGCGCCGATAATCGCCGCGCGCGTAGAGACCGCGCCCGGTGGTCACGTGCGACACCCAATCTTCATCCGTCACTTGCGGCGCCGGCGGCGTGGCGCACCCCGCCAACAGCATGACCGCCAGCACAGCCACCCCCCTAACTATGAACCCTGAACCCTGACCTCTGACCTCTGACCTCTGAACCCTGAACCCTGAACCCTGCCCCCTGACCTCTGACCTCTCTCTTCTCATGGCACCAACACCTCCTGGGCGCGCAGGGCATCATCCGAGCCCATATATTTCCGCAGCAGCCAATGTTTTTGCAGGCCATCGAGCAGCGCGGTGGTTTCCCGCATCAGCGTTTGGGCGTCGCCGGTCAGCACGGGCAGGTTGTCCACCTCGTCGGCGACAGTCCCGCTCACCGGCGCGATGGTGCTCACCATGGTTTGCAGCTCGGCGGCGATGGCGTTGATCTTGTCCATCAGCTCTTGAATCTGCGCCACGATGTTTTCCACATCCTTGGCCATGCCCGGATCGTTCAGGATTTTGGCGGGCAGGCCCGGGCCTTTGCGCAGGTCATCCAGCAGGCCGTTCGAGTTGGCCAGCAACTGTTGCAGGCTGCCATCGGGATCGTTCATCCCCGCGGCCAAATCCGTATATTCCGCGATGGCGCCATTCACCAGCGTGAGCGTGTTCACCGCTTCCTTGCGGATGGTCTCCAACGCCTCCTGCAGCATCTCCAGGATTTCGGTATCCTTCACGCATTCAATTTCGCCGCCGGTCCGCGGCAGCTCCGCGCCAGTGCCGCGGGTCAGCTCGATATAGGCATCGCCGGTGACGACCATTTTCTTTTTGACCAGGGCAATGGAGTCTGCGCGCACGAAGCGCATGAAGGGCCCGCGGATGCGCATCACGCCGGAAATGTGGCCGTCATCGTTCACGACAATGTCCTGCACGCTGCCGACTTTTGCGCCCAGCAGCATGACCTCCGCGCCCTTCTGCAGGTCCATGGAGCCTTCGGCGGGGAAGTTGAGGTTGATCATGTATTTCGCCTCGAACCAATGCTGCGCGTGGCCGGCCACCAGCACCCCTGCCAGCAGCAGCAACACCACCAGCAGCACGAAGCCGCCCACGATTTCATTCACATATCTGAATTTGAATGGTTTTGCCATGTTCGCTCCTCATGCCGGTTCCGGCGTGATCACCGTCAGCGGCGCCAGCGCCGCGCGGACATCTTCTGCCAAGGTTTCTTCGAGCCAAATCACCGCGCAACCCGCGGCCCGGACATCGGCCACCGCCGCCAGAAACAGGCGGCGATCCTCTTCCGGCATGTTGCGCAGGGGGCGCTCCAGCACCAGCGCCAGCGGCCGGCCGGCGAACGCGCGCGTCCAGAGCAGGCGCTGCCGCTCGCGCTCGCGCACCACGGCCGGGCGACGGGCGGGCAACGGCCAGCAGCGGAAACGCCGCGCCCAGGTTTCGATCTCGGCGGCGGCGCCGGTCCGCCGGTGAATCCGCGCCGGCAGCCAGACGTTTTCGTCCATGTCCAGATTCGCCAGCGCGCCGCCGGTGGTCAACACGCAGCCGATCGTGCCGCGCGCGGCGCTCGCCGCATCTGGCGAATACGCCTGCCAGTCGCGCCCCTGCCAATGCACCGCGCCTTCCGGTGGCGTGGTCAGCCCCAGCAGCCAATCCAGCCAATCCAGGCCGTCGTCATCACTATCCGGAATCCACGCCGCGGCGCCTGCCGCCACGGAAAAATTCCACACCGGGCCTTGCCGCGCGCGGACTCCCGCCACCCGCCACAATTCGCTGTTGGGGTTGCCAGTCATCACTGCCTCACACAAACGCCATAATGGAAATCAACAGCGACGTCACAAACAACGTCGCCACCGATCGAATTACGCCACGCGTGGCCGCAATCGGCACTTCGGTGGCGGCGACGCCCACTGCCAGGCCTTCATCGCAGCAAATCGCGCCGGTCAGCAGCCCTGGCACGATGGACTTCGCCAGCAGGCTGAACACATCCGGCACCGTCACCGAGCCAATGATGTTGCCGAAGAACAGGCCCATGTTCACATCGCCCAGCTCGATGGCCCAAATGCAGGCGAAGCCGCCGATGAACGTCACCGCCAAAAAGATGATGGTCAGACAAAACGTGGAAATCGCCACCCCCAGCACGCGCGGCACCACCAGATACACAAACGGATCAATGCCCATGGCATCCAACGCGCGCACTTCGCCGTGCACCTTCATGTTGGCCAGCTCGGTGGCGATCGCCGTGCCGCTGCGGGCAATGACCACAAAGTTGGTCAACAGCGGCCCCAGCTCCCGCAGCACCACCGCCGTCAGAATGGGTCCGATCAAATTCGACTGCCCCAGCCGGGTCAGCCAGTATTGCGCCTGCACCACCACCAACGCGCCCACGATTACCGCGATCAGCGCGATAAACCCCGTGGCCTCAAAACCGGTGAACAACACCTGCCGCGCCAAGACGTTGCGCAAAGGCGCGGTCCAAGTGCGGGGGCGGATTGCCCGCAGCAGGACGGCCCACGTAATGGCCGCCAGACGCGTCAGGCGGCTCCACCGCGTCAAGACGCCGGAGCCGATGTATCCCAGAAAGCTCATTCGGCCGTCAGCATAGCCCATTCGACAGGCAGCCGACAATCCCCTAACCCGCCCAATGCCGGTTCCTCGCTGTTTTCAGTGGCCGGATCGTCTCGCTTGGGATGCGGAAGCAACCGCTGTCAGACCACCTTCTATTTTTCAATTTGAACCATGCTGTCCAGAGTTTATAAACTGTGGACAAATGTCATAATATTTATATCTCACTTATATACAATTTGTTATGTTCATTTTTTGGGTTATTTTTAATCGGCTGTTTTGAGGGTGATGTCCACACTTTATAAACTCTGGACAAATTTAAGGTGACTGTTTTTTGCGGTTTTATCCGTGCGGTGGGAACTCGAATGGCAGTTGCCTTCCCCGATGCCATGCGCGCCATTGTGGTTGCGCTTACGTTGATCTCAGGTGCAATCCGGGAATTCGCGCCAGATGCTCCGCCGTGATGGGACCGGGGCGCAGGATTTCCGCCTCCGCGCCCGCCACGCGGAGCACCGTGCTGGGTTGGCCGCCGGTGACGGGGCCACCATCCAGCACCATGGACAAATGCGGCGACAGGGCTGCCCACGCCGCTGCCGCGGTGCCCGCCGGGGCCTTGCCGCTGCGGTTGGCACTGGTGACGGCGGGAATCACACCGCCCAGTTCGCGCAGCCAAGCTTGCGCCACATCGTGAGCCGGCGCGCGAAACCCCAGCCACGCGCCATCCGCGCCGGGCAAGACCAGCGTGAGCGGGCCGGGCCAAAACGCGGCGGCCAACCGGCGGGCAACATCGCTCACCGTGGCCCCGGCTGCGCGCACGCCGTCCAGGTCCGCAACAAACCGCGCCACCTGCTTGCTTTCGTCGCGCCCCTTGGCGCGGAACAGTCGGGCGATGGCCGCGGGATCGTCGGCGCGGGCGGCCACGCCATACACGGTTTCCGTCGGCAGGCCCACCAGTTCGCCGGCGCGCAACGCGGCGGCGGCATGGCGGATATTTGCGGGCGTGGCCGGGAGAATGCCGGCCGGTCTAGTGTTGGCGGCCATAGCCGAGCGCTTTCAGGCCCAGCAGTACATCCGTGGCGCGGCGCAAATAGGCATCGTGCCGGGTGCGGTCCCGTAGCGCTCGGTCTTCTTTCTCTTCTTCGGAAAGCGTCTTGCCCTTGCGCAGCACGGGGGATTCGGGTTCGTAGAATGTCTCGTGCAACGCCGCGGAGCTGATCACCACATCCGGCTGCACGCCGCGCCCGCCGGCATAGACCGCGCCGTTGGCCGCTTTGAGCTGGCGTGTGGCGAGCAGGGCATAGCGCCCGGTGGGAAGTTGCTTGGCTTCGCGGATCAGCGGGTCGCCGGCAGTTTCCTGCCCAATCACCATGGCGCCCTGCACGCTGCCGCTCAATACCGCGGCCAGCAGCTCGGCCGCGCCGCAGGTTTCGCCATCCACCAGCACCATCAGCGGCAGCGTTGGGGCTGCGGGCGCCGTGGCCTTCACGGTTTTGATCTCATGTCCCTGCCGGTCGTTCATGGTGTAGAGCACATCGTCGCGCGGCGTGAACTTGGCCGCGACAATTGCCACCTCGTCTTCCGCGGTGCCGTCGGCCTCGCGTAGGTCCAGAATTGCGCCGATCTTGCCGGCCGCCTGCCATTTGTCGAGGCAGGCCACAATCTCCGCGCCCGCGCCGGTGAAGATGCCCGCCGCCCGCATGTAGCCCATGTTCACCGGTAGGTCTTCAATATTCGTCAACGCCGTGCGCTCACGACGGGTGCGCACCAGCGTCAAGGCGCGGCTTTGACCGGTCGGGTCCAGAATGGAAACGGCGAGTTCCGGCTCCTCGCCCGCCAGCAAAAGGCTGCGCACCTGCTTGAGTGTCGCGCCGGTGGCAAGGTCCTGATCGCCGATCTTCTGGACAAATTCGCCGGGCTGGATGCCGGCGGTGGCGGCCGGCGTTTCCGCCGCCACTGCGACAATCTTCGGCAGGCTGTCTTCCATTTCCACCAGCGTCAGCCCCAGCGTCCATTCCTGCGTGGCCTCCTGCTGGCAGCGCGAGGCCAACTCTTCCTCGTCCAGAAACACCACGGTCGGCTCGCTGGCGCGCAGCAACGCCTCCAGCAAAGCGCCCTTGGCGGCATCATCCGGCGCCGGCAAATGATTTTCGGCCAGTAGGCGCTCGCCTTCCGCGATGGTCGCGCACAAGCCCGCCGCATCGGCGGCGGGCTCGACCGCCGCGGGTTCATCCGATTGGGCTGACGCATGAACGGCCAGCCAAAGTCCGGCCAGGCAAAGTGCCCGACCTTGATTCCAGAGTCTATTCATGCGTCGCCTTGCCTATCCCTTTTAGAAGCGAATTCCGCCGCCGACCGAGAAGATCACATAGCTGTTCTCGATGCCGGCCACATCCTCTTCGCCGCCGCTTTCGCCGGTGGACCCGTCCGTTAATTCCATGTCGCCCACGATCCGGCTGATCTTCTGGTAATCCAGCGCCGCGGTCAGAAAGACGCCCTGCAGCGAGCCTTGGGTAAAGTCATAGCGCGCGGACAAGCCCAACCCCAGCATGTTGCCGCCGTCGAAGGTTTCGTGATAGTGCACATCGCGCGCCACGTGCACGTCCCAGTCATCCGCCGCCACAATGGGGCTCCAAGTCAGATAGCCCGACAGCGTAAAGTTCCCGGTCTTCCAATCCGCGCTTGCGCCCAGATACGGCATGCGGAACTCCTGCTCATAATTGATCATGTTTTCGCCGCCCAGATCCTGCGGGACATAACCGTATTCCGGATAGAGCAGATACTGCCCGCGGTCTTTCCACTCCCAGCCATTCTGCTTGTAGCCCACCATGGCGCGCGCAACCAAATCCTGGGTCAGTTGGAAATCCCACGCCACATTCAGGTCAAAAATGTAGCCACTTTCAATATCCACATCAGACAGCGAATAATGCGTCCAGTCCGCGCTATCCACGATCAGCCAATCATAATCCTCCATTTCGCCGCTGCCCTTCGACAGCGCCAGCCACACCCCGCCATTGATCGTCAGCGCATCCATCAGGCGCACGGAACCATTCACCCCGCCCATGGCGATGCCCTTCAAGTCCCAATCCAGCCGGCTCAATTGCCGCCGCCCGCCGCCGGGCCCCTCGTAGTCATAGACGTGCTCCTTGGCCTCCCCGTTCAGCACGCCCAACGACGCTTGAAACGCCACGGGCACACCTGCCCCATCACGGCTTCCCGCAATCGCCCCGGCTTGAAATGCCCAGGCGGACGACGCAAAACTACCCAACACCAACAACGCAACCAGTTGCCTCTTCATGTGTTCCCTTTTGCTGTTCAATGCTCTAATTTGGCCGGTCACCCGACCCTCAAAACCAGATTGCACCACTTCGCCCCCCCCTTGGTCAAGCCGTTTGGCGACCATTCTCCGCCCACCCGTTGCCGTCAATTGCCTTTCAAGCGCAGCCCCCCGATTGGACTCGTTTTCAACCTCATCCGCCGAGGGATGAGTGAGCGAGGGGTTCTGGGCAAAGGTTTTCCGGCTGACAGAGACAAGGAGGTCCACTACACTGCGGATTCAGTTAATACGATCAACAACAGGAAAATCGGATGCCGCAGCTCGAACACATCGAAGCCATAGAAAAACGTTTGTGGACCGCGGCGGACACCCTTCGGGCGAATTCCAATTACGCCAGCAACGAATACTTCATGCCGGTCATGGGCCTGGTGTTTCTGCGGTATGCCTATAGCCGCTTTTTGGCCATCAAAGATGGCATCGAAGCGGGTCTGCCCACCCGAGGAGGCAAGAAGCGGGACCTGACGAAGGAGGATTTTTCGCAGAAAAGCGCGATTTTCCTGCGGCCCGAGGCGCAGTTCGACTATCTGGTTTCGCTGAGGGACGAAGAGGACCGCGCCAAGGCCATCATTGGCGCTATGAAATCCATCGAGACCGATTACGTCAGCCTGAAAGGCGTTCTGCCGAAGGAGGATTATCAGGAGCTGGACAATGCGGTCCTTGGGCAGTTGCTAAGAATTCTGAACCCGGAGGAGCTCAAGCGGGTGTCGGGCGATGTGTTTGGCCGGATTTACGAATATTTCCTGACCCAGTTCGCCGGCCAAAAGGCCCACGACGACGGCGAATTTTTTACGCCGGTTTCCCTGGTGTCGTTCATCGCCCACGTGGTGGATCCCAAGCGCGGAATCGTTCTTGATCCGGCCTGCGGGTCCGGCGGGATGTTCGTGCAAAGCGCCCGCACGGTGGAAGAGCACGGCCAGAGCCCCGCCGAACGCCTGACGTTCTACGGGCTGGAAAAGAACGCCACCACCATCCGCCTGGCCAAGATGAATCTGGCTGTCCACGGGCTGGAAGGCAACATCCAGAAAGCCATCACCTACTACGAAGATCCGCACCATCTGTTGGGCAAGGCGGACGCCGTGATGGCCAATCCGCCCTTCAACGTGGACGAGATTGATGCCGGGAAGATGAAATCGGATCCCCGCCTGCCGTTCGGCCTGCCGGGGACCAACAAGCGCGGCAAGGTGTCCAACGGCAACTATGTCTGGATCAGCTTCTTCTACAGCTATCTGAACCGGCGCGGCCGGGCCGGATTCGTCATGTCCTCCCAGGCTTCCAGCGCAGGCAACGAGGAAGCCAAGGTGCGTCAGAAGCTTGTCGAGACTGGCGATGTGGACGTCATGGTCGCCATCCGCTCCAATTTCTTCTACACCCGTACCGTCCCCTGCGAACTGTGGTTCCTGGACCGCGACAAACCCGCCGAACACCGCGACAAGGTGCTAATGATTGACGCCCGGAACGTGTTCCGCAAGGTCACCCGCAAGATCTACGATTTCAGCCCCGAGCAGGAAAAGAATTTGCTCTCCATCGTCTGGTTGTACCGGGGGGAAACCGACAAGTATCTGGCGCTGCTGGCGGAGTACTGCCGCCGCACCTTGGAAGAAGCCGAGGCTTGCTTTGCCCCGCCTACCGATGGCGGGCAAGATGCCGAACCTCTCCCGGAATTCATAGCGGCGATGGACCAGCTATCCGCCGCCATGAAGCCGTTTCTGAACACACCGGCAGCCGAGGCTGCGCTGGCCGCACAAATTTCGGAGCTGGATGCGGCCCGGCAGGAGCTGCCATCCGCCGCCAATGACTTCCGGAAGGCTACAGCCAACCACCGGGCCGCATGGAAGAAACCTCCGGCCACCAATGCTGAGCTAAAGAAAGTCGTTGAGCGCCTCGCGGAGCTGGCCGATTCCAGCCGCGACCTCGTCCACCAGGCCGACCTATGCTACAAGCTCGCCGGCCGTCTGATCGCCTCCTGCGAGAAAGAATGCAAAGCCAAGGAGAACGAAAAATGGGTGAGGCGCGATATCAACCATGCCAGTAAAGCCGCTAAGGAGGCCCGGGAGACCGCCGTTGCCCAGCTCAAGCAGGTGCGCTATTTCTGGAAACAAGCCCATTGGCTGACGGAACGATTCCCCGATGCCAAGCTTCGCGACGTGGCGGGTCTGGTCAAATTAGTGGACCGTGCCGAAATCGCCGCTAACGATTGGAGCCTGACCCCCGGCCGCTATGTCGGCGTCGCCCCCGAAGAAGCGGACGCGGATTTCGACTTTGAAGAAACCATCCAAGACATCCATTTGGAACTGGCGGGACTTGATGCTGAGGCCGTGCAATTGGCCGCAGTCATCCAAAGAAACTTTTTGGAATTAGGGATATGAGTTGGCGACCACAAAAACTAGACCAGCTCGGAACGCTCTCCCGTGGTCGTTCACGACACAGGCCGCGTGATGCTGCTCATCTATATGGTGGTCCGTATCCATTCATACAAACTAGCGATGTCAAACATTCGGGGCTTTACATCCGCGAATACCAGCAGACTTATAGTGAGGAAGGGCTTCGGCAAAGTAAGATATGGCCCGCCGGAACACTCTGTATAACGATTGCAGCTAACATAGCTGACACTGCGATTCTTGGAATCGACGCATGTTTTCCAGATAGTGTCATTGGATTTACCGCAGATGAAAATAAATCTGATGTCCGCTTCATAAAGTATCTGTTTGATGCAACCATTCAGCAGCGCGTACGGCAGTTCACCCAAGGAGCCGCACAAGACAATTTAAGCCAAGAAAAATTACTTTCGATTGAGTTCTTGATCCCAGAATTGCAGGAGCAGCGACGCATTGCCTCTATTCTCTCCGCCTACGACGATCTGATCGCCAACAACCGGCGACGGATTCAGTTGCTGGAGGAAGCGGCGCGGTTGCTTTACCGGGAATGGTTCGTGCATTTGCGCTTCCCCGGCCACGAACACGCCAAAATTAAGGATGGAATCCCGGAGGGGTGGAAAAGAGGACCGCTGGGACAACTCTGCGTTGAAGTGAGAGAAATATGCCAGCCAGCATCTTTGGAACCAGATGCACCGTACATTGGGTTGGAACATATGCCCCGACGGTCTATCGCCCTGTCCGAATGGGGCACAACAGAACAGGTGACCAGCAGCAAGCATCGCTTCCGCGAAAATGATATTCTGTTCGGCAAAATCCGGCCGTATTTCCACAAGGTCGGCATTGCCTTGACCGAAGGAATTGCATCGTCCGACGCCATCGTCATTCGGCCGGCCAGTCAGGAGCTATTACCGCTGGTACTGATGGTCACGTCAAGCGACGCATTTGTCGCCGATACTGCCCAAAAAATGAAGGAAGGCTCCAAGATGCCGAGGGCAGACTGGAAGCAAATGACGCAGTATCCAGTGCTATACCCGAGCGATAATACGCTGTGGGCGCTCAACGACTTCATTGAGCCCATTCTGCAACAAATCAAGACGCTAGTGTTTTCCAACCGTAATCTAGCTGTGGCCCGCGATCTACTGCTGCCGAAACTGATGAGCGGAGAGGTGGCGGTCTAATGCCAGCGTTTGCTACCAACGGTGCAGATATTCCAGAGCGTTTGCTGCAAGCGCATGAGGACGGGCGGGTCGTATTTTTCTGCGGCGCGGGCATCTCCTACCCAGCGGGATTGCCCGGCTTTTCTGGGCTCGTAAAAGATCTGTTTTCCCATCTTGGTCAAGAGCCTACGGCGGTGCAGCAAGCAGCCATAAAAGAAAAGCGGTACGACACAGCCGTTGGGCTCTTAGAAACAGAATATGTTGGGGGGCGAGAGCGGGTACGGGAAGCCATCAAGAAGATTTTGACCGTGACCGAAATAAAAACGACCGCAGTGGCAACCCATGAGGCGCTCCTCAGGTTGGCGACAAATTCCGAAGGGAAAATCCGGCTGGTCACCACCAACTTTGACCGGCTGTTTGAACATGTTATTCAGCACAGCGGTCTATCCGTGGAAACATTCGCTGCGCCGTTGTTGCCGATTCCCAAAAACACCTGGAATGGATTGGTATATTTACACGGCCTGTTGCCAGACTCCAATGGCAAGCCGGATCTGAACCGGCTGGTTGTATCCAGCGGAGATTTCGGCTTGGCCTATCTGGTCGAACGCTGGGCCTCTCGTTTTGTGAGTACGCTCTTCCGTAACTTTACGGTTTGTTTCGTAGGCTACAGCATCAACGATCCGGTGCTGCGCTATATGACCGACGCATTGGCGGCAGACCGGCAACTTGGGGAACACCCGCCCGAAATGTTTGCTTTTGGCAGCTATCCCAAAGGGAAACAAATTCAGGCCGAGGAAGAGTGGCGAGCCAAGAATGTTACACCCATTCTGTATCGGGAATATTCCAAGCACGCTTATTTGCATCGTACACTGAAGGAGTGGGCCAAGACCTATCGCGACGGGGTACGTGGAAAGGAGATGATCGTTGTCCAACACGCGGCAACGCCCCCCTTGTCTCCGTCGCCGTCGGATTATGTCGCCGGGCGGATGCTCTGGGCCTTGACCGATGAACTTGCCGCACGGCGTTTTGCCAACCTTGATCCCGTACCGCCGCTCGGCTGGCTCGATCTGCTGACGAATGAACAATTCAGCCACAAGGACCTACCCCGATTTGGAGTGGCACCTAACGACAAGCCGGATGAAAAACTGAGCTTTAGCTATCTCCGACGGCCAACCCCCTATGTGAAAGCACCTTGGATGTGCTTGGCAGACATGGGAATGCCATCGCCGAGCATGGATGCGGCCATGCGCGAGATGGCAATCTGGCTCTCACGGCATCTCAACGACCCGAAGGTTCTTCTCTGGTTGGCTAAACAGGGTGGACGTCCGAGTAGGCGGTTTGTCGACATCATTCACGATCGTATAGAAGAACTGGACAGGTTGATTGCGAAAAATGACACCGCGCGCATCGCAGAGATTCGTGCAGCCGCACCAAATGCCTTCCCTAGTCCCGCAATGCGAGCATTATGGCGTGTATTCCTCGCTGGGCGAGTTGGTTACGGAATAGACCGTCTGGAGCTGCACGATTGGTTCGATCGCTTGAAAATAAACGGTATCACCCCCTCTTTGCGGATGGAGCTGCGCGAAATGCTCGAGCCCAAAGTCATGCTTAAGCCTCCTTTTCGCCTGGGGCTAGAGGAGGAGGAAGAAAAAGAAGAGCCGACAGTGCGTGATCTGATTGATTGGGAGCTGACGCTCGCCACGGGTCATGTGCACTCTTTAATCCAGCATTTGGGGCATGATAATCCCGAATGGAAACGAGCACTGCCCGAACTTTTGGATGACTTCACGATGCTGTTGCGGGACGGTATGGACCTGGCGCGTGAGCTTGGCGGTGCGGAGGATGCGCACGACATATCGTATATCTACCAGCCGTCGATTGAGGACAACGGCCAAAACCACTATTTCCAGAACTGGCCCGTGTTGATTAAATTAACCCGTGACGCCTGGGTGGAAACGGCAAAAACAGATACCACCCGAGCGGTACAAGTGGCAATGGCTTGGTGGCGGCTGCCCTATCCGGTGTTTAAACGGTTGGCCATGTATGCAGCCACCCAGGGCAATGTTATTTCTCCTAAATTGGCTTTGGAATGGTTACTGGATGGCGAGCGTCAGTGGTTGTGGTCCATTGAAACACGCCGGGAAACGATTCGCTTGCTGGTTGCATTGTCTCCGCAATTGGGCGAGTCCGATCTCGCTGCTCTAACCGCCGTTATTCTGAATGGCCCGCCACGCAGTATGTACCGGGATGATCTCTCTTCCGAGAGGTGGCAGGAAATTTTGGAGCATGATATCTGGCTCCGCTTAGCTAAGATCCGGAAGGCTGGTGGCATTTTGGGGCATGACGCCCAGACGAAGCTGGACGAACTGGAAGGAAAATATCCTGAATGGGAGGTCACTGATGACGACCGCGACGAAATGCCTTTTTGGATCAGTGATGGTAAGGATTTGCGCAGTTTTACGCCGACGCCCCGTCGGAGAATAGAGCTGATTGGCTGGCTGAAGGACAACCCAGACACTGACCACTGGAAAGAGAATGACTGGCGTCAGCGGTGTGATACTGACTACAGCGCCGCGATTTACGGGTTATACGCTTTGTCCAAGGATGATATTTGGCCTGAAGGACGTTGGAGAGAAGCGTTGCAAGTCTGGGCAGAGGATAACCAGACCACGCGATCTTGGGCTCATATACACTGCCTCCTAGAACAGATGCCTGATTCGGTTGCGCGCAAATTAGATCGTAGTATCTGCTGGTGGTTGCGGGCCGTGGCAAAAACGGCACAACCCGAAAAAGAAGTATTCTTCAGGCTATGTAAGCGTTTCTTATCGCTGCCGCGTGATTCGGAGATGCGGGAGGATATTCTTGGATGGGCTATCAACCATCCAATAGGACTACTGACTGAAGCTCTGCTGGATTGGTGGTATAAACAATCCCCGAAACCCGGGGCGGGGTTGCCAGAAATTCTGGCGCCAATATTCACGAAATTATGCAACCCCGCCAATATCAATTATCGCGCTGGACGCGTTGTTTTGGCTGCCCGTACTATTTCGTTCTTTCGTGTGGATGAGCCTTGGGCAAGGCAAAACCTTATTCCTCTCTTTGATTGGGGCAGATCAACCGAAGAGGCCCGTATCATGTGGCATGGATTTATGTGGGCGGGGCAGCTATACAGACCTTTTTTGGAGGCTGTTAAGCAATCATTTCTGGACGCAGCGAATTATTATGGAGACTTAAGAGATGCGGGGCCACGTTATGCAGAGTTTTTGGCTCTTGCTGCGGTGGACCGCGGGGATACCTTTACCGTAGAAGAAATGAGGCGGGCAACCTCACGTTTGCCGTTGGCTGGGCTAGTCAGTTCACTCCATGTACTAGCGCGGTCTGCGGAAGGTGCCGGTCAACGGCAAATGGAATACTGGAAAAATCGTATTAGACCCTATTTGCACGATATATGGCCGAAATCGAGAAGATTTCTTACGGAGGAGATAAAAAGAGCCATGGCCGAGCTATGTGTAGCTGCCGGCGAAGCATTCCCGGCCGCATACTATGATCTCAAAGACTGGCTTTATCCTGTCCAGTACCCAGAATTGATGTTGCATAGGGTTAAAGCGCAAAAGATCATCGAAAAATTTCCAGAGGAGGCTCTGGATTTTATGGACAAGTTATTTGCCGATGATCCGGACTACCATGGATCGAGCCTCAAGGAATGCCTAGACGCTGTTGTCAAAAGAATGCCGGGCCTTGCCAATGACGGCCGCCATGAACGGCTGACATTGCTGCTTCGCAAACGCGGGTGGCTAGAATAGGATGTTTCCGGATATGTGCGCTAATCACTACACCGAAGACACGCTGGTGCAGCAGACGACGGCGGAGTATCTGGAACAGCAACTGGGTTGGGATTCGGTGCTGGCGTACAATCACGAGGACTTCGGCCCGGACAGTTTGTTGGGGCGGCTATCCGACCGGGAGGTGGTGCTGACTCGAATCTTGAGGGCCAAGCTCGCGGAGCTGAATCCCGGGCTGCCGGAGGCGGCCTACGACGATGCGGTTCGCCAGGTAACAGAGACCACAACGACGCAGTCGTTGGTGGCGACCAACCGCGAAAAGTACGACCAAATCCGCGATGGCGTCCAGGTGACCTATCGCGATGGCGAGGGGAATCTGGCAAAGGAGCGGCTGCGGCTTTTCGATTTCCGCCAGCCGGAGAACAACCATTTTCTGTGTGTCCGTGAGCTGTGGGTTCGGGGCGATCTGTACCGCCGCCGCGCGGACATCGTAGGATTCGTCAATGGCATCCCGCTGCTGTTCGTGGAGTGCAAGAATATCCACCGGAACCTGCGGGCGGCGTTCGAGCAGAATTTCTCCGATTACAAGGATACGGTTCCGCATCTGTTCCACCACAACGCCATCGTGATGTTCGGCAACGGCGACCAAGCGAAGATCGGCTCGGTGACCAGCCGCTGGGGGCACTTCCACGAATGGAAGCGGCTGGCGGAGAATCAGCCGGGCGCCGTGGATATGGAAACCCTGCTGAAGGGCGTTTGCGACAAGCGGAACTTCATGGACCTGGTGGAGAACTTCATCGTGTTCGACGATTCGGCCGGCGAGCTCCGGAAGATATTAGCCCGCAACCACCAGTTTCTGGGCGTCAACCGGGCGGTCGAGGCGGTCCGCGATCGCAAGAGTCTGGATGGCCGGCTGGGGGTGTTCTGGCATACGCAGGGCGCGGGCAAGAGCTATTCCATGGTGATGTTCACCCGCAAGGTGCACCGCACGCTGGGCGGCAATTTCACGTTCCTGATGCTGACGGACCGCGACGATCTTGACACCCAGATTTACAAGACATTCGCCGGCTGCGGCGTGGTGGACAACGACCGCGATCCGTGCCGGGCGGCGAGTGGTGACGATTTGGCCCGGTTGCTGAGTCTGCACAAGTCGTACGTTTTCTCCCTGATCCACAAGTTCAACCAGGACGTGGCGCCGGATGCGGCCTATACGCGGCGGGACGACATCATTGTTATCTCCGACGAGGCGCACCGGACCCAGTACGGCACCTTGGCGCTGAATATGCGCAATGCCCTGCCCAATGCCAGCTATATCGGGTTCACCGGAACTCCGCTGTTCAAGGATGACGAAATCACGCGGCGGTGGTTCGGGGATTACGTTTCCACCTATGACTTCCAGCGGGCGGTGGAGGACAAGGCCACTGTGCCGCTGTACTACGATTCGCGAGGCGACAAGCTCGGCGTATCCATTGGCGACTTGAATGAACGTCTGGCTGACAAGCTGGAGGAACTGGAAACCGAGGACTTGGACACCATCCAGCGGCTGGAGCAGGAGTTGAGGCGCGA
This sequence comes from Verrucomicrobia bacterium ADurb.Bin018, assembly GCA_002071335.1. Taxonomy (GTDB): domain Bacteria; phylum Verrucomicrobiota; class Kiritimatiellia; order CAIQIC01; family Lenti-01; genus CAZNGD01. Next base: position 21,825 of record MWEZ01000009.1, read on the forward strand.
CTATCATGTCATCACCGCCGGGAAGCGGCTGGATCAGGTGGCGCGGGATTTCGTGGCGCACTATTCCAAGGCCTGGGAAAGCGGCAAGGCCATGCTGGTGTGCATTGACAAGGTCACCTGTGTGCGGATGCACAAGCTGATCGAGTTTTACTGGGAGCAACTGATCCGCGAGTTGGAACGAGGCTTGGCGGAAAGCCGGGACGAACAGGAGGAAGCCCAGACCCGCCGTCGAATTGAATGGATGCGCCAAACCCGCATGGCTGTGGTGATCAGCGAAGAGCAAGGCGAGGTGGACAAGTTTCGCAAGTGGGATTTGGATATCACTCCTTACCGCCGCCTGATCAAAGAGGGCATCGAACTGCCCGAGGCCATGCGCGGGCTGCCGGAATTCCAAAACAAGCAGCGGTTGGCGCTGGACGATGCGTTCAAGGCGGAGGCGCATCCGTTCCGGGTCGCCATTGTTTGCGCCATGTGGCTGACCGGATTCGATGTGCCCAGCCTGTCCACCCTCTATTTGGACAAGCCCCTGAAGGCGCACACCCTGATGCAGGCCATCGCTCGAGCGAATCGCGTCAATGAGGGCAAGAATAATGGGATGATCGTGGACTATTGCGGCATCCTGAAGAACCTGCGCAAGGCTCTGGCTACGTTTGCCGGAGCCGCGGACGGCGGCCGCGGTGATGGGGGCGCACTGCCGGAGCCGGCGCGCCCCGAGACGGAGCTGCTGGCCGATTTGGAAGAGGCGCTAGGGCTGGTCCGTACGTTTTTGTCCGAACACGACGCACCGCTGGACAACATCGTTTTTCGGAAGGGTTTTGCGCGAAACGCAGCCATCGTGGCAGCGAAGGATGCGGCCAACGAAAACGACACCGCCCGGAAGCGTTTTGAAATCATGTGCCGGGCGGTGTTCGTCAAGTTTCTGGCGTGCACCAATGTTCCGGATGTCAACCGGTACCGGGGCGAATACAGAGCCATCCGGCTGCTGTACCAGAGCTTGAAGGAGGATGAAGAAAAGGCAGATGTGATAGATGTGATCCGCCAACTGCACCAAGTGGTGGATAAGGCCATTGTGACACAAGACCCCGTTTCAGCAGAGGGAAAAGAACCTTACGACATCAGCCAAATTGATTTCGACAAGCTGCGGCGGGAATTCGAACGCAGCAAGGCCAAAAATACGACCGTGCAAAATTTAAAGGCTGCACTGGAAAAACGACTGAAAAGGCTGTTGGAACGGAATCCCCTACGGACGAACTTCCAGACGCATTATGAAAAGATCGTGGCCGACTACAACCGGGAGAAAGACCGGGTCACCATCGAAAAAACCTTTGAAGAACTGATGAGAGCGGCGAAAACCTTTGACGAGGAAGAACACCGGGCCATGCGGGAGGGGCTGGACGAAGAAACACTGGCCCTCTTCGACCTTTTGCGGAAACCCGATCTGACCGCCGCCGAAATCAAACGGATCAAAAAAGTGGCCGTTGAACTGTTGCAGAAGCTCAAGGCGGAAAAACTGCGCATTGACCACTGGCGGGACAAGGAGACGACCCGCGACGCCGTACGGCTGACCATCCGGGATTTCCTATGGAGTGACACCAGCGGGCTGCCCGTCGAACGATACACGGAAACGGAAGTGCAAACCCGGGCTGACGAGATTTATGTCCACGTTTATCGCGCGTATCCGACCCTGCCCTCGCCGATCTACAATCAACAGATGGTCTGTTGACTCATGAGGGGGCAGCGGATAAGGGGCACCCATTAGACTACTCAAGTGCGACTACAGGAGGACCAACAGCCCCGGCCTCAACGAGGCCGGCTACAGTAAGACGGTTGCAGGTTAAAGGTTGCAGGTTCCAGGGGAGCAGCCAACAACCCCGGCCTCAACGAGGCCGGCTACAATAAAGACAAGAAAGCCAACAGCCCGCCGCCGGCCTTAAAGGCCTGGCTGTTAACTGTAGCCGCGGGCGGTGACCGCGGGGATTTTCTTCCGGACACCCGCGCCGCCGCGAGGCGGCGGAGGGTTCAGAGGTCAGGGTTCAGAGGTCAGGTGAAGACCATCGAACCAACAGCCCCGGCCTCAGCGAGGCCGGCTACAGTAAGACGGTTGCAAGTTAAAGGTTGCAGGTTCCAGGGGAGCAGCCAACAACCCCGGCCTCAACGAGGCCGGCTACAATAAAGACAAGAAAGCCAACAGCCCGCCGCCGGTACAACGGCGGCCTACTGGAAGGTCAGCAGCCCGCGCCGTCGTGAGGCGGCGTGATTGTAAAAAGGCCCTGCCGGGCCTTGTCCGCTGTGCGCAGCACGTGCATGCGGAGGATTTCTTGCGGATTTTGGCGGGGCTGTTGCGCCAAAATAACCGGTAGATTTTCCGATGATGGCGCGTTGCGGACGACCCGAGCTGGACTCGTGTCCGCGAGCGGTCGGTCGCGGCGCGCCAGCGCGGAAAAGATGCCGGTTGGTTTTGGCGCCGCCAAAATCCGCAAGAAATCCTCCTGATCAAACGCCGACACCAGCAGACCAACACCAGCCAAACGCGCGAACCACGAGCCGAGACGATAGCGGCGGGTGTCCTGAAGGTATTTTTCCACGGTGTGGAAAAACCCGCCGATGCGGGATAAAATGTTTTCCACAGTGTGGAAAAATGGGCATACTGCCCCCCGCGTATTGAAAAATGCGCGGCCAATTTTTCCACAGTATGGAAAAAGTTTGGGCGATTTTTCCACACAATGGAAAAACTTTCCGGATTTTTTCCACGCAATGGAAAAACTTTGGCCGATTTTTTCCACAGTGTGGAAAATCCCGCCCGTGCGGGATGAAAAGTTTTCCACAGTGTGGAAAACCGCAGGCAAGATTGAAAGAGGAGTGATTCAATGATCAACCGCAAACCGTTAGAGGCGTCGTTGGCCGCCGTCAAAAAGGCTTTTCCGAAAGCAAAACCGAAATTGGGCATGATTCTGGGCTCGGGCTTGAGCGAGATAGCCGAGGCGTTCGAGCAACTGGGGGTGCTGCCGTATGCGAAGATTCCGGGGGTGGGCGCGGCGGGGGTGGCCGGCCACGCCGGGCGGCTGGTTTGGGGGAAGTCGGCGGGAATCGAGACGTTCATTTTCCAAGGCCGGCGGCATTATTACGAGGGCGTGGGCTGGGAGGCGGTGGCTACGCCGCTGTTCCTGCTGAAGAGCCTCGGGGCCAAGGCAGTTTTCCTGACGAATGCGGCGGGTGGCACGAATCCCAAGTGGAAGCCGGGCGATTTGATGATCATTGAGGACCACATCAACATGATGGGGGTGACGCCGCTGTTGGGCACGCACGACCCGTTCTGGGGGCCGCGGTTTCCGGATCAGTCGTTCATCTATGACCAGCAGTTGCGCGCGGCGTTGGCGCGCGCGGGCAAGCAGAGCAAGGTGGCGCTGCGGCGCGGCGTGTATTTTGCCGGCACGGGCCCGACCTATGAGACGCCCGCGGAAGTCCGGGCGTGGCGCAAGCTCGGCGCGGATGCCGTGGGGATGAGCACCGTGCCGGAGGCCATGCTGGCCAACGCGGCGGGGCTGCGCGTGGCGGGGCTCTCGTGCATCACCAACATGGCGGCGGGCATCCTGAACCAGGCGCTGACCCACCAGGAAGTGTTTGAGACTTCCCAAAAGGCCATGGCGAACATGAAGAAGCTGATCCTCCAATTCTGGAAGGAGCTGGGCCGCGCCGGCCTGTAGGCCGGCCCCGCGCAGCAACGCTTTTTGCGGAACGCTTGAAAGCCCGGGGGGGCGGGCGTATAGTTTCTCTTATATGAAAACGATGCGTTTGGTCTGTTTGGGGCTGGGGATGGCATTGCCTTGGGTGGCGGTGGCGGATGAGCCGCCGGCCGCACCGCTGGCGCCCAAAATTGTCTGCGACGAGCCGAGTTATGATTTTGGCGAGCGCGACAATAACGGGTTTGTGGAACACAATTACGTGGTGCGCAACGCCGGCACGCTGTCGCTGGAAATCCGCGAGGTGCGCGCGTCGTGCGGCTGCACGGCGGTGAAGCCCTCGGTGGATGTGGTGCCGCCGGGCGGCGAGGCGCAGGTGCAGGCGCGCTTCGATTTGCGCGGCCGCACGGGCTACCAGCAAAAGGCGATTTTTGTCACCAGCAACGACCCGGAAACGCCGACGTTGACGCTGACCCTGAAGGGCACCGCGACCCAGCCGCTGCGCGCGGAGCCGTCCACCATTTTCTTTGGACAACTGGGGCCGGACGGGTTGCGCAGCCGCGATGTCGAAATTATCTCCACGCGCGGCCCCATCCAGATTGAGAACGTCCGCAGCGACCAAGCGGCTATTCAAGTGACGCCGCTGCCAGCGGCGGATGATGCAGACGGCACGCGGCACCGTTTCAACGTGACGCTGGCGAACGACCTGCCGCCGGGACAGCTCAATGGCGTGGTGATCATCAAAACCGACTTGCCCGACACTCCTGAACTAACGGTGCCGGTGCTGGCCTTTATTGTCGGATCCGCGCCGGCCCAGTGATGGCTGAAAGCACGGCAGGGCGGCGCGCGGCGTTCCTCCGGATGCTTCCGGCCAGCGCGACTTTGCTGGCGCTGGCCGTGGCGCTGGGGGTTGCGGCAAATCTGGTGCGCCCGGCAGCAACGCGCCTGCCGTGGGCCAGTGATTGGAGCCGGCACATCGAAACCCAAGCCTACCGCGCCGGCGTGCCGGTGCTTTTTCTGCCGGGTGTGCGTGAGCGCGCGGGCAACCCGGATTGGTTGATTTGCGATGCGCGAACTCCCGAACAATATGCGGCGGGGCATTTGCCCGGCGCGTGGAACCTGCCGCTGGAAGAAGTGGATGCGCGGCTGGGCGCGCTGGCTGCGCGCTTGACGCTGCAGTCGGAGCTGCTGGTATATTGCGGCGGGGCGGATTGCACTGATGCCTTGGAGCTGGCACTCAAGCTGCGGCAACTGGGCTTTGAACGCGTGACGCTGTATCCCGGCGGATACGCGGAGTGGGTGGAATATGGCGGTGAAGTGCGCACGGGAGACGAGCCGTGAGCCGCGCGCGAATCATTTTGGTATGGGTGGCGCGCCTCGCGGTGGCGGGGATGTTCATTGGGGCGTGTCTCGCCAAGATTGCGGCGCCGGAATCCTTCGCGCTGGCGGTGCATCGGTATCGGTTGTTGCCGGATTTGCTGGTGAATGCGGTGGCGCTGCTGCTGCCTTGGCTGGAGCTGTTGTGCGGCGTAGCGGTGCTGGCCGGGCCGCCGCGCTGGCGCGCCGCGGGGGCGCTCTGGATTGCGCTGATGTTGGTGGTCTTCACCGGCGCCATCAGCCTGAACATCCTGCGCGGGATTGAAGCCTCGTGCGGTTGTTTCTCAACGCGCGCCGATGCGGCGGCTTCCGACGGCTGGAATCTGGCGCGCAATGCGACGCTGCTCGGGCTGACGCTGGTGATTTTGTGGGACGCGCTGCGGCGCGACCAGTCCGCTGCCGCGGGCGAGCCGGCACCATGAGCCAAAACCTGCAATCCATTTTTGAGGTCTATGTGGCCGGCGTGGGGCCGTCGAGCAGCCATAGCATGGGCCCGGAGCGCGCCGCGCGGCTTTTTGCGGCGGGCTTGGCGGAAACTCCGGCGCGCATTCGCGTGACGTTGCAGGGCAGCCTGGCCGCAACGGGGCGCGGGCACTGGACCGATCGCACGCTGGTGCGCACGCTGAATCCCGTGCCGGTGGACGTGGTGTTTGACTCGCAAACCACCAACCTCCCCCACCCCAACACCATGATTTTTGCGGCGTTCAGTGCCCAAGGCGACTTGTTGCGGGAATGGACCGTGTGTAGCGTAGGCGGCGGCAGCCTGCGGGAGGCGGATGGACGGCCGGTGGCGCGCGCGGAGCCGGCGGAGTATCCCGTCGGCAACATCGCGGATGCCATGGACTACTGCCACGCGAACCATCTGGAGTTCTGGCAATTGGTCGAACAGAGCGAGCGCGACGTTTGGCCCCGGCTGGAGAACATTTGGCGCGCGATGACCGATACCGTGAAACGCGGGCTGGCCAGCAAGCAAATCATTTTGCCCGGCACGTTGGAGCTGGCCCGGCGGGCCGGAACCACGCATAGCCGCGCGCTGGGGTTAAAAGGCACGCCGCGCGAATTGGGCCTGGTGGCCGCCTATGCGTTGGCGGTGGCGGAAGAAAACGCCGCGGGCATGCAGGTGGTCACGGCGCCCTCGTGCGGCGCGGCGGGGGTGTTGCCGGCGGTGCTGTACTATTTCAAGGCGCGGCGTCGCGTGCCACAGCGGCGAATTCTGGAAGCGCTGGCCACGGCCGGCTTGTTCGGGGCCTCCATCCGCGCCAACGCAACCGTCTCTGGCGCGGAGGCCGGCTGCCAGGCGGAAATCGGATCGGCCTGCTCCATGGCCGCCGCCGCCGCGGCCCAACTGCTGGGTGCAACGCTCCGCCAAATTGAGTATGCCGCGGAAATGGCGATGGAGCACAACCTGGGGCTGACCTGCGACCCGATTGAAGGCTATGTGCAGATTCCGTGCATCGAGCGCAACATGAACGCGGCGCTGCGCGCCATTGAGTGCGCCACGTTCACGCAGTTGACCGACGGCCGGCATTTGGTCAGTTTTGATGATGTGATTGAAGTGATGAACCGCACTGGCCGCGACTTGCAGGCGGCCTATCGCGAAACCTCCACGGGGGGGCTCGCCCAGCTTTGGCGGCGGGATATTGAAACCCGCCTGCGCAAACCGGCCCGCTCATGAGTCCGCGGGTCAATGAGTTCTCGTGGTCGTTTTCGCGGCAGGCGACGTTCCAGTCTTGCCTGAAGCGCTACTATTTTTCCTATTATGCGGCATGGGGCGGGTGGAGTGCGACGGCGCCGGCCCGCGCGCGGGAGATTTACCTGCTCAAGCGGCTGGCCACCCGCCAGCAGTGGGCTGGGCAGCACGCGCATGACGCCTTGGCCGCGCTTCTGCAACGGCCGGCGGCGGACGCTGCCGAAGCCGAGAGCATCGCGCAACAGCAAATCGAACAAATGCGCCAGGAGTTTCGCCAGTCGCGCGCGAAGGCCTATCACCGCGACCCGGCGCGCATTCCCGGGCTTTTTGAGCACGAATACAACCTGGAGATTCCCGCCGAGGAATGGCAGGCGGTGGTGGAACGCGTAGCTCAAGCCGTGCGGCAATTTGCGACATCCGAACTCTGGCAGGAGCTGCAACAACTGCCGCGCGAAGCCATGGTCGCGGTGGAGCAGCGCGCGCACTTTTTGCTGGATGGCCTCAAGGTACTGGCAGTGCCTGATCTCGTGGTGCGGCACGAGGGCCGGGTGACTATTTATGACTGGAAAACCGGCAGCGCAGATTTGGCCGAACACCGGCTGCAACTGGGGATTTATGTTCTGTTGGCGCTGGATCGGTGGACCAGCGCGCCGAGCGACATCCAAGCCGTTGCCTACCACCCCATTTTGAACCAGCGCGAGGTGTTCAGCTACACGGCGGATGATGTGGAAAACCTGCGCGATTTCATCCGTGACTCCGCTGATGAAATGCTCTTTCCCGTGGAAGACCCCATGACCAACCGGTTGAGCGCCGATGCGGAGTTTGATTGCACCACCGATGACAACGTCTGCAAGACGTGTCCTTTTTTGCGGGTCTGCCCGAAGTGGGCCACGTAAAGGCGTCAGGCGGCGGCAGCTTCAGGGCGTCTGGGGCTTTGCTCGCTTCTTGAATTCCGCGCACCACGAAAATCTCGCTGTCACTCGTCGCATTGCAACCGGTTGGATTGTTGGGCTGGAACGGTCGCAGACCTTCCAGCCTTTCCCGGCGGGAAGGTATCGTTCCTCAACCATTCTCGCCCTACAAAAGCAGCCGGGTTGGATTGCGGGAATCAGAAACAGCCGCCGGCCTCAGCGAGACCGGCTACAGCGGGCGGAATGGGTTGGACTGTAGGCGGGGGCGGTGACCCCGCGGTCATGCGATTATTTTAATCGGGAAAAAACCCCGGCCCCAACGGATTGTAGATGCTATGGGGTTTCGTTCATGCATCATGGTGATGTGGATCAACCACAAGAAAGGAATCACAAGACATGAAACAAAACCCACATAGCGATCCTACTCTATACCTGGCGATGGAACTGAGCAACCGTGAATGGAAGCTGGCGTTTGGCGATGGGCGGCAAGAACGACAAGTGACGATTCCCGCGCGAGATCAGGCTCGGCTGCGACAAGCCATTGCCCAAGCCAAGGCCAAGCTGGGACTACCGGCCGATGCGCCGATCTACAGTTGCTACGAGGCCGGGCGGGACGGCTTCTGGATCCACCGGCTGCTGGAGAAGATCGGCGTG
>MWEZ01000010.1 GCA_002071335.1 Verrucomicrobia bacterium ADurb.Bin018
CGGACTTCGCTCAAGTATTTCCCCAACGCTGAGTTATCGCCAGCATTCATGGGCGCCATCCTACGCTGGACGGCGCCAACCCGTCAACCCGTGGCCGCGGCCCAAAACCCGCATGGGGGTCTGGACATGGGGGCGTTACACTGCCGACTTGCGGTTTCGTCTGCGCTCCGGAAAAGTGTTTATCTAACTATGAATAGAATCCAACTTATTGTGGAGTAAGATATTGTGCAATTTCATTGAGTGGTTGGAAGGTGAGCAAATGAAGGAATTTGCTTGGGTTCGATAGGTTAGCAACAAAGCTATTTGTTGCTATTAAAATGATGTTTCAATAGCAACAAAATGGTTTGCTGTGATTCTGGTGGAATCAAAAAGCCTGCTGTCCTTCTGCCAGATTGAGCAGAGCTTTGAAGGCGAGAACCGCTGGCCGCCGACCGCTGGCGGATATCAGGGGCGGCACATGATAGAAAGCCGATCATGCAGGGGTCTGGACAGGGGGCGGGGGGGTGGAATACGATGGCGTTGAAACGAGGAGGCGCACAATGGTGATTGTATTGGTGGATGTGCACGTGAAGCCGGAAGATGTTCCGGCATTTCGGGAGGCCACAGCGGAAAACGCGCGCAATAGCGTGCAGGAGCCGGGAATTGCGCGGTTCGACGTGGTGCAGCGCGGGGATGATCCCACACGTTTCCTGCTGTATGAGGTGTACCGGTCGGAGGAGGCCATCGCGGCGCACAAGGCCACCGCGCACTACGCGGCGTGGCGCGATGCCGTGGCGCCCATGATGGCGCAGCCGCGCTCCATGACGAAATATGTGAATGTGTATCCGGCCGATGCCGATTGGTAGGGCGTCGTGAAGTTTGAGTTCACCGCTCCGGCGCGGGTGATTTTTGGGCCGGGCACGTTGACGCAGGCCGGCGCGTTGGCCGTCAGTCTCGGGCGGCGGGCGCTGGTGGTGACGGGCCGGCACCCGGCGCGCGCGCAGCGACTGCTGGCGCTGTTGCAGGAACATGGCGTGGCGACGGAGTCGTTTGCCGTCAGCGGCGAGCCCACCACGGATGTCGTGGCGCTGGGCGCGGCGGCGGCGCGACGTTTCCGCGCGGAGTTGGTGGTGGGGTTCGGCGGGGGTAGTCCGCTTGATGCCGCCAAGGCCATCGCGGCAGTGGCCGCCAACGGGGGCGAGCCGCTGGACTATATGGAAGTGGTCGGCCGCGGTCAGCCGCTGGTCAAGCCGCCGCTGCCCTTGCTGGCCATCCCCACCACGGCGGGCACGGGGTCGGAAGTGACGCGCAACGCGGTGCTAACCTCGCTGGCGCACGGGGTCAAGGCCAGTATGCGCAGCGTCAGCATGGTGCCGCGCGTGGCCCTCGTGGACCCCGAATTGACCCATGATTTGCCGCCGGCGGTGACTGCCAGCACCGGCATGGACGCACTGACGCAATTAATCGAGCCGTTGACCTGCAACAAGACCAATCCGCTGGTGGATGCGTTGTGCCGGGAAGGAATCGGCCGCGTGGCGCGGTCGTTGCACCGCGCGTTTGCGGAGGGGCATCATGCCGCCGCCCGCGAGGACATGGCGCTGGCCAGCCTGTTTGGCGGTTTTGCGTTGGCCAACGCGGGGCTGGGGGCGGTACACGGTTTTTCGGGAGTGATTGGCGGGATGTACCGTGCGCCGCACGGCGCGGTTTGCGCGGCGCTATTGCCGCACGTCATGGCGGCCAACCATCGCGCATTGCAGGCCCGCGCGCCGGAGAGCCCGCTGGCCGCCCGCTATGACGAGGTGGCGCGACTGCTGACCGGCAACCCCGCGGCGCGCGCGGCGGACGGCGTGGCGTGGGTGGCGCAACTCGCGGCGGATTTACAAATACCGCCGCTGGCAACGTACGGGGTGCAGCCGGATGCAATTGCGCGAATTGTCGAGCAGGCGCAAAAGTCATCCGGCATGAAGGCGAATCCGATTGAGATGACCACTGACGAATTGGCGGATATTCTGCGGCGCGCACTGGGTTGAGCCGTCGGCGTTCGCGCGCTGCGCAACGCGGTGCGGGCATCACGCCCGCGGGGGAAGGACGTGCCAGAGGATGGCGAAATAGTGGCAGATGCTGCCGCCCAGCACCAGCAAGTGCCAGACGGCATGGTGATAGCGCACCCGTTTGAACAGATAGACTACCGCGCCGAGCGTGTAGCACAGGCCGCCCGCCACCAGCCAGCGCACGCCACCGGCGGACATACCGGCCAGGAGAGGTTTCAGCGCAAACACGATGATCCAGCCCATCAGCAGGTAAAGCCCGGTGGTTATTTTGCCAAAACGCCCCGTGAAAAAGGCCTTGAACACCAGCCCCAGCGCTGCGATCCCCCACACCACGCCAAACAGCCACCAACCCAACGCGCCGCGCAGCGTAATCAACACAAAAGGCGTGTAACTGCCGGCAATCATCAGGAAAATCATCTGGTGGTCCAGCACCCGGAAGACTTTTTTCACGCGTGGCTGCGGCAAGCTGTGGTAGAGCGTCGAAACCGTGAACATCAAAATGAGCATCGCGCCGTAGATGGCGCAGGGAACCACTTGCCATGCCCCCGTGCCGCGCGTGGCGGCGGCCACCATCAGCACTGCCAGCCCGGCAATGCCCAACAAAGCGCCCAACCCGTGGGTAATGGCGTGGGCGATCTCTTCGCCCAACGTATAAGGAACTTTTAGGATTTTCATTCCCCCCATGATACTCCTCTTTTACCCGGCGCGGGGATTTATTTGTTGGTCGGAGGCAAATGATGGGCTTTCGGGTTCTTCGTATTAAGATGCTTCGAGCCGAAATGAACAAGGGATCTGATGGCGGCAAAGCTCAAATTCAGATTCTCCTAAAATTCAACAAAGGGCCGAAATAATCAAAATTGTTAGATAAAAACGTTTGATTTCACTTATAATTATAAGTGAAATCAAAGGCCACAAAATACGTTGTAACGCATTTGGATGTAGCGGATTATATATTATTTATGTTCTTCCACCAATTTTGCCGTTGTTTGCGAGGCTTTTGTCGGGCCAGAATGGTTGAGGGAAGAAACCCTCCCCCCCCGTGAAAAGGTATAAGGCCTTCGACTATTCCATCTCTAAGACTAATCAGCCTTATTTTAGCAATTAAGCCGAAGCAAGCAGGTCCAGAGTGGCCTGCAAGGCTTCTGCGGGGGAAATGGAGCGCAAGGCGGCTGCGGCGGCCTGCGATTTACGGGGTATATCGCGCGTTTTTTGGTCGGACTGCTGCAAAATTCGTATTTTTTGGCCAATTGGGCCCGTTTGTTGAGGGTTTGTGATGCCAAAAATGGCTACCAGAGGGGTTCCCAAGGCTGCGGCAAGGTGCATTCCGCCGCTATCGTTGCACAAAACCACATTTGCCAGTGCCAAAACGGCGGCCAGCTCGGGGAGAGTGGTGCTTCCGGCCAGATTTAGCCCATTTGGGGCGGCGGAAGCCGCCACTTGCTGGCAGACGGCGCGTTCGCTGGCCGTTCCGAGGGTAATTACGCTCCCGCCAGTCTGGGCCACGAGTAAAGCGGCGGTTTTGGCGTAGTTTTCCGCGGGCCATTGTTTGGCCGGGCCCCGGGCGGCACCGGGTAAAATGGCGATCCAAGGCTTGGGCAGGCTCGATAGTTTGTCGCGCATGGACGTCAGCGTGGTTTCTGGCACCGTCAAGCGCGGTTGCGGGTAGTTTTGACGGTTTTCGCCCGGGAAAAAGAGGTCCAAATACTCAAAAACCTGATGAATGCGCCCCGCGCCGCCGGCAGGGGGGCGGACTTCAGTCAGCATAAAATCACGCGGAAAATGGCCCGGAAAGCCGATTCTTTGGGGTATTTTGGCCAAAAAAGGTGGCAAAGCAGACCGAAAAGAGTGGGGAAGGATGTATGAAACCTCAAAATCCATGTTTTTGATGGGTTTTGCCAAGCCCAACAAACCAAAAGTGCCTTTTGGCATAGTAAAAACCTGATTTGGCACCTCGTGCAGGGCCCAAAGGGGGGCCAAACCCGGTTTGGTGAGGATGGAAACTTCGGTTTTGGGCCATTTTTCGTGCAACGCTTGCAGGGCGGGCATGGCCATGATGGCATCGCCCAGCCAGTTGACCGAGCAAACCAGAAGCCGGGCCGGGGCTGGGGCGGGGGGGGTTACCATGTGTAGCGGACGGTGTAGGTCAAAGACTGGCTGCTTCCCGGCTTGACGGGCACGTCAAACTGGATGGAGTGCGGGGCCGTACCGGGGGTGTATTCCGCGCTGGCGGCCGTGATTTGATGGTTGTCGCCGCGGTAAAAATGCTCAATGACCGTGACGGTTTGCGCGGTGGCGGTTTGGTTTTCCACCGTGATTTCAAAGGTTTCTTCGGCCACTTTGAAGGGAACCACGTCCGAATAGGCCGTGCGCAAGCGCCGCCCAGTGAGGCCGGCGGCGGGACCCAGATTGATGGTGGCCGATTCACCGGGCTTGAGTGCGGGGAGCCAATCGGTGCCGATCCAATCGAGTGTTTTGTCTGCGCGGCCGCGCAACAGGCGGAATTCACCGGGGGGGAGGGGGGTGGGGAGGGTGTTTTGGAAGGTCAGGCGCGTTTCCACGATGGAGGCGGACTCCGTGCCGAGGTTCCAATCGTTGCGGCGGTTGCGTTGATAGCGGTCAAACCGCACACCGTCATAGACCAAGCGTGTTTCGGCGGCAACCGCCGGTGCGGTGACCAGGCCGGCGCGGACGTCGCCACCGGCCGGGAGAGTCAGCGCCTGCGGGAGGTCGTAGGTGGCCACAATGCCGGCGGAAGCGCCAAGGCGCTCCGGCACCCAACTGGCGCCATCTGCGCTATAGCGCAGTGCGGGCGGCTTGGCCGCGCGGGGGTCATCGGTGGCGGGCACAAGGGGGGTGTAGAGCCCTTTTTCCGTCAGCGCCAGACGGACGCGGGCGTTGACGAAGTCGCGGCTGGTTTTGTTTTGGATGCGCACACGCGAGGCGAGGGCAAAAGAGCGACCGTCTTCGGCCAAAATGGCTTCATGGGCGGCCGACCAGGAAATGCCGGTGGCAGCGTAGTTGAGTTGCACGGAGGGGGGGGGCATCTGGCCGGCGGCGAGTTGCCAAAGCAGCGTGGGTTGGCGCGCCAGTGCGGGGCGCGAGGGAAATTCAATGGAATCGAGCGCAAAAATGTCGGGGATGTAGTGGACGGTCTGGCCGGCTGCTTCCAGCATCAAGGCCGGATGGGGGGCGGTAAAGTCGGGCAGTGTGGCGAGGCGGCCAGTGACGGGATCGTCTTCGCCGTGGCAGGTGATGGTTTCGCCGACATAGGCATGGAAAAGGGTTGTGTCATTGCGCAGGTCATACGCAAAACGCTGCGCGGCGATATCCAGATTGTCGGAACGGTCGGCGGGAGTGGCGTTGACCGATGTGGCGACCAGCGTCTCGGGCAGTGGGCTAATCCGCACCAGGCCGTCAGGGCCGGCAGGTTCGATATCGTGAGTTTCCGAAACCTGCACATTGCCGTTTTCCTGAATGACCAGTGCGATGGAACGCGGCATGGCGGCCAACACAATGCCTGGCGCCAGCAGCGCCAAAGCCAAGAGGGCGGATTTCTTCATGGGGTGGCTCCGGGGCGCGGGATCAACTGGACTTGCTGTTGCAGGAATGCGTCGGCGAGAACCAGGGCGGTCATGGCTTCCACCACGGGCACAGCCCGCGGCAGGACGCTGGGATCGTGCCGGCCCTGCGCCTCAAACACAATGGGTGTGCCGTCGAAAGCGGCGGTGGGTTGCGGCAGCGAGATGGTGGATACGGGCTTGAAGGCCACGCGGAAGAAAATAATTTCACCGTTGGAAATACCGCCTTGGATGCCGCCGCAATGATTGGTGGCCGGGCGGATTCCGCCGCCGTCTTTCGCGGTGAAGGGATCGTTATGTTGCGAACCGCGCATTAGTGTGGCGCCGAAGCCTTCGCCGATTTCAAACCCGCGCGTAGCGGGGATTGACATCATGGCGTGGGCCAGTTCTGCCGTCAATTTTTCGAAAACCGGCTCGCCCCAGCCGGCGGGAACACCGCGAACCGCGCAAGCAATCACGCCGCCGACAGAATCGCCGGCTTGTTTGGCCTCGGCGATGGCCGCAATCATTTTGTTGGCGGTGGCCGCGTCCGGGCAGCGCACGGGGATTTTATCCACATCGGCGCGCGTAATGGTGGCCAAGTCGGGGCGGGGGGCCACGTTGGCGCCGATGGATTCCACCCACGCCACAATTTCCACCGGATGGAAAGTGCGTATCATTTTTTCCGCCACGGCGCCGGCGGCCACGCGGGCCGCGGTTTCGCGGGCCGAGGCGCGGCCCCCGCCCGAACGGGCGCGCAGGCCATATTTTTCGGCATAGGTGAAGTCCGCGTGCGACGGCCGGGGCACGGCTTCCATGGCGGAGTAGTCCAGCGGTTTCGTGTCGGCGTTGGGGATGGTCAGCCCGATGGGCGTGCCGAGCGTGAGCCCGCGGTCTGTGCCGGAAAGGATCGTGACGGTGTCCGACTCCTTGCGCGGGGTGGTCAGCGCCCAGGAGCCCGGTCGCCGCCGGTCCAGTTGCGGCTGGATGTCGGTTTCGGTCAGCGGAATCCGCGCGGGGCAGCCGTCAATGATGCACCCGATGGCGCGGCCATGGGACTCGCCAAACGTGGTGACTCGAAACAACGTGCCGAAGGTACTGGACATATCAATCTCCTCGTCGGGAAAGAGTAGGCACAGCCGCGCCCGGTGGGAAGCGAAAAGTATGAGCGATTGACGCTTCCCGGCAACGGACGCGGGCGCATTTTTGCCGTCGTATTTTGCCCGCCCGGACGAATCCGCGCCGGCGGTTTGACGCGGCCTTGCGGCCAAAGCTTTCGGTTGCCGGGTGAGTGTGATAGTTTTCCACGCTATGGAAAATATGCTTCCACAGTGTGGAAAAAATCCGGGCGTGGCTGATCTGCTGCCACTGCTGCTGGCATCGGGCGAGGAGTTGACCCGGTTGTATGCCCGGGCGGATGCGGTGCGCCGCGAGTATTGCGGAGAGGCCGTGCCGGTGCGCGCCATCTTGGAGTTTTCCAACTACTGCGCCAATGAATGCCTCTATTGCGGCTTGCGGGCAGAGAATGCGGTTCCCACCCGCTATCGGATGAGCGCGGATGATATCCTCGCGGCCGTTGACCAGATCGCGGCGACCGGCGTGGCGGGGACGGTCGTGTTGCAGGCGGGCGAAACGCCGGGATATTCCGATGATGAAATCAGCGCCCTGCTGCGGCGCATCAAGGCCGCTCATCCCGCGCTGGCCATTACGCTCTCGGTGGGAAATCGCCCGCGCGCGGTGTACGCGCGTTGGCGCGAGGCGGGCATGGATCGCTACTTGCTGCGCTTTGAAACCTCGGATCCGGAGTTATATGCCCGGTTGCATCCAAACGGCTCGCTGGCCGAACGCTTGCAGTGCTTGCGCGATCTGCGCGCGGTTGGGGTGCAGACGGGCAGTGGATTCATGATCGGCCTGCCGGGCGAAACCCTGCCCACGCTGGCCCGGAATATTTTACTGTGCCGGGAATTCGATTTGGACATGATCGGGAGCGGACCCTATATCCCTAATCCCGATACGCCGCTGGGCGCAAAGCCCAATGCCTATGCCGATGATCCGGAAATGTTTTTCCGTGCGATTGCGGTGTTGCGGCTGGTGAACCCCGCCGCGCACATTCCCGCCACCACCGCGTTTGATGCCGTGTTCCCCGGTGGCCGGGACTTGGTTTTGCAGCGCGGGGCCAATGTGTTTATGCCGAATGCCACACCGACATCTTTGCGGCGCGATTACCAACTCTATCCCGGCAAGCCGAATGTGGACGAATCCGCCGCCCAGTTTGCCGACCGTGCCGTTGCGCGGTTGCGCGCCATAGGGCGGCCCGTGGCTGCCGGCCCCAGCCACTCCCTGAAGCGGCCACCGCCGGAACAAGAATAGCCGCCTTGCACCGCCATGCCCGAATTACCAGAAGTTGAAACCATCGTGCGCCACTTGTGCACGGCCCGCTTGGGCGGGCAAGTTATCCGGCGGGCGAGTGTTCACTGGGCCAAAACTGTGGCCCCGCACAGCCCCGCCGGTTTTGCGCGACAAATCCGCAACAGCCGGATTGAGACGATTGCTCGACGGGCCAAGTATATCGTCATGACGCTGGCCGATGGCCGCTCTTTGATCATTCATTTGCGCATGACCGGGCATCTGGATATTCTGCCTCCGCAAACGCCGCCGCGTCGCTCAGACCGCATGATATTGGAATTAGCCGATGGTCGGCAATTGCACTTTGAAGATGCACGCAAGTTCGGGCGGGTGTGGCTCACAAGAAATTCAGACCAAATTCTGAGCAAACTGGGGCCGGAGCCGCTTACGCTCCGCGTGGCCGATTTTCGGCGACGGCTGCACGGGCGCACGCAGCAGCTCAAGCCTCTGTTGTTGGATCAACACTTCATTGCCGGTATCGGCAACATCTATGCCGATGAAGCGCTTTGGCACGCACAACTCCATCCGCGCCGCCGGGCGGATACACTATCGCCACAGCAAGTGGCGGCGTTGTACGAAGCGATTCGTGTGGTACTGCGCCGGGGCATCCGCAACCTCGGCACGACGCTGGGCGGGGGCACTACACATTTTGTTTTGCCCCAAGGGGAGCGCGGACGAAATCAGGAAAAATTGCATGCCTACGGGCAAACCGATTTGCCTTGCACTCGCTGCGGCACGAAAATCAAGCGGCTGGTGGTCAATGGCCGGGCCACACATATTTGCCCCGCCTGCCAACGGGCCCCGCGCCGGGCCAGCCGCCGCGGCCGTATTGCCTTGCGCGTGAAAACCGGCTAGGATGCCAACGATGAACGTCCAAAGATTCATTCAACGAATCTGCTCAATCGCGATTGTGGCCCTGCTATTGGCAATCGTGGCCCTGCGGTTTTATGTGCCCAAGATCCGCGAAGAGCAGGCGCTCAAAAAGGAGTTGGCCCAAAAAACGTTGGATTTTCAACGCGAAGCCGAAGAACTGCGCCTGCTGCGGTTGAAGCAGGAAAAGTTGCGGGAAGACCCCGAGTTTCTGGAAAAGATTGCTCGTGAGAACCTAGGCTATACCAAGCCCGGCGAAACCCTGTTCTTGTTCAAGGATGAAGACGCGCCATAGCGTCGCGCGCCCAAGCCAACTCGGCGGCAATGGCCGCCGGTAACGAGGGGGGGCGCAGATGGGGTGGAAAAACGGAGTAGGTATAAGTCTCCACTTCCCAGAATACGCGTTGGGCTTGCCGCAGGAATGTGGGGGTGAGGTTAGCGCGCGTGGAGCGCAAGGGGCCGGTGCCGGACCACGTCAGCGGCACATGATAATGCGTGCGCACGATGGCCTTCGCCGGCAATTTGGATAGCTCCGCGAGGGCGGGGGGGAGGTCCGGCCATGAGCCGATAATTTCACCATCCAGCGCCGCGCGAGTCTGGTGCAGGTAGCGCGGTTCGGCAAATGGGGTTAGGGCCTCGCGGGCGGCTGGCGTGTTGTCGCACTCAATAGCCGCTGACAACTGCACCCGCCCGATTCGTTCCCAAGGCAGATGTTCAATGGATTGAAATTCCACAGCCGCGTGACAGGTATCCAAACACCAACAAATCTCATTAGCGGCTTGCTCCACACGCGGATCGAACAACTTCCACGCGCAACCCGGTTCCGGCTCAATGGCCACCCGCACCTTGCGGCCGGTTTCCGTAAAAATGGAACGACAATGCTCACCAGCCCGGCACAGGTTGGCCGACGCCTGCTCCTCATCCACCGGCGTGGTCCAATCCGCTTGCCATGCTCCCGGTACGGTGGTGATGGTTCCCGCCCAATCCGACGGCATCAAATCGGCCAGAAAGCTCAATGCTTGCCGGGAGTAATCCAAGCGCTCTGCTTGCGCCCAATTGGGGCGGTACACCTTTTCTTTGACGTGGGCTTCATGGAAATGTCCAAAGGGGAACGCATTCAATCCGGCCAGGAAACAATGATTCTCCAACATCCAATCGCGAAATTGCCGACGGGCTGATGGTTGCATCGCCTCCGCCAGCGCTTGCTGCCCCAAATGCAAACTGAGCGGGAACTGGCCCTCACTCCCAGCCAACTGTTTGACGGCCAAAACTTGCTCCGCCAGTGCCCGCCGCACCACCGCCCAACTCCCCCCATCATGAACATTCAAGCAATACGTCATCCGGGGTCAGCCCTTAACAATTAACAATGTTCTCCGCCCTGCTACTGAACCAAGCGACGCTCAATTTGCCGCATCACGGCTTGCAATTGGTGATCCGTTGCCGCGCTCATTTTTAGCCGGCGGATAGCCTGGCAAACCGCTGCGCCCGTTTTGACTTGCAGCGTTTCAGCAATTTCTCGCTGGCTTAACCCGGCGTACTTACCGAGCGCCCACATCGCGATGGCTCGCGCCGGTTGGCGGTAGGAGCGCTGGGTCAGTTGTTGGGGGGTAGCTCCCGCTTCCTCACAGGTTATTTGAATAACCGATGTGGCGTTATGCGCGAAGGCAAGTCTTCGCAAGGCGACATCTTCAGGACGACTCGTCTCCCTGAGCGCATGGGCGTAACGCTGTTGTGCCTGTTCTTGAAATGAGGGATTGCCTATGGCGAGCGGGGATTGGTGGACTAGATTCCTGAATTCTTCATCTGTTGTGGCTAGGCCCGATTCAACGAATGTGCGATAGGCTTTGCGCTGTTGTTCTCCCTTGCCGGGCATCATGCTCAACAGAGCAGTGCGATCAACTATGTCTTCCACGGAACTAAGGCCGGCATAGCCACGATAACTGCTCCAACGGTAATTGCGCAGAAATTGGCGGCGGGTCTTGAGTGGTTTAGCCGCCATGATGCCGGCAAATACTGGGTTCAAATGAATGTAACGGCTCAAATTTAACAGGTACTGATCGCCTTGAACCAACTTGGAAGAGAAGCGGCCCTGTACTAAATGTCCCACACGCTGGTGTTTGCGATTAAAGTATACCGTATAGGCGGTTTGGAGCCGGTGCATGAAGGCGCTAACATTGGCACGTGGAGTTTCCGCGAGCAGGTGAGCGTGATTATTCATTAGACAGTACAAGTAAAGCCGCACCCCACTTTCTGCCCCTGCTTCTGCCAACTGCGCGAGAAAACGCAGGCGATCATGGTCATCGCGGAAGATATTCCGGCGTTCAATGCCGCGGATCGTCAAATGATAGATCGCACCTTTGAATTGAATCCGTAGTTTACGTGCCATGGTTGAAGTTTGGCAGAAGCGCCCCGACAATGTCAATTGTTAAGGGCTGACCCCAAGAGTAAAATGCGTTATTTGGCTAGCCAACGAATATACTCCTCCTGGGTCATTTCCGCGGTTTTGAGCTCATAGGGGTTGTGCGGATCTTTGGTTGCTTCAAACCAAGTTAAGGAATAACGGCTGGTAAGAGGCAGTGCCGATTGGTTGCTGCTGTGCAGCAGTCCCAAGCCGTGTTCCCGGATACTGATGAACACAATGTATGTTTGATCAACGATAAATTTGTGAACTTTAAAATGTGGGCAGACGACATTTACTTCCTCAATAGCTCGTATTTGTCCTGCGGAAGGAAGTTCGCCTTTTATAGGCTGGGCGTCGCGATATTGGATCAGCCATTCTTGTATCTCATCTGTATATTCAACTTGGACCGGTTGTTTATCGGCAGTGTGCCCAGAAAATGAGTGATGTTCAGTATAGTTGGATCCCTTGACTATGGCGCTGACAGTTGGCACGGCGATGATGTCAGCACGGTCACGTTTTGATCGTCGGTTAGGGCAATCTCCTCCGCGGTGGCAAGGTGGGCGACCCACAACGCGAAGCCTGCCAGAACAATATATTTACGTTTCATAATGGTCCAGATTGTTAATTGTTAAGGGCTGACCCCAAGAGACAGGAGGCCATGAGGGCGGTATCCACGGCGTGGATTTCGCGGCGGGAGCCGAGGGGGGCGGGGAGGGTGATGGTGAGTTGGCCGCCGAGATGAGCACGGAACTCTTCCAAACCGCTCAAGATCAGCAGGCGGCCACGGCGGTCGGTTTGCGCGAGCTCGGGGGCCCATACTGGCAGGCCGCACGTGCGCAAAGTGGCAATGAGCCGCTGGGCTTGTTTGAGCGGCAAGAGGCCAATTCGTGAAGCGTAGAGCGCATCCAGCGCAATGCCAATTGCCACGGCCTGGCCATGCGAAAGGCGGTGCCGGGAGAGGATTTCCAGTTTATGCGCCGCCCAGTGGCCATAATCCAAAGGGCGGGCAGTCCCGAGTTCGTACGGATCGCCCGAGGTGGCAATGTGGTCCAGATGCAACAGGGCGCAGCGTTTTAAAATCCGCCGGATGGTGGGCAGGTGGCGTTGTCGGATTCGCTGTGCCGCGCGTTCGATCGCGCGGAAAAAGGCGGCATCTTTGATCGCAGCGACCTTGACGGCTTCCGCGATGCCATCGAGCAAAAGCGGTTGGGGGAGGGCATCGAGAAAGGCGGTATCGTTCAATACGGCCCACGGCGGCGCAAAGGTGCCCAACAGATTTTTGGTGCCGGCATAATTGATGGCATTTTTAACGCCCACTCCGGAGTCGCATTGGGCGAGTGCGGTGGTGGGAATGCGCACGTGGCGCACACCACGATGGAAGAGCGCCGCGGCGAAGCCGGCCGCATCGAGAAAAGCCCCTCCGCCGACTGCGAGGCAATACGAATGGCGGCAAATGTTATGCCGGTGCAGCGCGGCCAGAATGCGCCGGACGGCAACTGGCGTTTGCTTGATGCGTTCGCCGCCGGGAAGCACCAGTGGTGCGCGGACCAAATGCAAATCGGTCGAATACGCGGCAAAGTATTGGCGGATGTGGGCCGTCAAATCCGGAAATGTGGTCAGCACGCCTTTATCCACCAGCACCAGACAACGGCGGCGTGTCGAAAGTCCATCACGGGTAAGCGCGGCATGCAGCGACCGATTCCGTGGGGAGAACAAAGCGCGTGTGAACACGACCGGGAATTCGTGTCGGACTGTAATTTTCTGCAGATGAAGCGTCACAGCGGTATCCTGCACCGGGGTTCAGCCTACCGGAACCACAGCCAAACCATCAACATGCAAGCGCCGGATAAGGGCGCGGGGTTCAACACGGCACCCCTTTTGATGGCGAGAGTTCAGGCACCGGACTTCCAAGAATCCTTGAGCGTGACGGTTCGGTTGAATACCGGGGCCCCGGGGCGACTGTCGGGTTCGGCATAAAAGTAGCCGATACGCTCGAATTGGAAGCGATCACCGGGCTGGACGGCCAACAGGCTGGGTTCCACAAGGGCTTGGACCACCTGCAATGAATTTGGGTTGAGATGGGTTTTGAAATCCACGTTTTTGTCGGCGTCGGGCTCGGGCACGTTGAACAGGCGGTCGTAGAGCCGCACTTCGACGGGTGTGGCCGCGTGGGCAGGCACCCAATGAATGGTGGCTTTGACTTTGATGGGGGCATCCATCGGATCAAAACGCCCGCGCACCGCGGTAACGTTGCCGGCAGCGTCTTGTTCCACGCCGGTGCAAGTGAGGAAACCCGCATTCCGCAGGCGCACGGCCTTGCCCGGACTCAAACGAAAATACTTGGGCGGGGGGACGAGCGCAAAGTCTTCGCGTTCGATGAATAATTCCGCGCCAAAAGGAATTTCGCGTTCGCCGGCGGCAGGGTCTTCCGGATTGTTGATCCCGCGAATGGCAGTCGGAATTTCGCCGGCATTTTCAATGACAACCCGCAGCGGATCAAGAACGGCCATTGCGCGGCGCGCGGTTTTGTTGAGGTCGTCGCGGATGCAATGTTCGAGCAGCGCAACATCGGTCAGCGATTCATATTTAGTGATGCCCACCCGTTCGCAGAACTCGCGGATGGCGGTTGGCGGGACCCCCCGGCGGCGCAGGCCGCTCAGCGTCGGCATGCGCGGATCATCCCAGCCGTTGACGAGACCTTGTTGCACCAACTCGAGCAGTTTGCGCTTGCTCATGACGGTGTAGGTCAGGGCTAGGCGGGCAAACTCGATTTGCTGCGAAGGGAAAAGGCGGCAGTTTTGGATGACCCAATCATAGAGGGGGCGATGGACTTCAAACTCCAGCGTGCACATGGAGTGGGTGATTTGCTCGATGGCATCCTCGATGGGGTGGGCGTAGTCGTACATGGGATAAATGCACCACTTGTCACCGGCGTGGGGGTGGGGGGTATGGAGGATGCGATAAATGACCGGGTCACGCAGGTGCAGGTTGGGCGATGCCATGTCAATTTTGGCGCGCAACACCTTGGCGCCGTCGGGAAATTCACCGGCGCGCATTCGTTGAAACAGATCGAGATTTTCTTCGGGCGAACGGTTGCGAAATGGTGATTCTTTGCCCGGTTCGGTTGGAATGCCGCGGTAATCCTTCCACTCCTCGGACGATAGTTCGCAAACATAAGCTTTGCCGTCGCGAATCAGGCCGCAGGCCAGCTCATACATTTGCTCAAAATAATCGGACGCATGATAATAGTGTGGGCCCCAATCAAAACCCAGCCACCGGACGTCTTCCTTGATGGAATCCGTATATTCAACATCTTCTTTGACGGGATTGGTGTCATCCATGCGCAGGTGGCAGACCCCGTTGTTTTCCAGTGCCATCCCAAAATCGAGGCAAATGGCCTTGGCGTGGCCGATGTGCAGATAGCCATTGGGTTCGGGGGGGAAGCGCGTGACCACCTTGCCGCCATATTTGCCGGAACGGTTGTCTTCAGCGATGATCTCACGGATAAAGTGCATATTCTTGGCCGGTGTTTCCGGCGCGGCGGGGGCGGAGTTGTTCATGAGTCACCTGGCGTGGGGTTCATGGCATTCTTGTGGCTATAAAACTGTTTGGCTTTCCGACGGAGCGCGGCCAGCCGCGGATGATTGGTTTCCTTGACGGATGCCCCAAACGCCGCGAGCAGGTCGCTGGTGTTGCGCGCGAGATCGGTGGGGATTTCGATGGTAATGGCCACATGGTGATCGCCGGTGGAGCGGCCACGGACATCCGGCAGGCCAAGGCCGCGCAACGTGAACACCTTGCCCGGTTGGGTGCCGGCAGGAATCTTAAGCGGCACATCACCGCGCAGCGTGGGCACCTGCACTTCGCCGCCGAGCGTCGCAATGTGGAAGGGGATGGGCACTTCGCAATGAGTGTCCAATCCGTCGCGTGCGAACAAGTCATGCGGGCGCACGTGCAGGACGACAAACAAATCGCCGGGCGGGCCGCCGCGCGCGCCACCCTCGCCTTTACCGGCCAAGCGCAGGCGCGAACCGGTATCCACGCCGGCGGGAATGGTTAGTTCAATGCGCCGCGAGACTTTGGCACGGCCTTGGCCACGGCAAGCCGGGCAGGGATTCCGCACATACTCGCCGGTGCCGCCGCAACGGGGACACGGCTGGCGCATCTGAAAGAAGCCGTTGGAAGTGACCACCGTGCCGCGCCCGCCGCACTGGGTACACGTTTCGCGTTTGCTGCCCGCGGCCGCGCCAGTTCCATGGCACGTGCCGCAGTCCTCGACGATATCCAATGTCAATTCCCGCTTGGCGCCAAAAGCGGCTTCTTCAAACGCGATTTCGAGATCGTAGCGCAGGTCGGCCCCGCGGGAGCGCTCGGAGCGGCTGCGGGAGCCACCCATGCCGCCAAACAGTCCTTCAAAAAAACCGCCACCCATGCCGCCGCCAAAAGCCGAGGCAAACGCGCGCAGCGCATCCTCGATATCCATGTGCCCCATGCCGCCAAAGCCGCGGCCATTGCCGCGTTCGAACGCCGCCCAGCCGTACTGGTCATACATCTGCCGCCGCTCAGCATCGGCAAGAATTTCATAGGCCTCGGTGGCCTCCTTGAATTTTTCTTCCGCTTCCTTGTCGCCCGGATTGCGGTCCGGGTGATATTTCATGGCCAGTTTGCGATAGGCCTTCTTGATGTGGTTTTCGGTGGCATCGCGGGCCACACCAAGGACATCATAACAATCGCGTTTCTGGCTCATGGCGACTTTCGGGCGCGGCTAGGCGGCCGGGCCGGATGACACCAGCACCTGCGCCGCCCGCAGCAGTTTATCGCCCATTTTGTAGCCCCGGCGGGTTTGGGCCACCACGTGTTCTGCCGGCACGGTGTCCGACGGCTGGTGCGTCATCGCCTCGTGCCAGTGCGGATCGAAAAGTTTGCCGACAGCATCAATCGGTTCCACCCCAGCCTTGGAAAGCACGCCCATGAGCTGGTTATAAATCAATTGAAAACCTTCCAGCATGGCGGGGGGCACGCCGTTTTTGGCGCCATCGGCCAAGCCCAATTCAAAGTGGTCCAAAACCGGCAGAAGTTCGGTCACAAGGTCTTCGTTGGCGGCGGCGATCCAGTCTTTTCGCTCGCGCGCAATACGTTTGCGGAAGTTGTCAAAATCGGCTTGCAAGCGTAGCAACTGATGCTGAAGAGGCTCCGGGGGCTCAACCTCCGGTTCCACCGTTGGCTCCACCGGGGGGGCGGGGGTGGGCTCCTCCACTGGTTCTGCCGGCGGAACAGGCTTCTCCTCCGCGGCGGGCTTGGCCGGAGTTTCAGGCGAATGGGCGTGTTTTTTTGTCATATCAGGGTCGGAACGATACGCAGCCCGCGCGGGTTCGTCAACCCTACGGGGATGTGTCGTCAACGAACCGAGCAATCATTTCCGTTAAAAGCTGCCGCCCGGCGGCGTTCACATGCGTATTGTCGGCCCAGTACTCCGGGGGGAGATCGAGATGTTGAGCGGCCCGCGGAATGAAGCGAATCCGTTGGAGATGCTGTTGATTCTCAAAAAATCGGCGGGTTTGGTTTTCCAAATCCAGCGCACTCGCCGACGGCGGGGAGGTTGGATTTATCCGGCTTTCAAACACGATAATGTTTTGAAAATGCTGTGCCATGTCGCCCAAAAACAAGTCGAGTGCTTGCCAGCAGAGAGCAACCATTTCGGGGTTGGACCCCAGGCGTTGATACCCTTGGAGCTGTTGGTTGAGGGCGCTTTGAGCGGCGGCATTATTTCTGATGATATTGGGCGCCACAGGGTTTTCCCACATGAACCGAACATAGTCGCGCGAACGCCAAAGATCGCACGAGGCGGCAAAGCACAAATCCACGAAATTGCGCCAGTGCCGAAGCTGGAAAGAAGCGGGCGCCGCACGGAGCACATGGCGCAAACCAGACCACGTGGCTTGCGGGCGAATGGCATCCGGAACAAGATCCGCACGCGCACCCACATCAAAGCCAGACAGCAATAAAATGAGCCGGTTGTCATGATTGAAAGTGATCAACCCCTGACTGCAGATCAGTTCGATGGGAAACAACCCAGACACCGCTCGCCGATACACTGGCGCTCCGGTCAACTGCGACAACTCAGCGCAATCAATCCCTTGCACAACTTGGCTGGAGCCGGGGAAAACGAAGCCGGCGGGGCTTTTCGCCTTGCGGTCAGCAGCCGCCTGCAAACGATACAGGCCCACTTCGCGCGCCTGCGTCTGGTCTCCGGCACGCGCAATCACCCCCTGCCAAAATATGGCCTGAACCGGATAGGTGCGAAAAGCCATTTCCAGCAGTATGAAACAGACGCAGGCCATGACTGGCGCCAGCAGCCAACCGCGACCGCCAGATTTGATTTTTATTTCCAGCGTGAGCATGAGCCACCAGGCCACCGGTACCAATGAAATGATTGTTCCAATGAGCAAGCCCAGCGGAGACAGCCAGCCGGCCAGATTTGAGGGCAAAAACGAAGCATTTAGCAGGGTCCCGCTCCACAAGGCCCCCTTGATGAGCAGGCCCAGCGGGAAGCCAAGCACCGGAAAGAGCCACCCATACCGCTTCAACCAGCGTACTTCAGCTTCGGCCAGAGAGGGTTGGATTGGATTCAAAACCAGCATCATCAGCTCAGAATTGGAAATAAATAAACGCCCGGCTGCCGGTATTGGCATAGGTCACAAGCATGAATAACATAAATGTATAGAGGATTATGCGGGGAAAAAGGCTGAGACGTAGCGGGGCCAGCGGATCTTGCGTGCGCTCTTGGCGAATTTGAATACCAAGCAGGGGAAGGGCCAAGAGTAAAATCTGGAAAATCCAGCCGGGGAATTCGGGAAGCCAACCCGGTTGCAGCAATGCTTTGAGCATGCCGGTCACATCACGCATGGAATTGGCCCGGAACAACAGCCAACCGAAACAAGTGGCATGAAACATGGCCAGCGTACGCCAGCCACGACCCGCCCAGGAAAGGGTTGGAGCGGGCGGCCAGCGTTCTTGGAACCAGCGATGCAGGGCCAGGAGCCCGCCGTGAAAGGCACCCCATAGCACGAAAGTCCACGCCGCCCCGTGCCACAGGCCACCCAACACCATGGTCAACAGCAGATTGATGTAGGTCCGCCGCGGTCCCCGGCGGTTCCCGCCCAGCGGAATATACAAGTAGTCGCGCAACCAAGTGGATAAGCTGATGTGCCACCGCCGCCATAATTCGCTTGGATTCAGCGCAAAATACGGGTTACGGAAGTTGATCATGATATTGAATCCCAAATACATGCCCAAGCCCCGGGCCATGTCGCTATACGCGGAGAAATCGCAATAAATCTGAAGTGCGAAGGCGTAAATACCCAGCAGCACCGACCCGGTATTCCAAGCGACCGAACCGCCAAAAACCTGATCCACGAGAAGGGCGAGATTGTCGCCGATGACTACTTTTTTGAACAGACCCCAGAAAAACAACCAAGTGCCGGTTTGTATGCCGGACCAGGTGACAACGCGTGGCGAGGTCACTTGCGACAGCAGGTTTTTTGCGCGCTCGATCGGGCCGGCAACCAGTTGTGTAAAAAGGGACACAAACAGCGCGTAATCGGTAAACCGCCGGGTTGGCACCAGTTGCCCGCGATAAACATCCAAAGTGTAACTCATGGATTGAAAAGTATAAAAGGATATCCCCACCGGCAGGATGATGTGCAGGTTCAGGCGCGGAGTCTCCAGGCCAAATCCAGCCAATAGAGCTGTCGCGCTATCCACAAAAAAATTGAAATACTTGAAGAACCCCAAAATTCCCAGATTGATCACAATACTGAAAACCAGCAGTCGTTTTCGTGTTTGCGGATCATCGGAACGGTAAATCCCGTTGGAGGCCACGAAATCCACAGTTGTGGAGAGCGCGATCAAGGAAAGGAAACGCCAATCCCAGCACCCGTAAAAAAAATAACTGGCCACGAGCAGCAGGATATTTTGTCCGCGGTGCGGCAGCCAAACGTATGCCGTAAACACCACGACAAAAAAGATGATGAAATCCAACGAATTGAACAGCATGGCGGAGGATGGAGACGGTCAGGCTACTTGGGGGCTGTCAGTTCGCCGAGGGTGCGGGTGGTGAAGACTTCAAGAGTGGTGGCGGGGGGGACATTGTCACCGCCGGTCATGGCGGCTTGGGCATCCACGGCGGCATTCAGCCAGCGGAACCAGCGGGATGGGGGGAGGCGCTTGGCTTGCGCAGCCATTTTGCCCATGGCATAGGGATTGCCCTTGCGCGGGTCGCGTTTGCCAAGAGGGGACAGCAGTTCTTCTCCTTCGGGCGGGACGCTCCACGTCAGGCGCGGCCAATCGCCGCCGGAGACTTGCAGCCAGCCGCGTTTGAGGCAGTCGGCCATGACGACGATATCGCGCAGCCGGTTTTGGAGCATGATGAGCAGGGCAAGGGGTTCCTCGCCTTGCGCCAGCAGGCGGTGCATGGTTTGGAGGGTTTTGTCGAGCTGGCCGGAGCAAAAGGTTTCGGCAAATTCCCAAAACTTGCCGGCGCGCACGGGGGCGACCATCAATTCAATATCTTCCCGGGTGACGGCGCGGCGGTCGCCAAGATACAGGTCCAGCTTGTCGAGTTCGTTGGCGGCTTGGCGCAGGTTATAGCCGGCGCGATCCAAAAATGCGCCCAGCACGCCGTCCTCCATGGTGAGCTGGCGTTCCGCCACCAACTTTTTGACTAGCGGAATGTAGTCGGCTTTGACCTCGGAATCTTTTTCGGGCTCGTCGAACGCATGGACTTCGCCGCGCGATTGGAACGTCTTGAAAAAAGTGGTGGCCTTGTTGACTTTGCGGGTGAGCAAAACAAACGACACACCTGCGGGGAGGCCTTTTTTGAGCAGATTCACGAGGCGTTCGACTTCGGCCTTCACGCTGGCGAAGCGGCCGGGTTCGCTCAACGGATCAAAATATGGCGCCTGGCGGAGAAAGACAGTTTTGTTACCGCCGAGAAATGGGGCGGTGAGCAGTGCCTCCATCACATTGCGCAGCACGGTGCAGACGGCATCGGCTGAATCCTGATCGGATTCGGGGCTGAACGTTTCCAGTCCAAACGCCTGTTCTTCGGGCGGGCATAGGCGGGCCACCAGCTCATCCGCCTTGCGCGTAGCGGAGAGATCATCGCTGCCATACACCAAAAAGATTCGCGCGTCGCCTTGGGCAACGGGCGCGTCGGGGGCGGATTTTTTCTTGGGCGGCATGAGGGGGAGCGTCCGACATCTCCCGCTTTTTTTCAATTTGTTTTTGCGCGGTGGGGGCGGAGGGGGGCGGGGCCGTGGGTGGCCCAAATGGCGCGGACTTTGCCGGCGAGGCGGGCGGTATCGTCGCGCGGGCCGACGGGAATCCAAGCCACGTCGGCCTGGCGGCGGAACCACGTCATTTGCCGTTTGGCATATTGCGTGGTGCGCAGGGTGGTGCGGCGGATGGCCTCTTCTTCGGAGATCAAGCCGGCGAGGACATCGGCGGCCTCGGCGTAGCCGATGGCGTGGCGCGCGGTGGGCGACAACTCCGGGAAGCGCGCGCGCAGTTCGCGAACTTCTTCAACAAGGCCATGGGCAAACATTTGGCGGGCGCGGCGGGCGATGCACGCGCGGAGTTCTTCGGCGGGTAGCAGCAGGCCGGCCAGTTTGGAGCGCGGGCGGGGTTCGGGGTCGCGCAGTTTAGCGAATTCGGCAGGATTCAACGCGCGGGCGGCGGCTTGCAGCGCGGGAAGACCTTCGGCAGCCAAGATGGCTTCGGCTGCGGCGCGGTGGGCCGGGTGGCTGGCGGGGGGATCCAGACCTTCGAGCAGCGCCTTCACGTAGAGGCCCGTGCCGCCAACCACGATGGGCACACCACCGGCCGCCACGATTTCCGGGGTGGAGGCATGAATGGCCGAGAGATAATCGCCGACAGAAAAAGGTTGATCCGGATTAACGAGGTCCAACCCGAAGTAAGGCCCGGCGGCGCGATCGGCGGCTTCCGGTTTGGCAGTGCCGACATCCATGCCGCGGTAGATGGCCATGGAGTCGGCAGAAATCAACGGCGCGGGTGGGCGGGATTCCTGGGCCAGGCAATGGGCCACGGCGCTCTTGCCCGAGGCCGTTGGGCCCACCAAAAAATAGGCCGCCAGCGGAGTTTTCCACGCTGTGGAAAAATCGGTGGAATTTTTTCCCCACTGTGGAAAACTTTTTTCCATAGCGTGGAAAATCAGGCGGCGGGCGGGGGCTTGGCGAGGAGTGCGCCGAGCAGATAAATGCCGACGCCGATGCAAATGGCGGCATCGGCGATGTTGAAGGCAGGAAAATGCCAGCCGCGGTAAAAGAAGTCGAGGAAGTCGGTGACGTAGTCGAGGCGGAGGCGGTCGAACAAGTTGCCGACGATTCCGCCGCACAGCAGGCCGAGAGCCACGCGGTGCAGGCGGCCCGGCGGCAAAATCTGGCGGCGGAAAATCACCAGCACCGCGAGCATGACCAGCGCCAGCAGGGCGAGCGCGTAGTTTTGACCGCTGAACATTCCCCACGCCGCGCCGGTATTGCGGATATAGGTCAGGCTAAAAAAGCCGGGAATGACCGGCCACGTGTCGTGCAACGAAAAGACGCTACGCACCCATTCCTTGGACGCCTGGTCCAGCACAATGACCAGCAGGGCAACCAGCAACGGGGTCATGGGGCGGCGGGCCGATTATTCCACCGGTTCGGCGGAATCCTCGGCGGCGAGTTGCTGCAGGGGTAGACCGCCGCCAAACGGGCGGTATTTGGTGCGGCCCCGCTCGGCGGCGTTCTGACAGGCCACGCACTTTTTGGCGAAAGGCAGGGCCTTGAGGCGCGGGCGTTCGATGCCGTTGCCGCAAGTGTCGCAAACACCGTAGGTGCCTTCATCCACGCGGCGGATGGCAGCTTCGATTTCGTAGAGCGATTCCTGTCGGCCAGAGACGAGGTTGAGGGCCAGTTCGCGGTCGAAATTGTCGGTGCCTTGGTCGGCCATGTGGGTGGAGTGGGCGCTGATATCGCCGGACGATTCCTGCGGTGAGCGCTTGAGGTTATCCTTGGCCAATGCCTCGAGGTTGCCTTGTACGCGCAAAAGTTCTTTGTGGAGCTGCGCGCGGAAATAGGTCAGCTCCTCTTTCCGGAAGGGGCGCACTTTGGCCGCCTTGCGGGCGGGGGGGGGCGGGGGAGGCGGGGGGGGGGGGAGGTGCCGGCTGGCGGATGAGGCTTTCTTGGGGGCGGCTTTTTTCGCGACGGGCTTTTTGGCCATCGCTTTTTTTGCCACCGGTTTTTTGGCGACGGTTTGCTTGGCCTTTTTGATCATTGGCTTTTTCGCCACGGCTTTTTTCACGACCACTTTTTTCGTGGGTGCTTTCTTCGCCGCGGGCTTTTTGACCGCGACTTTCTTGGCTACTGCTTTCTTCGGTGCTGGCTTCTTGGCCACAATCTTCTTGGCTGCGGGTTTTTTCACAGCGGATTTTTTGGCGGACTTTTTGGGTGCGGGGCGCGCGGGGCGCGCTTTAGCGGGGGCCTTTTTTGCTGCTTTCTTTTTGGTCGCCATGGTGCACCTCACACGTTAGCTGTTCATCTTGCTTGCTTCCGAAGACGCCTCCGGAGCTACACAAAGGTTGCGCTGTTTATCATGGTGCGCGCGGGAAAGTCAATGGCCGAGGCGCGCGTGGGCGAAAACATTTGCGGCAGGCGGGGCGCTCGCCTAGGATGGGGCGCATGAAAAACCGTTGGCGGGCAACTTTATGGATCGTGTTGGCCGGGGGGCTGGCGCTGGCGCCGGCGCGGGGGGCCGATCTGGCGGCGGAGCAACAAATGGCGCTGGTCCGGCGCTCGATGCCCGATGTGCCGCTGGAATTGGAAGCGGCGCTTCAGGTGGTGAACCCCAACGGCAAGACCATCAAAACCGTGCGGGCGGAAGCGCGGCTGGTGCCGCAGGGCGATGGGCGGACGGCGCATTATACTTTATTAGATGCCTTCGGCGGAACGCTGGCGGAGATGACCGTGGCGCTGGCCGACGGCCGGGCGGAATTTGCCTACGCCGTGGGCGACCCGCCGCAGCCGGCGGAGCTGCCAGACTTGTTTGGGCCGATTGAGGGCAGCGTCATCAGTTGGATGGAGTTGAGTTTCTCGTACTTCTGGTGGCCGAACCCCAAGATTGTCGGCACCGAAAAAGTGGCGCGGCGTTGGGATTGTCAAATCATTGAGATTCCCTGTCCGCCGGAATACGGCGCAGGGTGGTCGTACGTCCGGCTATGGGTAGCGCCGGCCTATAACGCGGTGGTGCGTGGCGAGGCTTGGCTGGATGGACGCGCGTGTAAACGGTTTGAGGTCAAGTCGGTCAAAAAACTCCGCCAGATTTACATGATTGGGGATCTGGAAGTGAAAGACCTGCGGAGTGGCGCAAGGGCGCGGCTGAAGGTGGGCCGGATGAAGATGGTTTCCCCGGATTATTCACCGGAGGAATTGGAAGAGTTCAACGCGCCGATTTCGTGGTGAAGGGATGAGCGATTTGTTTGCAGCATCACCGCCGGCCATGCCGGGCGAGCAGCCCGCGCGGCAAGTTTGGAAGGTGTCCGAGCTGACGCGGCGCATCAAGGGCACGTTGGAGGGCGCATTTGGCAGCGTGTGGGTGGAGGGCGAGATTTCCAATTTGCGGCGACCGGCGTCGGGGCATGCGTACTTCACGCTCAAGGATGCCACGAGCCAATTGCGCGCAGTGATGTTCCGCAGCGCCTTGGCGGGGGTGAGCCTACCGCTGAAGGATGGCCTGCAAGTGCGCGGCTACGGACAGATCACGGTGTATGAGGCCGCCGGCGATTACCAGATTGTGTTGCGCAAACTGGAGGCTGCCGGCGAAGGTGAGCTGATGCTGCGTCTTGAAGCGCTGAAGAAAAAACTCGCAGCGGAGGGCTTGTTTGCCTTGGAGCGTAAACGCCCGCTGCCCGCGCTGCCGCAACATGTAGGCGTGGTAACTTCGCCCACCGGCGCGGCTATCCGCGATATTCTGCAAGTGTTGAAACGTCGTTTCGGCAATCTGCACGTGGTGGTGGCGCCGGTGCGTGTGCAAGGGGCGGGGGCCGCGGAAGAAATCGCGGCGGCAATTGATTTGCTGAATGAACGCGGCGGGCTGGATGTGCTGATTGTGGGGCGGGGGGGCGGCAGCCTCGAAGATTTATGGTGCTTTAATGAGGAAATCGTGGTGCGGGCAATCGTTCGCTCGCGGATTCCAGTGATTTCGGCGGTCGGGCACGAGATTGACTGGACGTTAAGCGACTTGGCCGCGGATGTCCGGGCGCCGACACCCAGCGCCGCCGCCGAAATGGTGGTGAAGAGCAAGGCGGAGCTGGAGCGGCGCGTGGCGGATGCCGCGCGGCGGCTCGGCCTCGGCGCGCAGGCGGCCGTGTTGGCATGGCGCAACCGCCTCGACCGCGCGGCGCGGACACCCATCCTGCGCGATCCGCTGCAAGTGGTGCGCCAGCGGCAACAGACGGTGGACTATCTGGGCGTACGGCTGCACAACGCGCTGGCCGGCCTGCCACAACTGGTTCGCCAACGAGCCGAGACCAGCGCGCACCGGATGGAATTGGCCATGCGGTTGCGCCTCGCGGAAAGCAGCCGCGCGCTGCAGCACGCGCAGGCGCAATTGCGCCTGCTGAACCCCAAGGCGGTGCTGACCCGCGGCTATAGCCTGACCCGGCTGCCGGATGGCCGATTGCTGCGCGCGGCCAGCGAAGTCCAACCGGGCATGATCTTGAAAACAGAGCTGGCAGCCGGCGCGGTGTTGTCCACCGTGACGGCCACCGAAGGAGAAACCCATGACGGAAAAAACAGCCAAAACACCAAGCTTCGAGGACGCACTGGCGCGCCTGGAAAAAATCGCGGCGGAGATGGAAAGCGGCAAACTAGGTCTGGAGAAAATGGTGGCGGCGTTCGAGGAGGGCCAGAAGCTGGTCAAACTTTGCTCTTCTAAACTGAATGAGGTGGAACGCAAGATCGAGTTATTGGTCAAAAAGGCTGACGGTACGGTGGCGGCGGAGCCGTTCCCGGAGAGCGAATCGTAAGCGTTTCGGCGCGGCGGCGGTTTTGAGATTGAAACGAGCGGCGGGGGTAGTTATCCTGCCCATGCGTTTAGTATTTTGTGGAGCAAAGGAAAACCATGGCTGAAGAACTGCAACATCTGATCGAACGTATCCGCAAGGAAGGGGTGGAGTCCGGAGCCCAAGCCGCCGACGCGCTGGTGGCGGAAGCCAAGCAGAAGGCGGCGACCATTGTGGCCGAGGCCCAAAAGCAGGCCAAGGATTTGGTGACGAAAGCGGAGCAGGATGCCGCAGCCTTTGCCGAGCGCGGCCGGGCCACGCTGCAGCAGGCGGCGCGCGATTTGCTGATCAGCATCGGCGGCGCGGTGGGCGATGTGGTGGGGGGCATTGTGGATGCCAAGGTCGGCGCGGCGCTCTCGCCGGAGCTAATGGCGCAAATGCTGTTGAAACTGGCCGAGGCGTATGCGCAGAACGGCGGCGAGGGGGGCATCGTGGCGATGCTGGGCGAGGCGGATGCCGCTGCGGTGCGGGCCTACTTTGCCAAGGAATATCAGGACAAGCTGGCGGCCGGCATTCAGATCGAAAGCAGCAAGGAAGTGTTCAAGGGATTCCGCGTGGGCGCCAAGGGCGGGCAGGTTTTCCACGATTTCACGAAAGAGGCCATTGCGGAATCGCTGGCCCATTTCCTGCGGCCGGAGCTGGGGCAGATTGTCAAGAAGGCGGCGGGCTAGGACTCACCGATGGGGATGTACCACTATTTGGTGGCCTCGCTGCCGACGCTGACGCTGGGCACGGCGCCGCCTTTTTCGCCGGCGGATTTCCGCTTCAAATGCCAGGGCGTGTTGAGCGCGCCGGACTTGGCGGAACTGGATTTGCTGCTGGCTGGGCAGGCGGCGCAAGGGCGCACGGCATTCGCGCGCGCGTGGGCGGGCGGGGACGCGCAAATCCGCAATACGGCGGCCAAAATGCGCGGCGGCAAACTCGGCGTGGAGGCCAAGTCGTTCCTCAAGAGCCACCCGGGCTACGCGGTGTGGCTGGACAAGGAAGTGGCCGATGCCCTCGCCAAGCCCAGCCCGCTCGCCCGGGAAATGGGGCTGGATTTGGCGCGCTGGAAATTGGCCGACGAGTTGGTCGGCGCGGATGCCTACGGGCTGCCGGCAGTGTTGGCGTTCGGCGTCAAAATCATGCTGACGGCACGATGGGCGGCCATGACTGACGAGGCCGGCCGGGAACGGCTGGAACAACTGGTTTCTACCTTGGAGGAAAATGCGGCCCAAAGTGGCGCGGCAAGTTTCAAATAGCGAAGGCGGTCGAAGATGAGCGAAAACGTGGGTAAAATTGTAGGAATCAACGGCAACCTGATCACGGTGCAATTTGACCAGCCGGTGACGCAGAGCGAAGTGGGCTACGCGCGCACGGGCGACATCATGTTGAAGTCCGAGGTCATCCGCATCCGCGGCGCCAACGCGGAACTGCAAGTGTTTGAGGACACCACCGGGCTGAAGGTGGGCGATCCCGTGGAGTTCAGCGGCAACCTGCTGGCGGTGGAGTTGGGCCCCGGCCTGCTGGCGCAGGTGTACGACGGTCTCCAAAATCCGCTGCCGAAGCTGGCGGAGCAGTGCGGGTTTTTCTTGCAGCGCGGCACCTACCTGAAGGCGCTGGACCGCGAAACCAAGTGGGACTATACCCCCCAGGCGCGCCGCGGCGATGAAGTGCAGGCGGGCGATACTCTCGGCACCGTGCCGGAAGGCATCTTCCAGCACCGCATCATGGTGCCGTTCCGGCTGACAGGAAAATGGAAAGTGGTGGATACCACGCCGGCGGGTTCCTACCCCGTCACGCACGTGGTGGCCAAGCTGAAAGGGGAGCGCGGCGAAGAAGTGGCCGTGACCATGATGCAGGAATGGCCCGTCAAGGTGCCCATCCGGGCCTACGCCGAGCGCCTGCGCCCAGTGGAACCGCTGGTGACCAAGGTGCGCGTGATTGACACGTTTTTCCCGGTGGCCCGCGGCGGGGTGTATTGCATCCCGGGGCCGTTCGGCGCGGGCAAAACCGTACTGCAGCAAATCACCAGCCGCCATGCGGATGTGGATATTGTGATTGTGGCAGCGTGCGGCGAGCGCGCCGGCGAAGTGGTGGAAACACTGCGCGAATTTCCCGAGCTGACCGACCCGCGCACGGGGCGCAGCCTGATGGAGCGCACGCTGATCATTTGCAACACGTCATCCATGCCTGTGGCCGCGCGCGAAGCATCGGTTTATACGGCGGTGACGATCGCGGAATACTACCGGCAGATGGGGCTGAACGTCCTGCTGCTGGCTGACTCCACCAGTCGCTGGGCGCAGGCGCTGCGCGAGATGAGCGGCCGCCTTGAGGAAATTCCCGGCGAAGAAGCCTTCCCGGCCTATCTCGAATCGGTGATTGCCGCGTTCTACGAGCGCGGGGGTGTCGTCAAACTGCGCGATGGCCAAACCGGTTCGGTGACCATCGGCGGGACGGTCTCGCCGGCGGGCGGCAACTTTGATGAACCCGTCACGCAGGCCACTCTGAAAGTGGTGGGCGCCTTCCACGGCCTGAACCGCGAGCGCTCCGACGCGCGGCGTTATCCGGCCATCCATCCGTTGGACAGTTGGAGCAAGTATCCCGGTGTGGTGGATACGCAGCAGGTAGCGCAGGCGCGCCGGCTGTTGCGGCAGGGCAACGAAGTCAACCAGATGATGAAGGTCGTCGGCGAAGAAGGCACCAGCATCGAGGATTTTGTGGTGTATCTGAAGAGCGAGTTCCTTGACGCGGCCTACCTGCAGCAGAACAGCTTCCACGACGTGGATGCGGCCACGGGCGCCGACCGGCAGCAATATGTGTTCGCCAAAATCCACGCCATCCTGGAGGCCAAGGTGTTCTTCCCGGACAAGGATGCAGCGCGCAAGTGGTTCCTGCAATTGACGTCGGTGACCAAGGACTGGAACCTGGTGACGATGGATTCGGCGGAGTTCAAACAGTTGGAACAGCGGATTGACGCGATGTTGGCGGAGGTTTCGGACAATGCATAAGATTTATCATCGCATCGAGCAAATTGCGGGCAACGTCATCACCGTGCGCGCCGAGGGCGTGGCCAACGGTGAACTGGCACAGGTGGTTGGCACGCTGGGAACTTCGCTGGCGCAGGTGATCCGGCTGGATCACGACAAGGTGTATTTGCAGGTGTTCGCGGGCAGCCGCGGCATTGCCACCGATGGCCAAGTGCGCTTTCTGGGGCACAAGATGGATGTATCCTTCACGGATGCGCTGCTGGGGCGCGTGTTCAACGGCTCCGGCCAGCCGCGCGACAACGGTCCGGAACTCGACGAAAACCGCATTGCCATCGGCGGGCCGTCGGTGAACCCCGCCAAGCGCATCATCCCGCGCAAAATGGTGCGCACGGGCATCCCGATGATTGACGTATTCAACTCGCTGGTGGAATCGCAAAAACTGCCGATTTTTGCCGCGGCGGGCGAGCCCTACAACGAGCTGCTGGCGCGCATTGCCCTGCAAGCCGAGGTGGATATCATCATCTTGGGCGGTATGGGGCTGAAGCACGACGACTACCTCCAATTCCGTGACACGCTGGAAGCGCACGGCGCGCTCTCGCGCTCGATTCTGTTTATTCACACCGCGGCGGACCCGACGGTGGAATGCCAGATGGTGCCGGATATCTCACTGGCGGTGGCCGAGCAGTTCGCGCTGCAAAACAAGCGCGTGCTCGTGCTGCTGACGGACATGACCAGCTTCGCCGACGCGCTCAAGGAAATCGCCATCACCATGGAGCAGATTCCCTCCAACCGCGGGTATCCCGGCGACCTCTATTCGCAGTTGGCCGCCCGCTACGAAAAGGCGGTGGATTTCGAGGGCGCGGGCTCCATTACCATTTTGGCCGTCACCACCATGCCGGGCGATGACGTGACCCACCCGGTTCCCGATAATACCGGCTACATCACCGAGGGCCAGTTCTATCTGCGCAACGGCCGCATCGAGCCGTTCGGGTCGCTCTCGCGCCTGAAA
>MWEZ01000011.1 GCA_002071335.1 Verrucomicrobia bacterium ADurb.Bin018
CGGTAATGTGTGCGGCTTCCGTTCCTACGTCCACAAGGATTTCCGCTCGGCGCAAGATATCCTGCGCAGTCTGGGGATGCACGAGAAGGAATACCTCGTTTTCGAGGATATGCTCTAACCCCACAGTGCGGGAAGGGGGGGCTCAGAGCCAGCGGCGTGTGCGCCGTGCATAAACGGCGTAGTCCGCGCCAAACTTGGCGCGCAGAGCTTCCTCTTCCGGGCGGATTTGCCAGCGCTGGAGTACCGCCACAAAAAGCGGCAGGGCCATCACACCGGGAATGGTATTCATATAAACCACTTCCGCAATCAGCACCAGCAGCAGGCCGACATACATCGGATTGCGGCTCACGCGGTAGATGCCCGTGGTGACCAATGTCGCGGCGCGCTCCGGGTGATTCGGCAACAGACTCGTGCGGGCGCGTAGAAACGCCAAGATGCCGCCGAAGCCCAGCCCGCTGCCGGCGACGGCCAACAACCGGGCGATGCGTCTTGCATGGGGAAACTGCCATTGCGCATCGGGAAACCAGCGATGCAACGCCCAAATCAACGCCGCACAAAACAGGAAGGTTACCAAGGGCAGCACTTTGCGCAGCGCCCGGATCACAAGAGGCGGTGGCACGTCAGTCGGCGGCATGGGGTGGGGCGCAGGTTAGCGGGGCAATGAACGCACGAGGGCATAGAAACGATCCTCGTAGTCCTTGAATTTGCCCAAGCGGTTCAGCAGCGCGGCCAGCGGCGCCAGTTGGGCGCGGTTGTTGGCCGCGCGGCGGAAGGCGGCCTCAATCTCATGGCGCGAGCCGTCCGGGTCCGCGCGCAGGTCACGCGCGTTGCCCGGCGCAGAACGCCGCACCACCTCCACCAGCAGCTTGAGCAGGCAGACCTCCCACGGTTCATCCACGCCGCGCACCAGGGCGGAAAGCGGATCCTGCCGACCCTTCAAATCGGTGTGGACCCGGTCCACCACGTTTTCAATTGAATCATGCACGATGGACTCGGTGACCGTCTCATGCCGGATGCGGAACCCGTATTTCAACAACATGAAGTCGGATTCGTGCTCGCGCAGCCAGCGGATGAAATCTTCCGCCTGTTCCTCCTGAAAACCCTCCAGCGGCGATTCGCTGAAACTCTGCGGCGTGAGGATTTCTGGCCGGAACGATTGGATGCGCCCCTCGCGGATGCGTACCTGCCCGATGGCGTCCATCAGCTCGGTCACCAGCCAATAATGGATGAGCGTGGAGCCAAAGGTTTCCAAACGGCCCCGCGGGGGCATGACGACTTCGGTGTTGTTGACCGCGTACCAAAAATCAAATTCTTGAGGAGATGCAGACATCGTGGTCACACGCTACGGCATTGCGGGCGGCGGCGCAAGGCTGGAAGCCGGAAGTTGGTTTTGCCAAACGGGCAGGGGTGCGGTAGCGTGATGACCATGAAAATTGCACGTTGGTTGTGGGTGTTTGCGGCGTGGGCAGCGGTTGTGACAAGAGCCGCAGAACGCGCATGGGATTTACCGGTGATGGCCACATGGACGGAAGACCCGCGGACTAGTGTCACCTTGGCTTGGGAGAGATCGGCGGCAGAACCCGCCTGGGTGGAATATTCAACTGACGGCGCTATCTGGCAGCATGTGGCCCAAGAACAGCCGGTGCGGCGTCATGTATTCACCCTGCGGGATTTGGAACCGGGGACGCATTACCGCTACCGGCTGGCTTCGTGGGACGGCTATCAAGCTGAGGGGCGTTTTTGGACGGCGCCGGCCGACAAGACCACGCCATTCACCTTTGCGCTGCACAACGATTTACAAGGGGGGATCAATGTGGAGGCGGCCAAACAGGTGGCGCAAGCCGTGGTGCGGGCCAATCCGGATTTCGTGCTGTCCACCGGCGATTTGGGCGATTCGCGTTATTCCTCGGACTATGCCAACGGCGTGCAGAGCTGGCAGTTGTTTTTTGACTGCACGGAGCCGGAACTAGCCCACTTTGTATTTCAGGTGGTGACCGGCAACCATGATGAGCCGGAAAATCCGGACTCGTTCTGGCACCGGTTGTTCGAGCTGCCGAGCCACCATGATTACGTGCTGGATGTGGGGCCGATCCGGTTTGTCATGCTGGATTCGGTGGAAGAGCAAATCCCCAGCCGCATCGCCTGGCTGGCGCGAGAGCTGCAAGGCGCGGCGTATGATCCGGAGATTACCTGGGTCATTCCGGCATTCCACCGCCCGCCGTTTTCGTATGGCGAGCGGGAGGGGCAGGAGCAGGTGCGGGAGTGGTGGGTGCCGTTATTTACCCGTTACGAGGCAGACTTGGTGCTGAACGGCCACGCCCACACCTATCAGCGGACCAAGCCGCTGGCCGGCGTGAATTATCTGGTGAGTGGCGGTGGTGGCGGTCGCCTGTACTGGGTGCCGGAAAAGCACGAGAATCTCCTATTCGCCACCAGCCTGTATCACTTTGTGCAATTCAACGTGGCCGGCGACCGGATTCAGTTGGCGGCAACCGCGACGGACGGAACGGTGTTCGACCGCGCGGAATACAAGGCGCACCGCCATGTGCGCGTGGAACCGATTTTCCCGGTGCGGGGTGAGGATTGCACCGTGTGGTACAACGCCGCCGGCGGCCCGTTGGCCGATGCGCAGCAAATCAGTGTTCATGTCGGACGTGATAATTTTGCGGATTTTCTGATGGATGTGCCGATGGAAAAGGATGCCACCACCGGATTGTGGAAGGCCACATTCCCCACTCCATCCTCGGCCAAGTGGAATGTGGCCTTTTGCTTCTTTGATCCGGTCAACAAGGTTTGGCACAACAATTACCAACAGGATTGGCAGGCGCTGGTGGCACGGGAATGGTGAGGGTTGTGGCGAATCATGCGGCTCTTGAGGCGATGAGAGGATGTAGACGATGAACAACCCGGCACACCAGTTTCATGTGTTTCGCGGGCCAACCGAGCTGTCCCCGGCGCTGGCGCGGCGGGTGGCATCGGCCGCGGCAACTGCGGTGCAGGAGCGCGGGCGGTTCCGCATCGCGTTGTCTGGCGGCTCCGCCATGCTGCGGCTGGCGGCGGGATTCCGCTTGCTGCCGGAGTTGAATGCATACTGGGGGGCCTGGCGGGTGTATTGGGCAGATGAACGCTGCGTGGCCGCGGATGACCCCAACAGCAACTACGGCGCTGCCCGCGCTGAGTTTTTGGATGATGTCCCCATCCCCGCAGATCAGATTTTTCCTGTGGATGGCACGCTGCTGCCGGAGGAAGCCGCGCGTGCTTACGAGGCGGCGCTGCGCCGCGAATTTGCCGCGGATGGCGACGCATGGCCGCGGTTTGATGTCATTTTGCTGGGGGTGGGGGGGGATGGACATACGGCATCGTTATTCCCGGGTAATCCGGTCTTGACGGAAATGGTGCACTGGGCCGCGCCGGTGTGGCAGTCGCCCAAGCCGCCACCAACCCGCGTGACGTTGACGCTGCCGGTCCTGAACCACGCGCGGCAGGCCTTGTTTGTGGCCATGGGCCGGGACAAGGCCCGCGTCGTGCAGAAGGTCCGCGCCGTAGCAAACGGGGATTTGTTGCCGGCGCAACGTGTGCATTTGACCGCTGGCCCCTGTGAATGGTTTATTGATGAGCAAGCAGCGGAACAACCAACCAGCGAGTCCCATCATGAGTAATGAGATTCCCCAGGCGGAAGCCACCACCATCGTCATTTTTGGCGCCACCGGCGACTTGACCCAGCGCAAGTTGATCCCCGCGCTGTTCCACAACCGTAAAAAAGGGCGCTTGTGGGACCGCACACGGATCGTTGGCGTGGCGCGTCGCGACTGGAGCGATGATTTTTTCCGCGAACACCTGCGCGAGGGCGTGCGCCGCTATGGCGGCCCCTTCGATGAAAAGGCGTGGGCCGAGTTTGCGCCGCGCATCCGCTACGTGCGGGGCGACCTGGAAGTGCCGGAAGATTACCACGAGGTGGATCGGCGGTTGCGCGAGATTGAAGGCAAGCCCGCCAACCGCCTCTATTATCTGGCCACCGCGCCGGAGTTCTATGGCCCCGCCTGCGACTATCTGGCCGCCGCCAACATGACGGCCGAAACCGAAGGCTGGCGGCGGATCATCATCGAAAAACCCTTCGGGCATGATCTCGCTTCCGCCGTCGCGTTGAACCACCGGGTGCACCAGTCGTTCCGGGAACATCAGGTGTACCGCATTGATCACTATCTCGGCAAAGAAACCGCGCAAAACATCCTGTTCCTGCGTTTTGCCAACACGCTGTTCGAGCCGGTGTGGAACCGGCGCTACATTTCCAACATCCAAATCACCGTGGCCGAGGATGTGGATGTAGGCACTCGCGGTGGCTATTACGATCAGGCCGGCGTGGTGCGCGACATGTTCCAGAACCACCTGCTGCAATTGCTTTCGCTGGTGACCATGGAACCGCCCGCTTCGCTGGATGCCAACGCGGTGCGCAACGAGAAAGCCAAGGTACTGGGCAATATCCGCGCCATCCGGCTCGAAGATGCCGTGCGCGGCCAATATGAGGGCTATCGCGAGGCCGCGCGAGTGGCACCCGACTCGCAAACCCCGACCTATGCCGCGTTGAAACTCTACATTGACAACTGGCGTTGGCAGGGCGTGCCGTTTTATCTGCGTTCCGGCAAGGCCATGGCCGCGCGCGGCAGCTCCATCATCGTGGAATTCCAGGCGCCGCCGGATGTCATGTTCGGCTTGGCGCGCAACCAAAGTTTCACCCCCAACATGCTCTCCATTTGTATTCAGCCGGAAGAAGGGGTGCACCTGCGCTTCGAAACCAAGGTGCCCGATACCATCGCCGAATCACGCTCGGCCAACATGGATTTCAGCTACCGCAAGGCGTTCCCGGACATCGTCCTGCCCGATGCCTATGAACGCCTCC
This sequence comes from Verrucomicrobia bacterium ADurb.Bin018, assembly GCA_002071335.1. GTDB lineage: Bacteria > Verrucomicrobiota > Kiritimatiellia > CAIQIC01 > Lenti-01 > CAZNGD01. The sequence continues at coordinate 4,898 of MWEZ01000011.1, forward strand.
TGCTGGATGCCATCAAGGGCGACGCCTCGCTGTTCGCCCGGGCCGACGGCATCGAAATTGCCTGGCGGTTGATTGACCCCATTTTGGCCGGTTGGGAGGAGCACCCTGAACGCTCGCCGTTGCATATCTACCCGCGCAAATCGTGGGGCCCCGCCGCCGCCGATGAACTGCTGGCGCGCGATGACCACGAATGGCGCTTGGGCTGCGGCGAAGACGGCTGCTGGATTTGAAAGGACGCGGAGCATGAAGGCATTGGCGGATATTGGCGTGGTGGGTCTCGCCGTAATGGGCGAGAACCTGATTCTCAACATGGAGAACAAGGGCTTCACCGTGGCCTGCTACAACCGGACAGTAGCCAAGGTGGATGCCTTCCTTGGCGGTCGCGGCAAAGACAAAAACCTGATCGGCTGCCACAGACCGGCGGAGTTGGTCCGGGCGCTGGCCCGACCGCGCAAAATCATGATGATGGTGCGCGCTGGAAAACCGGTGGATGACCTGATCGCCGAACTGATCCCGCTGCTGGAGCCGGGCGATATCCTCATTGATGGAGGCAACAGCCATTACCCCGATACCATCCGGCGTTGCGCGGCGGCGGAAGCGAACAGCCTGCTCTACGTTGGCGCGGGTGTGTCTGGCGGTGAAGAGGGTGCGCTGACCGGCCCGTCCATTATGCCCGGCGGCCACGCGGCGGCCTGGCCTCACCTCAAACCCATTTTTCAAGCCATTGCCGCCAAGGTGGACGATGGCACCCCCTGCTGCGAATGGCTGGGGCCCGATGGTTCCGGTCACTTCGTCAAAATGGTGCACAACGGCATTGAATATGGCGACATGCAGCTCATCGCCGAAGCCTACCATTTGCTGTCCGTCGGCTTGGGCATGACCCCTGCCGAAATGGGCGCGGTGTTCAAGCAATGGAATGCCGGCGCGTTGGATTCCTACCTGATTGAAATCACCGCCGACATCCTGACCCAGGTGGATGATGAAACCGGCCGCCCCTTGGTGGATATGATTTTGGATGCCGCCGGCCAAAAGGGCACGGGCAAATGGACCTCGCAAGCGGGGCTGGACCTTGGCGTGGGTATTCCGCAAATTGCCGAAGCCGTGTTTGCGCGTTGCTTGTCGGCCATCAAGGAAGAACGGGTTGCCGCCGCTGCTATTTTGCCGGGGCCGAATGGAAAAATCACCGTGGACCGTGCTGCTTTTGTGGCCGACTTGGAACAGGCCGTCCACGCCGCCAAAATTTGTTCTTATGCCCAAGGCTATCAACTCTTGCGCGCGGCCTCCGCCGAGCACGGGTGGAACCTGAACTTCGGCGATATCGCCCTCCTGTGGCGCGGCGGCTGCATTATCCGCGCGCGCTTTTTGGGCAAAATCAAGGAAGCCTTCGATGCCGAACCCGCGCTGGCCAATCTGCTTTTGGCGCCCTATTTCCGTGATGTCGTCGGCCAAACGCAAGCGGCATGGCGGCGGGTGGTCCGGGCTGCCGCGGAAGCAGGCATCCCCCTGCCCGCCATCGGCACCGCTTTGAGCTACTACGACGCCTACCGCAGCGCCCGGTTGCCGGCCAATCTCTTGCAGGCCCAGCGCGATTACTTCGGCGCCCACACCTATGAACGCGTGGACAAGCCGCGGGGCCAATTCTTCCACACCAACTGGACGGGGCGGGGAGGCACCACCGCGTCCACCACCTACGGCGTCTAGTTGGTTGCGGCAGACTGCGCATTGACGGCTCACCAGGAAGCGGCTACGCTGCCGGACATCGTGCAAGCTGAACAACCGGAGATAATCTGATGGAACTCGCGTTGACAATCGCAGGATGGATTTCGGTCGCGCTGTTGGGATGGTTCATTTGGCAATGGCTGGCCGGAATGGTGCGCGGTTGGCGTCGCACCACCACCACCATCACCCAAAACGTCAATAAAGACCTGTACTAGCCCGCGCCCCCCAGAACCCCAACGCCTTCGCGGACACTTTTTTAAAGGGTTCAGGGTTCAGAGTTCAGGGAGCAGCCTTGTGCTGCGCACAGCGGGCAAGGCTCGGCAGGGCCTTACTGTTGCCGCGCTCGCTGAACGCGGGGCTGTCGGCCCGGTGGCTTCCTCTGACTTCTGAACCCTGGCCCCACCGTCGCCTTGCGACGGCGCAACAGCCCCGCCAAAATTCGCAAGAAATCCTCCGCATGCAGGTGCTGCGCACAGCGGACAAGGCTCGGCATGGCCTTTTTGTAGCCGGCCTCGTTGAGGCGGTGTCCGGAAAAAGCCCCGCGGCCACCGTCCGCGGCTACAGTAAACAGCCACGTCTTTGTAGGCCGGGGTTGTAATCCCCGGCGGGCTGTTCCGGCTGTCTTCCTGAAACCTGCAACCTTTAACCTGTAACCTGCAACCTGTAACCTGCAACCATCTTCCCCCTGTGCTGATGACTGATTCTGGCTGGACGCAAACGTCGCGACCAAGCAGAATGACGATATTGAGCAAGGCGTTTGAAGCGCGAATATGACATGCCGCAATGATCGGCAATAAAAAAGAGGCCATGACGAGTAGGCGAAAAATTACGCAGGGATTCAAAGTAGTCAAAGATCAGGAAGTTGGCGCAGCTTCAACACAGCCTGGTTTCCCGACGATGATTCCCAGTGTTAGTGCGGACCAATCGTTTGCCCGGGAGTTGGCGCGGTTGCAAAGCTTGTCCATTGAGGCACGCATCGAGGAAGCGCTAACGATGAAAGAACAGTTTGCCTGGCTTAATCCTGTTATCGGCGATACGGAGCCCTGATTTTATGAGAAAATTGTTGCCGATATTGCAAGCTGCGGAACAGGTGGTTGCCATCCTGAAGCAACACAATGTTGATTCGGTTGTGATTGGCGCAGTGGCACTGGCGGCGCACCATTATGTGCGGCATACTCAGGGTATTGATATTGGCGTGAGCGCGGCGCTTCCTGTTTTGCAGAAGGTGACGGAGTCGCTTAACGCTGCGGGTTTGACTGCCGAACTTAGCGCGCCTGACGCGGACGCCCCTTTGGGCGGCGTGGTCAATGTTTCGGGCGGTTTTGGGGTGGTGCAAATCGTTAATTTTTGCGATCGCTTCCCCGCGGTGATTCAAGACGCCATTCGAGATTCCACGATGCTTTTGCGTCCGGGCAGCGCTCTTAAGCTGGCGCCGCTGCCACAATTGGTTGCCCTCAAGCTGTATGCCGGCGGACTTAAATCAAAGGCAGATATTTTGGAGTTGTTGCGGCACAACCCGGGTGCTGACCTTCATGATATTATGACCACCTGCCAACGCTATCGCTTGCATGGTCTTGAAGAAATCATGGCTGAGCTAGCACGACATGGCCGTAATGCCTGAAAATTTGTCGCGGCTGCCGCCTCGCGGGATGCTCGTCGGCAGGGTTCAGAGTTCAGGGAGTAGCATTGTGCTGCGCACAGCGGGCAAGGCTAGGCATGGCCTTACTGTAGCCGGCCTCGGTGAGGCCGGTGTCTGGAAAAAGCTCCGCGGCCACCGTCCGCAGCTACAGTAAACGGTCGCTTCTTTGTAGGCCAGGGGTGTATCCCCGGCGGGCTGCTCCGGCTGCCCAGCCAAGCGCCAAGGCAAAGAATTTCAACGCAAGCGACGGAAAAGGCGCAAACGGGCGCAAAAAAAAGAAAAAATATCTCGCGCCGCAGGCGCTGTAGCCGGTCACGCTGAGGCTGGCTGATTTTTCCTGGCTCCCGAAATGCGACACCCGAAACCATTTTTTTGCCCGAAAATTGCCAAAAATACCCCCAAAATGCCCCAAAACACCTAAAAAAGGCCTCAAAACCCGGGAAATTAGCCGTTTTTGACGCTAAAACGTCAATTTTCTGGACTCAAATGCCTTGGGTAAGAAGAATGGAGAGATTGAGCAAGAGCTTACGGGTGTTGTTTTTTATGGATGGATGGAGAGGTGCAACATGAGAGCGGCGAGGGCAAGGGATTGGTCGAGGGAGGAGCTTCCGGCGAAGAGGACGACGATTGCGTTGGATCGCTTGTTTTCAGAAGAAGAGATGGAGCTGATTCAACGGGGGGTGGTGCCGGAGCAAATGGAAGACAAATGGTTTATTTATTGGGAAGAGGGCACGCTATACTTTCACCGCAGTTGGACGGGCTTCTGCATTTATGTGGTGCGCTTTGTTCTGGAAAATCGTGGGTGGAGGATGGTTAGGGCGGATGTAAATCGCGATCCGGCGGAGTACAACGAAACAAGCGATAAAACAGATGCGGTGTTGGTTTCCGCCTTGGTGGATGTGCTTTTGCTTCGGCGGGAGCCGGCGCTTCCCCAAGCGGGGGAGTCGGATGTGCAAGCCGCCGTTTTGAACTGGAGCATGATAGGGCGGGCCATGTTTGGCGAGCATCCAAGGGGTTTGGAGGATGAGGAGCGAGGGGGCGAAGACAAGCCACGCCGCTAAGATTTCACACCGGGCGCCCGGCTGTTTCTCGCGTTCCGTATTGGGACGCCCAACAATTTTGCTGATTCGCTTTTTTGAAGGGCGGGAATGGTTGGGGAAAGAGGCCTTCCCGCCGGAAAAGGCTGGAAGGTCTTCGACCGTTCCGGCCCTACAATCCAATCCCGAACAAGAAAAATGACTTCAATATTCAGGTTTTGGTGAGGGCTTCGGAGATGGTTTGAAAGTGGTCGAGGGCGGTTTGGAGGTTGTCGAGGATTTCAAGCACCAAGAAGAATTTCAACGCAAGCGGCACCAAAGACGCAAACGGGCGCAAAAAAATGAAAAAATATCTCGCGCCGCAGGCGCTGTGGCCGGCCTCGGTGAGGCCGGTGTCCGGAAAAAGCCCCGCGTCCACCGTCCGCGGCTATAGAGGGCAAGAAATCTCGCCAAGCCGCCAAGGATCAAGAATTTCAACGCAAACGGCGCCAAAGACGCAAACGGGCGCAAAAAACGAAAAATATCTCGCCTCGCAGGCGCTGTGGCCGGTCTCGCTGAGGCCGGCTGGTTTTTCCGGTTCCTCGCTGTTTTCAGTGGCTGAGCATGGCGGGTGAGGGTAGTTTTCCAGCAACGAAGTAGAGCATGGCCACCATACATCGCCTAATCCCAACAGTTCACTACACAATTTTTCCGGTGTTGTCATGCCCCTGAAACTGAACCATTTTCCGGACTCTGGCCACTGGAATTAGCGAGGAACCGTTTTTCCTAATTCCCGAAATGAGCCCCCAAAAATCATTTTTTCGCCCGAAAATCGCTCCGAACGCTCCAAAACCATTTTTGCGTCAGAAAATCGCTCAAATCGTCCCAAAAATGCCCCAAAACACCCCAAAAACCGAAAAATGAGCCATTTTCGGGTTCTTCGTAGAATTTTATGGTAATTACGGCATCGCACCGCCCCGCCCTCCACTCCGCTCCGACGAGCTATGGGAGGCCCATTCTCGCGGAGCGGAGGGCGCAGCACACCAAATCCCAACGCTATCGAGAGATTAATTAAGAAATCCTGCCGTTCTTTAATATGTAGCAAGACGGCTGAGCCACCAAATTTTTGAGGTCAGAGCCAATTCATTCCATAAAATTTTACGAAGAACCCATTTTCGACGCCAAGGCGCCAATTATGATGTTGGGTCAACGAGCTGTGCAAACAGGCTTGGCCAATGGTATGTTTGACGCGAAGTGGTGATTTGGAGTAAACCAGTCACTTGAGAAAGGCCAAGTAAGATGCGTGAATTCAATGTGGTTATCGAGCGGGATGCAGATGGCTATTTTGTGGCATCGGTTCCATCGTTAAAAGGGTGCCATACCCAGGCCAAATCTCTGGATGAATTGGTGAGTCGCATTAAAGAAGCCATTGAACTGTGCCTAGAGGTTGGCGATGAGCCGGTTAACAATGAGTTTATCGGTGTTCAGCGGGTTTCTGTAATGGCATGAGCAGGCTGCCAACGCTCAAGGGAACCGAGCTTATCCGTATCCTCGGCAAGTTTGGATTTAGCGTCATCAGGATAAAGGGGAGTCACCATTATCTACGTCACCTTGACGGACGCTGCACGGTTGTTCCTGTTCACCGTGGCGAAACTATCGGCCGCGGGTTGCTTGCGCAGATTCTCAAAGATTGCGAATTAAGCCGCGACGATATTTCGCCGGACGGAAAATAGTTCAGTATTTGAAGGATTGTGGCGCACGGCGCCACGTTTCGGTTTTGGGGTGAAAACAAGCCTGCCGACAAGAAGAAGAATTTCAACGCAAGCGACGCCGCCTCGCAGGACGCTCGTCGGCAGAGTTCAGGGAGCAGCCTTGTGCTGCGCACAGCGGACAAGGCTCGGCAGGGCCTTACTGTAGCCGGCCTCGGTGAGGCCGGTGTCCGGAAAAAGCTCCGCGGCCACCGTCCGCAGCTACAGTAAACGGTCGCTTCTTTGTAGGCCAGGGGGGTATCCCCGGCGGGCTGCTCCGGCTGCCCAGCCAAGCGCCAAGGCAAAGAATTTCAACGCAAGCGACGGAAAAGACGCAAACGGGCGCTAAAAAACGAAAAAATATCTTACGCCGCAAGCGCTGTAGCCGGCCTCGGTGAGGCTGGCTGGTTTTTCCTAATTCCCGAAATGAGCCCCCAAAAATCATTTTTTCGCCCCAAAATTGCCTAAAACACCCCCAAAATGCCTAAAAACGCACCAAAATGGCCCCCTAAACCTGAAAACATGCCATTTTCGACGCCAAAGCGCCAATTTTCTGGACTCAGCCGTCCCATTCACACAAAATGTAATGGGTTCAACAAGACGTTTTGGGCGTCCGAGGTGGCAAGCCGACTTAGCCTCATCGCTCTTGCGTGAGCCATGGAGAATAAATATGCCACACAATATTTGGCACAAGTTGCTCGCACCTGATAATCAAACCTTTGAAATTGTCCTCTCGGAAGAGCTTGATGATGTTATATCAATACTTGTTGATGCACAGATTGACCCAAAAACTTTTGGAGGAAATTTATGCGAACTACTATCGGAGGGGCTTCCGTCTTTCTCTAGCATATTCGATCTTGAGCAGCGCAGTCTGCCCACTTCGCCGTCTGTTAAAAAGTATACATCAGTAATCAATCGACCAGTGGCTGTTCCACTATGGTTTATTGCTGCGTTCCCGGATGTACTACATTGGTTAAATGAAAGGCAGGCGAAGATCCATCGGTGCGCATCAAGCGAGGACACATCTGTTAAAGAATTTGACGAGTTGCTTGGGTTGAATATGAATCAGGCCGATGATGTCGACATCTCGCAGTATCAGAACCGCAAAGGTCAACTTCGTTCGCAATATTACCGAAATCTTGTTCATAATTATTTAAAAAGGACAGGCGCTCGTTTGGAAGTAGCTGTGGTCCCAGGATCGGAAACCGATATGTATACGGCAATGGATATGTTACATGCCGTTGGCGAGGAGAGTACTTTCACGTTAATTGCCACCATGACCACCAAGTACTATTCAGAGCTCCGGAATAATTACAGCGCTTCATTCCCGGATGAGACATCGTTACTGGCAATGGCCGGAATACTCGATGCCAACATGAGCATATTCGTTACGCAACAAATCACAATCGAACAAGTGATAGACTTGGCAAGAAGGTCTGGGGGCGACAATCGATATTTCGATTTTCTCATTTCTCTTTCGACTCTATTGATATGGGTAGACGCCCAAGAGATGGATCCATCCGACATTACTGCGGCCGGTCTCGAGCAGGCCGATAAAATTCAGGAATCTATTCGTTATGCCCTCAACACTTACAAAAGTGAGCCTATGATTTCACAAACTGCGCGGATGGTTATGAGGGCGCCTCAATTTGCGTATGTTCGACAAGCGGTAGGCGTTACTTCAAATTCGTTGTTCAGTAAAATCAAAAAACTTTTTGGACAACAACGCATGGTGCAATAGCGGGCGCAGCCCCGCGGCAATCCCGGGTTGAATAGGTCTGGTGGTGGGATGGTTAGGCTGGGGGGTGGTGGGAGCGGTGGTGGATAGCGGCGCGGATGAGGTCGCGGAAGAGGGGGTGGGGGTGCAGGGCCTGTGATTTCCATTCGGGGTGGAACAGGACAGCCACAAACCAAGGGTGGGCGGGCAATTCGATGACTTGCACATCGTGCCCGGCTGGATCCGTGCCGCTGCAAACCATGCCGGCGGCTTCGAGTTGCGGGCGATAGGCGGGGTTCAGTTCCAGCGCGTGCCGGTGGCGTTCAGATATCCGGGTGGCGCCATAGATTTTGGCCAGGAGGGAATCGGGTTTCAATGCGCAGGGCTTGGCGCCGAGTTGTTCGCCGTGCGGTGCGGCGTGCAGCACCGGGTGAGGGGTATCGGGAGCGGTGTCCGTGTCGTTGGCTTCCGTCAGACCGCACACGTGGCGGGCGTATTCGATCACAGCGCAATGGAAGCCGCGCCCAATGCCCAAAAAGGGCAAGCCGGTTTCGCGCGCGTGGCGCACCGCGGCCAACCGCCCGACCAAACCGTCGGCATCGCCGCCATCGGGGATGAGCAGCGCATTGATTTCCGGCAAGCGGGCAGGGGCTTTGCCGGCAGTGAAATCGCCGGCGGGCAGCGGGATAATTTCCACCGATTGCTGATGCGCCCCGCCGCCGTGGCGCAGGGCTTCGTGGAGAGATTTATGGGTGTCGGGCAGTTCTGCGCGCTGCCCAACCACGCCAATCCGGACGGTGCCGCGCGGCTGGGTGATGGCGGCCACCATGGCCCGCCAGTCCGCCAGTTGGGCGGGCGGGCGCGGCAGGCGGAAATGCACCAGGATGATTTCATCCAAGCCTTGTTCGGCAAGCACCAGCGGCACTTCGTGGATGGTATGGCGCACATCCAGCTCTTCAATGACGGCGTGCAACGGCACATTGCAAAAGAGCGAGAGCTTGCGGCGAATGTCTTGCGTGAGCGGTTGCTCCGAGCGGCAGACCAGCACATCGGGCACGATGCCGATTTCGCGCAGTTTGGCCACGCTTTGTTGGCTGGGTTTGGTTTTGAGTTCGCCGGCCGCGCGAATCAGCGGCAGATAGGTCATGTGGATATACAAGACCCGCTCGCGGCCTTCCTCGAGGCCGATTTGACGAATGGCTTCCAGAAACGGCAGGCCTTCGATATCGCCCACCGTGCCGCCAATTTCGGTGAGCACGACATCCACATCGGGCGCGGCGAGGGCGCGAATGCTGGCTTTGATTTCGTCGGTGATGTGGGGAATCATTTGGACGGTGTGGCCGCGGTATTCGCCGCGCCGTTCTTTTTGCAGCACGTCCCAATAAATGCGTCCCGAGGAAACCGACGATTGGCGCGTGGTGGGCTGGCCGGTGAAGCGCTCGTAGTGGCCGAGGTCCAGATCGGCCAGGGCGCCGTCGTCGGTGACGTAGACTTCGCCGTGCTGATCGGGGCTCATGGAGCCGGGGTCCACGTTGAGGTAGGGGTCCATCTTCAGCATGCGGATGCGCAAACCGCGGCTAATCAACAGCCGCCCGATGGATGCCGCGGTAATACCTTTGCCCAGCGAGGAAACCACGCCGCCGGTGATGAAAATAAAATGCGCCATGAGGTCTCCTGCGGGGTTCAATCCAGAGCGATGATGGCGGCAAGCACCTGCGGGGTGGCGCGCAAGCGGTCGTAGAGGCGCAGCATGCAATCGCTATAGGCATACATCCACTGCTGACGGTAAGCCCGTTCTTGAATGTCCGAATATAGCGCGGCGGTGAAACAAATCCGGCGGGCCGCCGCAACAGGCGGTCCATCCAGATGCAGTTGCCGGCGGATGAACAACGTGTTGGGATTCGGCGAGGCCAGCAGCGACGGCATCAGCGCGGCGAACCAGCGCCAGTGCCGCTGGCGGAATTCCAAGAGCGATACCGGCGGCGTGGTGTAGCGGTGCAGGCGCTGCATGTTCTTCACGATTTCGCGGCGGTCCTTGATTTCCGGCGTGCGCAGAAACATCAGCAAAAAGTTGCGGTATTGCCGTTCCCATTCCAGATGCGGCTCATCCGGGTGCGGGGGGATGATGCCGGCTTGCTTCATGCGCTGAATCAAGTGATCAATGAAGACGCACGCCATGCGCGTGATCAGCAGCGCCTTGGTGAGTTTGACCTGATCCGCCGACCAGCCCCAGTGGCGGCCTAGACGATCCACGCGGTCCGAGGCACGCACTATGCGCCGCCAGTAGGCGAGGTTGAAGCCGGGATGATGCCCCAGCACCTGTTCGGCGCGGCGCAGGTAGCGTTGGCGGGCGATTTGCCGATTATAGTTGGTGATCGGGTCTGGGAGGGCCAGTTCCATGACGGCGGCCGCGCGTCAGGCGCCCAGTTGCTCCTGATAGAGGCGCAGGGCCGTCAGGTAACGGGCGTAGCTCCCCTTACTGAACTTGTGCGGGTAGGCCTCGAAGTGTTGATGGATATCCGACGGCGCGGCCGTGAGGCCGGCGATTTCGCGCAAGCGCGCGCGCTTGGTGCCATCAGGCAGCGGGGGCCACGCAAAGTTTTCAAAGTCGAGCGCGCCTTGCAGCACCGGGGGCGGGATTTTCTTGGCGTTTTTGATCAGGTGCACCACCAGGTTTTGGAGCGCGCGGCCAAAGTTGTCTTCAATTTCGTTTTTCATGGTGTTTTACACTCGCACGGGCAGAGCATAGAACGGGCCGCCGCCAAACACAACGGAAAACCAACGGGTTTATACGTTCTGATAATCCGGGCCCACGCCGTGCTCCGGCGTTTCCCAGCGGATGTTGTCATAGGGGCACTTGAGCGTGCAGCAGCGGCATTGCACACAATTTTCTGCGCGGATGTGGATGGCGGTGCGTGTGGCGTCGGCTTCATAGACCCCAGCAGGGCAAAAGCGGGTGCAGGGTGCGGCAAAGCGCTGGAAGCATTCGCGGCATTTGTCGGCATCAGGGATGGCGATGTGGTCGGTATCGGGCCGGTAGCGCAGGCGCGCCAGAAAGAGGTCGGAGTCCAGTCCGAGATCCAGCGGGCCGTTGTCGGGCTGGGGCAGGGGGGGCTGGCGGTGGCCGATTTCGTGCAGGCATTGGCGTTCATCGCGCTGGCGAATGCGGCCCCACGGCAGGCGCCCGCCGGAAATCCAGGCCAGTCCGGCCGCAGCCATGCCGATGGGCAAGCTGGCGCGGAAAGCGGCGCGGTAGTTCGCGGTGCGCCGTAGGCCATCCAACGACGGCATGTCTTCCTGCCGTAGCGCATCGCCGCGGATGATGGCATCCGCCGCGGCCATGCCGGATTCCACCGCCAAATGAATGCCCTTCAATTCCATGGTGTCCACCAAGCCGGCGGAATCGCCAATGATGAAGGCCCCGGGCGCGGCCATGCCCAGCCGCGAATGCCAGCCGCCTTCGGGAACCAGCCGCGCGCCATATTCCACCGTTTTGCCGCCGGCAATATGTCGCTGCACAAAGGGGTGCCGTTTCCAGCGACGGAACAAATCGTGCGGATAGGTGGCGGGGTCGTGGTAATCCAAGGCAATGGCCAAGCCGAGCGCCACGTGGGTTTCATCCATGTGGTAGATGAAACCGCCGCCATAAATGTTGATGCCGAGAGGATAGCCGAAGGTGTGCGCCACGGTGCCGAGCAGCGCCGGATTGGCAGGCACTTCCACGATTTCCTTGATGCCCAGCGCATAGGTTTGCAGATTCGGCCCGGCCAATTGCGGATGCCGCGCCAGCACGGCCTTGGTCAGCAACCCAGCGGGCCCTTCCGCCAACACCGTGGTATCGGCCAAAATGGGGTCATCGAGGGTGCGGACACCGCTCACGCGGTCGCCTTCCCAGAGCAGCGCATCGGCGGTTTGGCTGGTCAGGATTTCCACGCCCAGCTTGGTGGCGATGTCGCCCAAGGCGCTGCCCAGTTGGGCCAGCGAGACCAGCGGCAGGCCGCGCATCCGCATTTTTGGTGGCACAAATGGCACGCGGATGGCGCCCTTGGGCAGCAGCGCGTGAAAGGTGTCGCGCGTGACGAGCGGGCCGATGGGGAGGGCGGCGTATTCGTCGGGCATGAGCAGGTGCTGCAAGGCTTGCGGTCGCATGACCGCGCCGGACAGCAAATGGCCGCCAAGCTGGGCGGATTTTTCCAGCACCATGATTTGGCGCTGGCCCTTGCCAGCTCGCGCCAGCCGGATGGCACAGGCCAGCCCGGCCGGGCCCGCGCCCACCACCAGCACATCCACTTTCAATTGCGCTTCCGCAGCTTGCATCTGGGAAAACCTAGCAAAGCGCGCCGGGATTACAAGAAAGGACAACCGTGCCGTCGCGCCGCTTTGCGCCGGGGGATTGTTTTGACACTGACTTTTGCGGAATGATACAAGCAAGGGCCATGTGGGCGGCCCGTCCGGCGCGCCCGCCCGGAGTATTGCATATGGCCAAAGTTGTTCTCGAAAACGTGTATAAAATCTACCCCGGCGATGTGACCGCGGTGCACGATGCCAACCTGGAAATCCAGGATCAGGAATTTGTGGTGCTGGTGGGACCCTCGGGCTGCGGCAAATCCACCACGCTGCGCATGGTGGCGGGCCTCGAAGACATCAGCAAGGGCTCTATCTATATTGACGGCAAGAAAGTCAATGACATTCCGCCCAAAGACCGCGACATTGCGATGGTGTTCCAGAATTACGCGCTCTATCCCCACATGAGCGTGTATAACAACATGGCCTTTGGCCTGAAGCTGCGGAAATATCCCAAGGCCGAAATCCACAAGCGTGTGATGGAAGCGGCGGAAATCCTCGGCATCACGGATTATCTGGAGCGCAAGCCCAAGGCGCTTTCAGGCGGCCAGCGGCAACGGGTGGCGGTCGGCCGCGCCATTGTGCGCAAGCCCAAGGCGTTTTTGTTCGATGAACCGCTTTCCAACTTGGACGCCAAAATGCGTGTTCAGATGCGCGCGGAGATCAGCAAACTCCACAACCGGCTCAAGAGCACAATGATTTATGTGACCCACGACCAGATCGAAGCCATGACCATGGGCGATCGCATCGTGGTGATGAAGGATGGCTGGATTCAGCAGGTGGATACGCCGCTGAACATCTATAACAAGCCGGCGAACCAATTTGTGGCCGGGTTTATCGGTAGCCCGCCGATGAATTTCTTCAAGGGCAAGATTGTGCGCGAGGGGAATGCCGTGGCTTTTGCCGAAGGGCGCTTCACGGTGGCCTTGGCTGGCGCGGTGGCCGACAAAATGGCGGCCCATGCCGGGCAGGCCGTCACCATGGGCCTGCGGCCGGAGCACATTGACGAGCGTTCCGCCCGTCCGGATGCCAACCCGGCGAGTGTAGTGCAGGCACAGGTGGAAGTGGTGGAAATGATGGGCTCCGAGGTGTATCTCTACGCCAACACCGGGCAGAGCAACTTCACCGCCCGCGTGGACTCCTCCTGCCGCAAACAAATCGGCGACACCGTGGAAGTGGTTTTCGACATGTCCAAGGCGCATTTCTTTGCCGAAGACGACGGCCGCGCGCTGCTGTAGGAGCGAACGATGAGTCTTGCCTGGGTGGAACTGATTCAAACCATCGCTGTGGCTGTGGTGGCCTATGTGCTGCTGACGGCGCTGGCGCTTTTCTTCAAGGCTGAAGCCGCCGGCCGGCAAGCCCCGCCGGAGTCGCCCGCGCCATGAAATTGGGCGTGAACATTGACCACGTGGCCACCCTGCGCCAGCAGCGCGGCACGGTGTATCCCGCGCCCCTGGAAGCGGCGGCGTTGTGTGAAAAGGGCGGTGCGGATGGCATTACCATTCACCTGCGCGAGGATCGGCGGCATATTCAGGACGCCGACTTGTTCGCGCTGCGCAAGGCGCTGCGCGTGCCGTTGAATCTGGAAATGGCCAACAGCCCGCAAATTGTGCAGATCGCGTTGCGCGCGCGGCCCGCCGAGGTGTGCCTGGTGCCCGAACGCCGCCAAGAACTGACGACCGAAGGCGGGCTGGATGCTGCGGGGCAGTTCCGCCGGCTCAAGCCCACCATCGCCAAACTACAAGCTGCCGGCATCGTGGTGAGCTTGTTCATTGAGCCGGACCCGCGCCAACTGGAAGCGGCGGTTGCCCTGGGTGCGCCCGTGGTGGAGCTGCACACCGGCAAGTATTGCGATGAAACCGGCGCCGCGCGCCGCGCGGAATTGAAGCGCCTTGTGGCGGCCGCCAAGTTGGGCCACCGCCTAGGCCTGCAAGTCAATGCCGGCCACGGCTTGAACTATGACAATCTGCCCGCTTTTCTGCGGGCAGTGCCGCACTTGCACACATTGAACATCGGGCATAGCATCGTGGCGCGCGCCGTAATGGTCGGCATGACGCGCGCGGTGCGCGAAATGAAAGCCTTGTTGAAGCCATGAAATTTGTCACCGCCAAAACGCTGCGCGCCGCCGAAGCCAAGGCCATTGCGCTGGACCGGTCGTTGGCGCTATCCATGATGGACTGGGCGGGGAAAGGGTTGGCCCGTGTGGTGCAGGATGTCGCCGCGCAGATGGGCCGGCGCAACGCCGCAGTGCGTTTGCTGGCGGGCCCGGGTAACAACGGCGGCGATGCGTTTGTCGCGGCGATGAGCCTGCACGAGGCTGGCCTGTTGCCCGAAGTGTGGCTGGTGGGCCCGCGCGAAAAATTGCGCGGTTCGGCCAAGTATTATTTTGATGAACTGCAAAAGAGCGGCGTGCCGTGGCGCGAAATGGTGGGCGAGAAAGCATGGCAGCAGGCCGCGGGCCTCACCTTGACGCCGCCCATTCATGTGGATGCGCTGCTGGGCACCGGGGCGCGGGGCGAGCTGCTGGGCGATATCCGCCGCGCGGTGGAATACCTGCGCGAAAAGCAGACGCGCTCAATCATTGTGGCCGCCGACGTGCCCACCGGCATGAACCCCGACACAGGGGAAGCGGGCCCCTCTTGCGTCACGGCAGATTTCACCGTGTCCATGTGCATGCCCAAAATCGGTTTGGCGGCGCCGGAAGCACGCGCGATTGCGGGATCGCTTTCGCTGGTGCCTGTTGGGTTGCCGGGCAAGTTTGTGCAGGAAATGCCGGATGCCCGACCCGATTTGCAGTTGATTACGCCGATGGATGTGCAAAAGGCCCTGCTGCGGCGCGAACGCGCATCGCACAAGGGCAGTTATGGCGCGGCGTTGCTGTTGGGCGGCTCCGCGAAATATGCCGGAGCCATCGTACTGGCGACAGAAGGCGCCATCCGGTCCGGCACGGGCCTCACCCGCGTGGTCACCGTGGAAAGCTCGGTGCACCCCATTTTGGCGCGAGTGCCGGAAGCAATTGTGGAGGGTTCGCTCAGCCCGGATGTCGTCCTACCGCCGGCCTCGGCAATTTTGGTCGGGCCCGGACTCACGCGCGACCCGGAAGCCCGCCGGCTGGTTGCGCGCCTCTTGTTGGAGACCTCCGCGCCGCTGGTGCTGGATGCCGATGCAATTGCTGTGCTCGAGGGTAAGCCAGAGGTGGTGAAAAAGTGTGCGCAACCGGTCATCTTGACTCCACACCCCGGCGAGTTGGCGATGCTCCTGGGCACCGATGCGGCCACGATTCAACAAGACCGGCTGGCCGCGGTGCGGACGGCGGTCGAGCGCACGGGCGCCACCGTCATTCTCAAAGGCGCGGGCACGTTGGTGGCCCAACCGGATGGCCCGGTGTGGATCAATCTGAACGGCAATCCCGGCATGGCCACGGGGGGCACCGGCGATGTGCTGGGCGGTTTGCTGACCGGTCTGCTCGCGCAAAAAATCCCGCCGCTTGAAGCCGCCTGCCTCGCAGTTTGGCTACATGGGGTGGCTGGCGACATTGCCGCCGTGCGCTACACGCAAACGGCCATGAAAGCCAGTGATATCGCCGCGGCCTTGCCGGAAGCCTTCCGGCAAATCACCATCCGCTAATAACACGCGCAAATTGTGAAGCCGGCGAGGGGAGGGTGCGGGAAGCGTCTGGGCCTTATTCAGAGGTGCTTGTCCGCCGCAACAGAACCAGCGTTTCGATGTGGTAGGTGTGCGGGAACAGATCGAAAGGCTCAATGGTTTCAATCTGGTAGGGCGCCTGTAAAAAGAGTTTCAAATCCCGCGCCAGCGTGGCGGGGTTGCAGGAGACGTAGATCACGGATTCCGGTTGCCGGGAAGTCACCCACTCAATAGCCCGCGGCGAAAGCCCCGGGCGCGGAGGATCCACCACGACCAAATCCACGCGGGACGGAATGCCGGGGGGATGGGATTGGTTGATATCCGCCGCGACCGCGTCCACGTTCTGGACGTTGTTCAACGCCAGATTTTCGCGCAGGACCTCCACGGATGGCGCCCAGTTTTCCACGGCGATAACCCGCTCCGCATGGGCGGCTAAATGGAGCGCGATCGGTCCCGTGCCGCTAAACAAATCCAACGCCACGCGCGGCCGGCCGTGTTGCGTGGCCAGCTCCGTCAGCCGCCGGAATAGCGCGGCGGCTTGGGCGCTATTGCTCTGGAAAAAAGTGTCGGGCCCAATCCGGAAGCGTAGGCCGTTCAGGGTTTCCTCAATGATGCCCGTCCCTTTGAGAATGGTACGTTGTTCGGGGCGGGCGGAGCCGTAGATGTTGGTGTCGGTGGAAAGGAAAATTGTGTCAGCCAGATCATCAAGCTGGGCCAGCAGGGCTTCCGCCAGGCCGGGATAGATGGTGGTGGTGACCAGTTCCACCATGCGCTGGCCGGTGCCGCGCGCCTCCCGCACGGTCAGGGTGCGCAATCCCGGAGTTTTTTTGATTTCATGGAAAGCCGGTGCATTCAATTGTTTGGCCAGCGCCTGCACGCGGCGCACAATTTCGCGCGAAGCGGCGGATTGCAGCCAGCACGTGTCCGCCGGAATAATGTGCATGAAACTGCCCCGCCGGTGCAGCCCCAGCCGGAGCTCGCCGGTCGGCGTGGTGCCAAACGTGAAGACCATCTTGTTGCGATAGTCCTGAGTGGCGGCGGCAGGAACCACCGCGTGCAGGCAGGCCGCGGCGCCCGGTACGCCGTGCAGCGCCTCGGCCAGCACTTCCTGTTTGAAGCGCAATTGCGCGGGATATGTGCAGTGGCGATACGTGCACCCGCCGCAATCGCCTGTCCATGGGCAGTCGGAAGGCACACGCTCCGGGGCCGCTTCCAGGATTTCCACCGCGCGGCCAAACGCAAATTGTTTTTTCTTTTTATAAATCCGGGCGCGAACGGTTTCATTTGGCAGGGCATCATCCACAAACACCACGAAACGGTCGGCGCGGGCCAATGCCGGCCCGCCATACACCATTTTTTCGGTGCGGAGCGTCCATTCTTGCGGCTGCTTTTTCACGATCAGGTGCGGGCGGCTTCGCGGGCCTCGGTTTTGCGGCGCAGGCTTTCGCGTTTGTCATAGAGCAGCTTGCCTTTGCCCAGCCCCAGCTCCATTTTGATTTTACCGCGTGCCAGATAGAGCTTCAGCGGGACCAGCGTGTGCCCCTTGAGTTGCAACGTGCCGGCCAGACGGTCCAACTCGCGACGGTGCATCAGCACTTTTTTGGGGCGGTCGGGCTCGTGGGTGTTGAAGCCGGACTTGGCAGCGGCATAAGGCTGAATGCGCATGCCATGGATGAACAGTTCGCCCTTTTCAAAGGCGGCATAGGCTTCTGCCAAGCTGGCCTGGCCGGCGCGGCAGCTTTTGACTTCGCCCCCGGTGAGCGCCAAGCCCACTTCCCACGAGTCCAGAATCTGATATTCGTGGCGGGCCTTGCGATTGGTGGCCAGTGCGCCCGTGGCCTGTGCCCGTGTGGTCATGGGGCGCCGCGTGGCGGCTAGAACGCGAGCAGCGAGCGGCCGAGGTCCGCCTTGGGCGAAGTCACTTCGCCCAACTCCGCCGACAGCTTGCCTTCCGCGATTTCCTTCAATGCCAAATCAAGATGATCCATGTCCGGGGTGTCCGGCTTGATCAGCGGCCGCTGGCCGGCATTGAGCTGCCGAACGCGCTTCGAGACCACGTTGACCAACAACGGGATGTTGGGCATCTTTTCCTTGGCTTTCTCCAAATATGTCGCGTTCATGCTTGTCCTCCGCAAATTACAAATTGATTCGAACGCGGCACTATAGGGGGCCAAACCGGCAGCGTCAATGGCGAAAACCGCATTTTCTGCGCGCGTTACTTGCAAATGTGGCCGGAGGGACGGGCCTCGTCAGCATGGCGCAGGGCGTGCCGCGCCACAAAAAGTCGCAAATGGGGGATTGTCAAACCGGGGGGCGTGGTGTACAACTGCGGCTTATTGCGTACCTGTAGCTCAATTGGATAGAGCATCTGACTACGGATCAGAAGGTTCGGGGTTCGACTCCCTGCAGGTACGCCATTTCTTTCAACGACTTACGCCGATTCTGGGGGGCTTCTGATAATCGGCTAGATTGAATAGGCTACGCCTGGGCTACACTTTCTGATTGACGCGCCGCGCCTGCTCGCGCTATAACGCGCCTGCAACACGGAGCAACAGGGGAGGCAGGCGCATGAAGGTGTTTAAGCGGACAGGGCGGGACTACTACTATTACCGGACCGGTGCGGGGGGCAAGAATTGGGTATGCACCTATGAGACCGAGAAGAAGAAGGCCGAGGCGATTGCCAAGGAACACGCCAAGGCCATTAAGGGGGGGGTGACTGTCGAGGATGCGTTCAAGCTGCTCGTCCACAAGCTGGACGGTCTGCCGGAAAAGCTGCGCGAAGCACAGCGAATTGAGTACGGCAACCGGCTACTGCGGGTCAAGCCCGAGGCGCTGGCTATTTCTGAAGCCTGGGCGAAGTGGCTGGCCATGCCTAACAAGAGCAAGCACGGAAATCCGGCGCCGAACACGATCAAGGGATACGCGGCCATCTGGCGGCGATTCGAGAAGTGGGCGACGGGAAAGAAGATTGGCCATCTCCATGAAGTTACGGAGAAGCAGGCCCAGGATTACATGACCGACCTATGGGCGTCGGGGATCTCCGAGCGGACCTACATGGCGCACTTGAAGCAGCTTCGGGCCATGTTCCGAACGCTGCGCTTGCAGGCCGGCATTCTGTTGAATCCCTTTTCCGAGGTCCAGAATATGGAACTAGGGACGCAATCCCGGGAGGCATTCACGCCGGAGCAACTGCAGACGATCTGCAGCAAGGTCACGGGGGACTGGCGCTACATGGTCGGCATCGGCATCTATACGGGGCTGCGGCTGATCGACGCGGTACACCTGAAGTGGGAGAACATCGGCGACAGCATCAAGGTCGTTCCCCAAAAGGTGAAGCGGCGGAAGAACAAGCCCGGGCAGAAACGGGAAGTCACGATTCCAATTCATCCGGCGCTGGCGCTCCTGCTGGCCGAACTTCGCCGGAAGCGCCGTGGCAAGGCCGAGGGGTATCTGTTTCCGGCGCTGGTGAGGGAATACGCCAAGGGCAATGCCTACGTGCCGGCGGCGTTCATCTGTTTTTTGAAGGATGAATGCGGCATCGAGACAACCGCCGACATCGAAGACGGGGTGCAACGGAAGCGTCGGGCGAACGTCCTGGGCTTCCATGCCCTGCGGCATTCCTTCGTGAGTATGTGCGCCGAAAACAAGATCCCGATGACTACGATTCAAGATATCGTGGGGCATGAATCGCTGGCCATGACGCAATACTACGCCCACGCCGAGGACGCGGCGAAGCAGACGGCTATCAAGCTGCTGCCGGATGTGTTCAATCCACCGCAAAAATAATTCCTGCATAGGGTGAAAAGATGGGCCGGGAGGCATTGCTTCCCGGCCATTTTTGTGCCTTTGGCGCTGCGGGAATGGATTTCATAAAACTCAATGTTTATCGGCCTATCCCGCATTATCGCGCTGGATTTTTGACGGAAAACAATAGTTGGCCGCAAAATGTTTTCCAGATCGAAGACTGGAGAGCAACTATGAAAGAGACCATCGAAAGCTACAAAGAAACGGCGCGGATATTCCGGCGCAAGGTCGCTTGGGTGCGTAGCAATTCGCGCCCCGGCGGATTACTGGAACGCGCCTACCTGCCCGGGGCGTCCCGGGCGGCGGGGATCAAGCGCCGGAGCATCGAACGGCTGCTCAAACAACTTGGGGCCAGCGCGGGGCCGGAGCAGGGGAAGGCGGTTTGCCATGTCTAACACCGCAATCGAGAAAATGCTGATGGCCCCGAAGCGCCTGCGGCAGTCGGCGGAATTGGCAATCGAGGCCGCGCTGCGTGGTGACGCCGAACCTTTACTGGCCACGCAAGCGCAAGCGGGACGGATGCTCTCCTGCAGTCGATTCACGGTGCGCCGGTTGGTTGCGGATGGCGTTCTGCATCCCGTAAACATCCGGGGACTGGTCCGCTACCGGATTTCTGAACTGCGACAACTCGCGGAGTAACTAATCATGAAAATACCAGACGAAAAGGCCGCCCGGGCTAGGGACGGCCAGAGGATCAATCAACGCCGGAATCCTACCACGGGCAGCGCGTTTCGCGCAAGCAATCGCCGACCGTTGACATCGTTGACATCCAAGCAGCGGGGCCCGTTCTGGGCGTCCGTTGGCGAACTGATCGAGCAGGCGCGGAGGGCGGCGCAATGAAGCTCTCCAACAAAGTTTCTGCGCGGTTCTCTGACGCTCTCCGCGCCTGCCCCTCGGCTGGTGCTGGGGTGCACGGCTGGATTCTTTCCTGCGCGAACCTGGCGGCCTTCGCGGGGGTTTCTCCCGCCGATGCCGAACGGGACATCCTCGCGGCCATGTCTCGCCCGCCTTCGCCCTCGGCGGAGGTCGGCGCGGCGGTTCGCAAGGCATACGCGGAACACAAGCCGGGGATGGCCTTCACGCCCCGGAGCATCGCCCCGGCGAAACCGAAGCCGAAGCCGATGACGGCGGCGGCGTTCATCGCCCGCGGCGACGGGGCGACGGAGGCCGACTGGTTTGAATGCTCGCCCGTTCGGATTGATTGGGAGCCGGGCCCGCGTGATGCCGCCGCCCTTCTCCGGTGTCTTTATCGGCCGGCGGAGCGGGTGTTCTGCGGGGAACGCTACGGCGGCGGGGAAGGGGTGCGGATGGCGGCGGATTGGATAGCGGCCTTTGATGATGGCCGTCCGGTCCCGCCTCACTTCATTCCGAATCCTCTCACGGGCCGGGAACATCCGCTGCCGGGTGGCAAGCTATCCAAGCGCGGGGATTCCGCCGTGGCTGGCTTCCTATATGCCGTGGCGGAGTTTGACGGGCTATCCAAGCCGGATCAACTGGCGTTCTGGTGGGGATTCCGCTCCGCGCCTATCGTCGCGCTGATTGATTCGGGCGGGAAGTCCGTCCATGCAATCCTGCGCGTGGATTGCAAAACCCACGACGAATGGGAGGCCGAAGTCGAGGGCAAGCTATTCCCTCGCGTCCTCGTCCCTCTCGGATGCGACCCTCAATGCCACAACGAGGCCCGGCTGTCCCGACTGCCCGGCCACTACCGCGCCGAAAAACAGTCGTGGCAAAGATTGCTCTATCTCAACCCGGAAGGGACACCCCGCCAATGAAAGCCGTTGAATCCATGATTGCCGAAACAGAAACGACACAAGCCGACACCCCGGAGGGAGCCGACATCATCCGCCCATATTCAACCCGCGCATGGGATGAACTGGCCCGGATGCATCTGACCCCGCCGGAAATCGTGTGGGGTGGATTCGCCCTCGGCGCGTCCTGCGTGATTTTCGGGCAGGGCGGGCTCGGAAAATCCCGCCTTGCGTTGAACATTGCCCGCAATCAGGTTCTGGGTTTGCCATTCGCCGGGATGGATACCGCACCCCGCCCGCTCCGCCACCTGTTCATGGGTTCCGAGAACAGCATCCACCGCTTGCAACACGACGTGCGACGGATGAGCGCCGGACTCTCCGCCGAACAGGTGGCGCTGTTGGGCGAGCATATCCGCATGGCGACGCTTGAAGGGCCAGAGGATACCTTTATCAGCATGAACGCCATGAACGCCGCACGATGGCAGGCAACGCTCGAAGCGTGGCCGCCTGACGTGCTGTGGGTGGACCCGTGGGGCGACGTGCTGGAAGGTGAGGCCAATTCCGACGAAGATGCGCGGGCCACCATCTCCAACTTGCGGCGACTTCTCCGCAAGGTGAAACCGGAGGCGGGGCTTTGTATCTTGGCGCACTCACGGACGGGCGCGAACAATATCGCGCAGGCCATGGGCTATGATAGCGCCAACTTTGGCAAGGGGAGCAAAGCCTTGTACTCTGCCGCCCGTTGCGTGTGGAACCTCGCGCCCGGCTCCGAGTCGGAGGAT
>MWEZ01000012.1 GCA_002071335.1 Verrucomicrobia bacterium ADurb.Bin018
GGAAACGGATTGTCCGTATTTGACACCCAAGCCCTTTCGCGGGAAAGTGAACGAACCGGCGTATGTCGCGCGCGTAGCCGAAGTGGTGGCCGCGGCGCGCGGCGTGCCCGTGGCGGCGGTGGCCGAGCAAACGTGGGCCAATGCCTGCCGCCTCTTTCAGATGGAAGGTTGACCATGAACGAAAATAAACAGCGGTGCGCCATCGGCGTGGATTTTGGCGGGACCTTCGTGAAGCTGGCCCGCGTGGATGAACATGGCGTGATCGGCGCGCGGGCGAGCTTTGCCACCGCGGGCCTCGCCGGCGTGGCGGGTTGGCTCGATGCCGTGGCGCGCCACGTGGACACGCTGCTGGCGGACATGCCGGCGGATGTGGAGTGGCGCGGCATCGGCGTGGGCGTGCCGGGGTTTGTGGATTACGCGCGCGGTTTTGTGCACAACCTGACCAACGTGCCGGGTTGGTCCGCCGTGCCGCTGGCGGAAATGCTGACGCAGCGCTTCGGCAAAACCGCGCGGGTGGATAACGACGTCAACGCAATGGCCGTGGGCGAGTGCACCTACGGCGCGGGGCAGGCCTATCAGCACGCGGTATTCATCACTCTTGGCACGGGGGTTGGTGGCGGGCTGCTGATCAACAAGGCGCTTTACCGCGGCGCGTATTCGCTGGCGGGCGAGATCGGCCATGTGTCCATTGACCGCAACGGCATTGTGTCGCCCACGGGGCGCGGCGGGGTCGAGCAGTATGTGGGCAACAAGCGCATTGTGGAGCGCGCGTTGCAAGCGCTGGATGCGGGCCGCACGAGCCGCATTCTGGAGTTTGCCGGCGGCCGGCGCGAGGATATCACCCCCAAGGTCATCAGCGCCGCCGCGGCGGCGGGCGATGAACTTGCCGGTGAGATTTTTGATTTTGTGGCCGACTGCCTCGCCACGATGATGGCTTCGGTGGCCTATCTGCTGCAGCCGCAGGCGTTCATCATCGGCGGCGGCATTGCGGCGGCGGGGCCGGTGCTGTTCGATCCGCTGCGCCGCCATTTGAATGAACGGTTGAGCCCGTACTTTGCCGAGCGGTTGGTGATCAAGCGCGCCGAATTGGGCAACGATGCCGGCGTGATCGGCGCGGCCACGCTGACTTTCTTGGAGTGAGGCGGTCATGAGCCGGTTCTGGAAGCGCAAGCGGGTGGGTCTGGCGCTGGGGAGCGGTGGCGCACGTGGCTGGGCCCATCTGGGCGTGCTGCAAGCGCTGCGCGAAAAAGATATTCAGGTGGACCTTGTGGCCGGCACGAGCATGGGCGCGGTGGTCGGCGCGTTTGTGGCCGCGCGGCGCGAGGACGCGCTGCGCGAGCTGGCGGAGTCGCTCGACTGGCGTCGGCTGCGGCAATTTTTCTGGGAAATCTCGCTCTCGCGCTCAGGCCTGACCGATGGCCGCCGCCTGCTGGAAGAAACTGGCAAGTTGCTGGGCGTGCGCGATTTTCGCGAGCTGGCGCTGCCGTTTCGCGCGGTGGCCACGGACCTGTACGGCGGCGGCGAAGTGGTGCTCAGTTCCGGCAACCTGCTGCAAGCGTTGCGCGCGAGCATTTCCATCCCCGGACTGTTTTCCCCGGTGGTGCTGGGGCGCCGCACACTGGTGGATGGCGGGCTGGTGAATCCCGTGCCGGTGAGCGTGGCGCGCGATATGGGCGCGCAGATGGTGATTGCCGTGGATATTGTGCAGGGGCCCGCCGGCGTGGCTAAGCCCGCCCCGCGTCGCACCAGCGAACCGTCGGCGCCGGCGCCCATGCTGGCCGCGCCCGCGCCCGCCCACGATGAAGAAGGCGATGGCGCGCTGAATGCGCTGGAACGCTTCCTGCTCGACATCGAAAAAAAGGCGCGGCGCGTCAAGGCCTCGGTGGCGGAGGCGGTGTCGCGCCCGGCGGTGGTGGATATTCTGGTGCAGTCGGTGCGCATTGCGGAGTCGCGGATTGCGCTGGCGCGGCGACAGCTTGAGCCCCCGGATATTTTGATCGAGCCCAAGGTGGGCAATATCGGCGTGCTGGAGTTCCAGCGCGCGCAGGAAGCGATGGCGGCGGGTTACGCCGCGGCCCGCCAAGCGCTGGCCTGATGGGTCGCCGCGCGGCGGATGCCGGTGCGGCGCGGGCAAACAAACACCCCGCGCGCCGGGGGGCGGGCGGGGCGTGGACGGTCACGCGGACCGAAGGGCCAAACCGCTTACTTGGCGGTGGCTTTGCGCAGCAGCGCCGCGGCGCGCGCTTTGCGGCGCGTGGCGTTGTTCTTCTTGATGATCCCGTGCTTGACGGCTTTGTCGAGGCCCGAACAAAACGCGCGGTAGGCGTCCATGGTCTTGGGCGCTTCGGCGCCGGCGGCCGCGGTCAACAGGCCCTTGCGCAGGGTCTTGAGTTGCGACTTTTCCCGGGCGTTGCGCAGGCGGGACTTCTCAGATGTCTTGGCGCGCTTGATCGCGCTCTTGATGTTGGGCATGGTTGCTTACTCCTCTTCCAATTGAAAAAGCTCGGCCAGTCTAGCGGCAGGGCGGGGGATGTCAATAGTTTTTCCGGCCGTTTCAGCGGACGGGGCAGGCGCCGCCGGCGCAGTCGTTGCCCATGTCCACCGCGTCTTCGGATTGCGCCTTGAGGCTTTCGAGGTCCAGCGGTTTGAGGCTGGCGACGTAGGCGTCATAGACTTCCTTGGTGACGGGCTGCTGCGGGAGGTAGGGGTAGCCGAGGTCGGCAGCGGTTTTGAGCGGATCGGCGCGCAACAGGAACGACACGCCGACATAATGATCCCAGTACTGCAGCAGCCACTCGATGATGGCATCCACTTCCGCGGGGGCGTAGCTGACGGTGATGGAGCAGTTTTGTTCAACGTAGTTATCCATGAGCAGCTTGTAGCGTTCGAGCTGGTCTATGGCGGTCTCGGTGTTGACTTCCAAGCCGTTGACAGTTTCAAAGTCCACGTCATCCCACGCCACGGGCAGGGTGATGATCCAGTCGCCGGAACCGTTGGGGTGGGACATGATGGCGTAGCCGGCTTCGCGCAGGACGTTGACGAGCGGATCGTGTTTCACAAACGTGACGTTGTTGAAGATGTAGCGCGCGAGCGGTTTGTGAGCGCCTTCGGTGGTGTCGTAGCACTTGGAGATGGTGCCCTCGGGCTTGAGGGTGGTGACGTTCTTGGGGCGCGGCAGGCCGAGTTCATCGGCCATGGAATAGGCGCCCATGATGGCGGCGTTGCGCAGCAGGCGCAGCTCGTAGGGGCCGAGGTCGGGGCGGCGCACCACGCCGGTGAGCGACACGCCGCACAGGTGCAGGAAGTCGTTGTTCTCGTGCCACGAGTGCTGGAGGATGCCGTCCTTGAGATTCACGCAAGTCTGGCGGTAGTTGGCGCGCGCGATGATGTAAATGGCGCGGTGCATGCCGCTGGGGTTGTCCTTGAACTTGGCCAGATCAATCGTGGTCAGGTTGCAGAAGGCGCGATTGCCCAGCAGGATTTCCGCGCAGGGGTTCACACCGGAAAACCACGGCGCGCGGTTCAGCGCGGCCGCGCCGTTGATGAAGCCCGGCTCGGAACCGCCGCTGGCGAGCATCAGATCAAAAATACCACGCAGCTCCGCGCGCGTCGGTTTTTGGTAGAAGACGAGGGAGTTGTTGGACATTCCGCGCTGCGGCTGGCCTTTGCTCCAGTAATCTTTTTTGCACACTGCGAATTCCTGCCATTCCGGCGCGCCATATTCAAACAGGCTAATTTCCGCCGAGCGGCGCGTGCTGAGAATGGTGCCCAGCCAGTTGCAGATGTCGTGGATGTCCATCTTGCGCAGGAGCTGGCCGGCGCGGCGATTCATGATTTCAATGATGGCGCGGTAAGCCACGGAGATGGTTTCATCGCCTTGCCCAATCCAGCCGTAGCCGGTCAACCGCGTGCCGGCGGGGCGGATTTCGGAAAAATCGAGAGTAAGTTTTTCGGCGGTATATTTGCCGGCCAGGAGTTTGCCGACGGATTTGGCCCACGCTTCGGCGGTGTCGCCCACGCTGATTGTCCATTCCTTGGTTTCGGGATTCCAGGTTTCCAAGTTGGTCTCGCGCCCGTTTTTATCCTGCCGCGTGGAGCGGATGATTTGCACATCGAGAATTGGCTGGGTGAAGCCGCTGATGCCGCCGGACTTGGGCGTGACGCCCACGCCGCAGCCCTGCAGCAGCAGCCAGAGCGCATCCACCATATCGTCCACGGTTTGGATTTCCAAATGTGCGCAGTTGAATTGGCAGGCCTCGCGCACCTTGGCGATTTCCGTGCCGCCGAGCCACAACGTGCGGCCGGCCACGCCAACCTTGCGCGCCAGCAGCAGGCCGCGGAGTTCTTCCAGCTCGGCCTCCTGCGTTTTGTTCAGCGGGCGGCGCAGTTGGCGTTTCCATAGCCAGCGCTGGTGCTCAATGACGCGGTCCACGGTTTGCGCCCAGGTTTCAAACTGGGTGCCTTCTTCATTTAGGGCGCGGTTATAGGTGCGTCGCGTCAGGATTTGCGCGCGCAGCGAGGGTTGGTAGGTTTCGGCCATGGTGGTCTCCAAAGGGGTGGTAGCGTCAAAAAAATCAGGCGAATTCTAGGGCAAACGACCGGGTGAGAAAAGCGCCTTATGCGGGCGGGGTGAAGGTGGTGATTTGTTCGTTGGGCAGCATTTTGCGGAACTGCCGCCAGCCGTGGAAATTGCCGTGCTCGCGCGGGTGCTGCCACGAGGCGGGATCGGTGGCGTCGCGCAGGCTATCGGGGGTGGCTTGGTGCTCCATGGGCGAGGCGTGGAGCGGGCGCGGCGGGCCGTGCGGATCGCCGGCCAGCTTGGCAAATGTGGCGAGGTCTTTGGCGATGTCCGGCGTGGTGCCGTCGTGGTTGAGATAGGAAACGCGGGCGCAGCGCGCCGCCGAGCAGCGCCGCGCGGTGTCGAGGCCGAGGGCAGCTTCTTCATCGGCGGCCACGTAGGGCAGGTGCCATTGGCCGGGCGCGAGGCGGCGCGGCGTACTGGCGTGCAGCGCGTGGTACATCTGACGGGCCAGCTCCTGGATTTCCGGTTGGGCATCGGGGTGCCAGCGCAGGCCGAAAAAGTTATCGAACGTGGTCGCCGACACCAGCACCGAAATGGAAGTGAACCACTCCAGCGGGCGGTTGGCCCATTGCTTGTGCAGGCCCAGCTCAGCCAGCTCCGCCACGCCGGCGGCGCAGGCATCGGCCATGCGGTCCCAAATGGCCTTGGCGCGGGCGGCCTGCTCGGGGGCGAGCGGCGTACCGGCCTGCATGCCGGGGATGTTGGCATCCCAGCGCAGTGGATATTCGCGCTCCAGCGCGCCGAGCCGCCGCGAAGGGATCGCGCGCGAGCTGCTGGCGTTGCGGGAAAAAACGCGGTGGGTCATGAATTCGGCGTGAATCCAACGGGGGTACTTCAACGAGAGGGTGGCCAGCCGGATCCCCTGCGGCGAAAGGCTGTCGGCGATGATCTGCACGGAGATGCTCATGGCCTATGGTGTAGCGCATCCGCTGGCCCAGGAAAAGGACATTGTCCCGCCGGCGGCGGGAGGGCATTCAGCGCACCGGGACGCGGAAGGTTTTCATCACCGGCAAATGCTGCAAATTGTTGGCGGAATCATCCCACTCGACCGGCGGGGGCAGCGGATTCCACAGGCGCGAATCGAAAACCATCCCGTGCGGAAAACGCTGTTTGTTCAGCACGGTGGCCACATGGTACGGCGCCAGTGCGGGGTTGGGCAGCACAAAGTCGTAAGGCCGGTTGCGCGTGGAATTGGTATTGGGGTTGCCTTCTTGATCCGCGGGGTGGTGCGTATCGTCAAACCACTTGGTCAATTCGGCCAGCGCGAGGGCATTGCGGCCCGCGATGTTGAAATCGCCGCAGAGCGCCACGTAGTCGCCGGCGGGAAATTGCTTGCGGATGAGGCCCAGCAGATGGCGGGCCTCCGGGATGCGTCGCTCGGCACGGTTCTGCACCAAATGAACGCTGACCACATGCAGTGGCTTCGGGCCGGGGATTTGGATGGTGGCCCACGCAAAACTGCGGTTGCCAACGTAGGGGTCTTCCCACTGCCCAAACGCCGTGATGGGAAAACGGCTGATGATGCCGTTGGGCAGGCGGGCGCCGCCTTTTTCCCGCGCGAAATAGTAGCTGGGGCCGAACAGCCGTCGCACGAGGTCCTGCGTGTTGCCGCCCTTGTAGTTGAATTCCTGAATGGCCAGCACGTCCGGCTTTAGTGCCTGCAAAATCCGGATGCCGGCATCTTCGTAAGCCTGGCTGGTGTTATCCGAGAGGTTGGCCGTGGCAATCGTGAAGGTGAACGTGCCGGCCGGCGCCGCCCCCGCCGCGGCCACGAGCCAAATGCTTGTCAGTACACCAATCCAAAAACGCATGAGAAGAAGGAGGATACCCTAAAGCCGGCCTAGCGTCCATGCCGCCCGGACAAAACTTTGCGCAGGATATCTTCCAACGGCATCTCCGGCGTGATTTCGCCCGCGATATCCTTGACCATGCGTTGGGCGTCAGCCTGCTTGTGGCCGAGGGAAAGCAGTGCGAGGAGCACATCGCGCAGCTTGGCATTGGTGGGGCTGTCGGCTTCGCCGCCGGCCAGCGCCGCCATCATTTCGCCCTTGCCAAGCTTGTCGCGCATTTCCAGCACGATGCGTTCCGCGGTTTTTTTGCCAATGCCGGAAATGCTGCTCAGCCGTTTGATGTCGTTGTTGGCGATGGCGGCCTTGATGTCGCGCACCGCGAGGCCGGACAACACCGCCAGCCCGAGTTTGGGGCCGATGCCGTTCACGGAGGTCAGTTGCAAAAAAGTGTCGCGTTCGGCTGTGCTCATGAAGCCGAAGAGCAGGTGGGCGTCTTCACGGATAACTGGCACGGTCAGCAGGCGCACGGGTTGGCCGGGGGCGGGCAGGCGGTCATAGCTGCTAAGCGGGATGGCGGCTTCGTAGCCCACGCCATGCACATTGATGACCACGCGGGTGGGTTCCTTCTCCTCCAAAATGCCATCCAGAAACGCAATCATCATGCACCATGCTTTCCTGCGCCACATCTAACCACGCAAAGACCCGCCGCGTCCAGAGGGTTGGGCGGGTCTTGGCGGCTGTCCGACCGGCGGACGTGGCCCGGTGGTCAAATCAGGCGTTTGCTTTTTTGGCGAGCCGGGCGCGTTCCTTGAGCCGTTTGACGCGGCGATCACGGGCTTTGCGCTTCACTCGTTTTCTTAATTGTTGTCCCATAAGGCTGTCCGTCGTATCAAAAGCGGGGAGGCCGAGTCAAGAGCGGCGCATTCGGATTTGAAAGCAGGGACGGGATTTGGAACAGTCGGCGAATGAACACGAAGCGGCTATTCGCGGGGGTGAAGGTGGCGGCGACGGCGGCGCTGCGGGCGGAACTGGCGGCGTGGCAACAGGCCCTGCGGGGGGAGCGGATTCGCTGGACGAGGCCGGAAAACCTGCATCTGACCATTGAGTTTTTCGGGGCGACGGAGGAGGGCCGGATTCCGGAACTGAAGGCGGCGCTGGCGCAGGCCGCGGCGGCAACGAAGACGTTCGCGATCAAACTGGGCGGGGCGGGGACGTTCGGCGGCGCGCGGAGCCCGCGGGTGTTGTGGCTGGGTGTCGAATCGGCGGGGCTGGAAGAACTGCATGGACGGGTAGTGGCTGCGCTGGCGGGGATTGGTTGGAATCCGGAGGCGCGGGAATTCGCGCCGCACTTGACGCTGGGGCGGATCAGTCGCCTGCAAGACACGCGCCGGTTCGGCGAGGCGCTGGAAAGCCGTCGCGCCGGAGTCCTGCCGGAGCAGCCGGTGAACGAACTGGTTTTGTTCGCGAGTGTGACCGGGCGGTACGTGCCGGTCGGGAGCTGGGGACTGGGCGGGGGCTGACGTTTTCATAACCCGCCCCGGAGAGGGTACTACGGGGTTTTGAATTTCTCCCGCCAGGCGGCCGGCTCAGGGGCGACGAGCAGCCAATGCGGGCCGACCGGTTCGGCATGGACGCGAGCCGGGGCATTGGTCGCGAGGCGTGCCCAGCGGGCATTTTTCACAAGGTAGTCCGTCGGCCGGCCACCCAAGGCCGTGGCTTTCATGTGGTCCCAGATCGCGTCCGGATCAACGGCTTCGATAGGCCGGCGCAGGTGGAATTCCAATCCGTTCAGCCGCTGGTTGCTGATCGAACATAAAGCGTGTTCTTCGTGCCTGGCGAGGACGGGCGCCAGAATGGCGGAAAGGCGGGTCATGTCCTGGGAACTGGTGATGAACAGCGTGGCGGATTTGGCGATGACGATGCCCGCGAGCAGAACGCCCGCGCACCCGCCGGCGACCCGGGCGCGCAGGCGGCCCTGGGCAATGAGCACATCAATCATTCGCCCGAGCAACAGGCACAACGGGACGAAAAGGGGAACCAGGTATAAGGCGAGCCGGGATTGGCTGATGGAAAACAGGACGAATGGAACCGCGACGCCGGCCAGGAGAGAGCGGCGCGCGGCCCGGTTCCACGTCCGGCGCTGGTCGCTTGCGGCCAGCCAGGCCTTCAGCGGACGGGCGCGGAACAGGGCCAGCGGGAGCCATGGGCCGGTGCCCGCCACGAGGATGGGGAGATAGACGAAAAACACAAACCATGCGTTGGGATTGCGGTGCATTTCGCTGGTGAAGTTGCGCGCGATCATTTCCTTGCCCAGCCAGTAGGAAGTCAGGCCGGGGTTGAGCCGGGCTTCGACGAAATACCAGCCCAGACCCAGCAGGATGAAAATGCTCAGTCCGAGTCCCAGATTCCAACGGCCCGGCCGCCAATCATTGGCACGGCGCAGGTGAATCCAAGCGACGGGCAGGCAGACGGCGGGAACCAAGAGCGCGGGGGGACCCTTGGTGAGGAGGCCGAGGGCGAGAAATAGCCACATGCCCAGCAGGGAAAGCCGGCAATGGCTGGCGTAGCCATGCCAGAAGGCCGCAAGGGCTCCGGCAGTCCACAGCGCCACGAGCATGTCCGTGGTCACGGAATGGGCGGCCAAGGCGATGAACGGGGAGGTGGCAAAAATAATGCCGGCCCAGCGTCCGGCGCCCGAACCCCAGATGGAGGAGCCCGCCAGCCAAACCGCGCCCGCCGCCAGAACCAGCGCGAAGACCAGATAGGCGCGCACGCCCCACGGATTTTCGCCGAACAGGCGTAAGCCATAGATGATCGCCACATACGTGAGGGGTGGCTTGGTCCAGTGGGGTTGGAGGTTCAGGATGGGATCGTCGTAGTCGCCGGAAAGCATGGTTTCGCGGGCGGTTTCCGCATAGCGGCCTTCCGTGGATTCGTAGAGTCCGCGGCTGCCCTGGAATGAAGCCGCGCCGATGAAGGCGAAGAGGAGCACCAGCCACAAACTCCGGAAATCGAACGCGCGCGCGGCCGCAGGGGGAGCAACCGCGTTCGCGGGAGAAGCCATGAGGCGCCAGGCGCGCTAAGGAGCGCGGCTTTTCTCGTACCACGCGATAGTTTCGCGCAGACCTTCCTCAAAGCCAACCTTGGCTTTGAAGCCGAAAAGTTTTTCGGCGCGGGAGGTGTCCAGCATCCGGCGCGGTTGGCCGTCGGGCTTGGTGGCATCCCACACGATGTCGCCTTGGAAACCGGTGAGGCGCGCGATGAGCGGCACGAGGTCCTTGATTTTGATTTCAAAGCCGGCGCCGATGTTGACGGGCTCGGAGGAGTTGTAGCGCTCGGCGGCCAGCACGATGCCTTCAGCGGCGTCGCCGGCGTAGAGAAACTCGCGCGAGGCGT
Organism: Verrucomicrobia bacterium ADurb.Bin018; assembly: GCA_002071335.1. Lineage (GTDB taxonomy): Bacteria > Verrucomicrobiota > Kiritimatiellia > CAIQIC01 > Lenti-01 > CAZNGD01. The sequence goes on from MWEZ01000012.1 coordinate 9,769, forward strand.
TGCCCGTGCCCCACACAACGATTTCCCGCGCACCAACATCGCGGGCATCTAGGCACTTTTTGATGAGCGCCGGAATGACGTGCGAGGAAGCCGGATCGAAGTTATCGCGCGGCCCGTAAAGGTTGACGGGCAGCAGGAAGATGGAGTTGAAGCCATATTCCTGCCGGTAAGCCTGCGATTGGACCAGCATCATTTTTTTGGCGAGACCGTAGGGCGCGTTGGTTTCTTCGGGATAGCCGTTCCAGAGATCTTCCTCGCGGAAGGGCACGGGGGTGAACTTGGGATAGGCACAAATGGTGCCAAGGGCCACGAACTTTTCGATTTTGCGTCGGCGGGCTTCCTCCATCAGGAACAGGCCCATGGCCATGTTCTTGAAGTAGAACTCGCCGGGGTGCGCGCGGTTGGCGCCGATGCCGCCAACCACGGCGGCAAGGTGGATGACCAGGTCGGGGCGAAAGTCGTCATACATCCGTTGCACGTTGGCGTGCTCCACCAGGTCGTATTCCTCGATGCGGGGCACGAAAACGTTGTCGCGGCAGCCGCGCTGGCGGAGCCGCTCCAGAATAAAGCTGCCGAGGAAACCGGCGCCCCCGGTCACGACGATGCGCTTGGATTTGAGGTCGAGCATGGCGTTCTCCTGAAAGCGCAAAATAGCCCAATGGCCGGGCGGTGGAAAGGGAAAAGGTGGAGTTGCCACCGGCGGCGATGCCCGGCATACTGGCGGGGCTATGAAGACACATTTCAATGGTTTCCGGTGTTTTGCGTGCGGGGCGGAGCAGGGGGCGGATTATGCGGGCTATGTCTGCCCACAATGCGGCGGCAATTTGGAGGTGCGCTATGACTGGCCCCGGCACGCGCCGGGTCGTTGGTGGCTGGAGCCGGCGCGGCGGGATATTTTCCGCTATCAGGCGTTGTTGCCGGTGTCGCGGTTGGAGTTGGCCTCGCCATTGCGTGTGGGGCAAACGCCGTTATATGACGCGCCGCGGCTGAGCGCGGCCACCGGCCTCAAGCACCTGCTGCTGAAAGATGACGGGCAAAACCCGAGCGCGTCATTCAAGGATCGGGCGGGGGCGGTGGCGTTGGTTCGCGCGCGCGAAATCGGCGCGCAGGTGCTGTGCGGCGCCAGCACCGGCAACGCGGGCAGTTCCATGGCCTGCCTCGCGGCTAGCGTGGGAATGCCTTGCGTGATTTTTGTGCCGGAAAAAGCGCCTGCCGCCAAGATCGCCCAGTTGCTTGTGTTCGGGGCCAAGGTGTTCGCGGTGCGCGGAACCTATGACGACGCGTTTGATTTGTGCATGGAAGTTTGCCGTCAGCGCGGTTGGTTCAACCGGAACACCGGGCACAACCCCTTCACACGCGAAGGTAAAAAAACGGCGGCTATCGAGCTCTATGAACAGCTCGGACGGATGCCCGATTGGGTGGTGGTGCCCACGGGCGATGGCAACATCATCGCCGGCATCTGGAAGGGATTTCAGGATTTGAAGGAAGCCGGAATTGTCGCGCGCACACCTAAGATGCTGTGCGCCCAGTCAGAGGCCAGCCAGGCCATCAGCGCCGCAGTATGGGCGTTGCAACAGACCGGCCAAACCAAGCCCGATTGGGCCAAGGTGCAGGTGGCCGCAGTACAGGCCACGACGGTAGCCGATTCAATCTCCGTGGATATCCCGCGCGATGGCCTTGCCGCGGTGCGCGCGGTGGTGGAATCCGGCGGTGCGGCGGTCGCCGTCCCGGATGCCGAGATTCTGGCCGCGATTCCGGAACTGGCGCGTAGCGCGGGCGTGTTCGCGGAACCGGCGGCGGCCTGCGCTTGGGCGGGGCTAAAGAAGGCCGCGCGCGATGGCCTGGTACAGCCGGACGAAACCGTCGTTTGCATGCTTACGGGCAACGGCCTGAAGGATGTGGCCAGCGCGCGCAAAGTCGCCGGCGAACCCGTCGCGCTCGACAACAACATCAACGCCGCGCTCGCCGCCACCGAAAATATCTGATGCCCGTGCCGCCAACTGCGCCGGTAATCCCTTGAAGTTTATTAAATTATAGGACCGACCCCTTAGCCAAAGGGGTCGGTCCTATAAATTAATAAAAAAGCACGCTTATGTTACTGGATACTGCGGACTGTGCGCCAAGCGTCATGGCCCCAGTCGCCTTTTCTGGCTTCTTCCAATTTCTTGAGAAAAGCGGCAAAGCAGGTGGCTGTTCCCATGCCCAGCCGCGCTTTGATCCAGGTGGTTCTCATGCTGGTGTTGCGCCGGACCAGCCAGGCGAGGGCAATCTTCTCCGGACCGTTCATCCGCAACCCGGCCAGCTCGGCTTCCGGCCAAGGGGTCGGTCCTATAAATTAATAAAAAAGCAGCGCTTATGTTACTGGATACTGCGGACTGCGCGCCAAGCGTCATGGCCCCAGTCGCCTTTTCTGGCTTCTTCCAATTTCTTGAGAAAAGCGGCAAAGCAGGTGGCTGTTCCCATGCCCAGCCGCGCTTTGATCCAGGTGGTTCTCATGCTGGTGTTGCGCCGGACCAGCCAGGCGAGGGCAATCTTTTCCGGACCGTTCATCCGCAACCCGGCCAGCTCGGCTTCCGTAATGCCCAAGGCTTTCAACCCTTTGGCAATCCATTGCTCGGCGCAGGCCTCATCGTGTGCCTGGACCTCCCCGCCACTGAACGACTGGCGGCGGGCATTTTTCAACGCACCCCCGACCCGCTCCAGCAACTCCTGCCGGAACTCCTCCCCGCCCATGTGCCATCCCCGCCGGATCCTTTGCCAGGCTTCATCCGCCTTCCAAGGCTGGGCACTATGACGGACTTCCTCCACCCGTCCAGCCATATATCCCGCATATTTTCGCCGCCCGGCTGGCGTATCGGCCATTCCCAGCTCCGACAATACTCGATGAAAGTTCAACCACTCGGGCTGCGCTGCTTTGCCAACATAGGCCGGATAACTGCTCCACGCATAATCAACCAGCCGCTGCTTGTCGAAATCATATCCCCGGATGCGGACCGGATTAAGGTGGATGTAGGTTGCCAGAGTCGAAAAATACCCGCTGCCCGCTTCCACCGGGATCGCCTTGTACCGCCCTTGGAACAAATGCCCTCGCTCACGGTGCCTTGCATTGAACCGCTTGGTGTAGGTGCTCTGCACCCACTGCATTCCCACCACCAGATTCGGTTCCGGCGTTTCCAGCAGGAGATGATAATGGTTCCCCAGCAGCGTGTACGCATGCACCCGCCATCCCGTGCGCTGGCAGACTTCGCCCAGCGTTGTCAAGAACATCGCGCAGTCAGCATCCCCCCGGAATATCTTCTGCAAACGGTTTCCCCGGCTCATTACGTGGTAGACCGCCCCCGCATATTCCACTCTGGGTTTTCTTGGCATGCGCCCTTTACATCATTTTTACCCGTACCACGTCAATTCATTTTATTAATTTATAGGACCGACCCCTTTGGTGGGATGGACGGGGGGCGGAAGCTGCGGTAGATTTGTATGGATATGCATACCCACTTACTGTCCAACCGGTTGGCTGTTGTTGTTTGGCGTGGCGTGTTTTGGGCCGTGGTGCTGCTGGCTCTGGGCGGCTGTTCCAAACACCGGGCTGGAGACGCACCGCGGCCGGTGGACCCGGACCTGGCCCATCCTGTGTTGAACTACGCGGCCATCGCACCCGGCGTTGAGCATGCGGAATACAGCCGAACTCAGCCCGCGCCACTATCCTACCATGTTGTGCGGGCGGATCTGACCCAAGGCGGCCTGTCCTTGGCGGTTCTGCGCACCGCCGCCAGTTCCGGTTCTGAACGTGGTTCGCTGCTGGAAATGGCACGGGCCATCGAGACGCCGGAGCGGCGCACCGTTGCGGCGATTAGCGGCGATTATTTTGGCAATGGCATGGCGGGGACGTGGGGCATTCTGCTCGTGGATGGCCGCTTGCGGTACTCGCCTTCCGGCCGTTCCGCGCTGTTAATTGACGCCAACGGGCGGCCGATCATTGACCGTCCGCAATCCAGAATCCAGATGCAGGTTGGCGATGATCCGGCCTGGTTTGAGATTCGCGACATGAACCGCCCCGGCCAAGGGGAGGAGCCGGGACTCCACCTGTATGCCCGTTCGTCTGAAGTCACCCATGTGCCGGCCCCAAAGGGCGCCGTGGCCATTGCCGCTGATCTGCCCTTGGCCGGCGGTGACGTCGTGGGAACGGTCACGGGCACCTTTGCCGCCGAGGATTCCTTTCGTTTGCCGGAGACCGGTCTGGTGCTTGCCGGCGCCGGCGATGCAACAAAGTTGCCGGCCGGTTTGCGCGAAGGCGCGAGTGTCCGAATCCGCACCACAATTATGCCCGCCGCCCGGGAAGCCGTCGGCGGCGGGCCGCGGATTGTTCGTGACGGCAAGGTCAGCATCGAACTGGAACCCGACGGCATTTGCGCCGCGGAGGCCTCGTATTTGAAGCGGCGTCACCCCCGCGCCGTGGTGGGCTTGGCCGGTGGCGGGCAAACCGTACTGATGGTTCTTGTCCGGGGTCGCTGCAACGAAAGCGAGGGCATAAAGCTCGATGATTTGGCCGACCTGCTGGTCGGCTTGGGCGCTGCCGATGCGATCATGTTCGATGGCGGCGATTCCGCCACCATCGTGGAAAATGACAGTTATGTCATCCAAGGTCGCGCCGGGGCACGGCACATGTGCGATGGACTGGCCATCCAAGCGCCGCGGACGCCAGAGCAGGCCGTTGCCGGGAGCGCGCCATGAGCGTCCGCAGCTTGAGCCGCTTGGCGCTGATTTTGGGTGGGGCGCTGCTGGCGCTCTCCTTCTTCCTGCCGCTGGGGTACCATTCACCGGGCGAGGAGTTCCTGGCCACGGTGGATTCGCTGACCTCTGCTGAAAGTGCCGGCGAGTTCGTGGTTGCCGGCGGGCTGTTGATCGTGATCGCCTACTCCTACATTTGGGCGGTGCTGGTGGCTTTGGCGGCGCTGTGGAACTTTGCGGGAAAGCGCCGCGCCTGGACGCCGGTTCATGTGGCCGTGCAGTCCATCGGCGGCTTGACGCTGATGACGCTGTGCATCTTGCTGCTGTCGTTACACGATCCTTGGCTGCCCGCCAAGTTCCAGTGGACCGGCGCCAGCCTGCCGTTGGTGATGCTCGTGCCGTTGTGGGCGGTCGCGTTGCTGGCTGCGCCGGTCCGCCGCGAATGGGTGGTGGTGGCGGTCGGCATGTTCCCGCAAGTGCTGTTCCAGTTCATGCTGGCCGGGGTGAGTCTCAGTCGCGAAGGCCAGGCCCACGGCTTCGTGATCGGCGGCATCGGGGCTCTGCTGGCCTTGGCCGGCGCCATTGGCCGTGCGCGAATGGGCGCGTCTCTTATTGGAAAGTAGGGGCGGTGGCGGGGGACCAGCGGACGGTGAGGGGGGGCGCCGTCGAGTTGGGCCAGCATGGTTTGCAGCAGGTTGAACGCCGGGCGAGGGCGCCAAGCGGCGGGGTCGGTGTCGTCAATCAAACCGAAGCCGCGCGCGGCGAGTCGCCACCAATAGACGCGGGACACGTGGCCGGAGGCGAGGGTGAGGAGCAGATAGCGGGCCATGAAGGCGGCGTAGTCGGCTTCACTGACGGAGGGATCGTTTTGGCGTGGGTCGCGCGTTTCGTAGGGGGAGTTGACAGGCGACCACACGCCGGTACCCAGAAGGGGCCAGTTCACTTCGGAAATGAGGATGCGGTCTTCCGTGAGGCCGTAGGCGCGGGCATAGGCGCGGAGCAGCGCGCATTTGGCGACGGTATCGAAGGGGCCCTGCGGATTTTCCGGCGCTCCGCGGCGGTCCACGTAGAGGTGGTGCGAGAGGGCGTGGGGGCGCTGCTCGGCGGGGATGCCGCCCAAGAGCGCGCCGAGGACGTAGGGCTCAAAATCAATGCAGGCGGGGCCGGTGATTTTGGCTTCCGGATACTGAATGGAACAGGCGTGAACGGGTTGGAGCAGTTGGCGATATTCGCGGAAATCCCACACGCCCCACTTGGCGCGGTTGATGGCGTGGCCCACCTCAAAAAAGTCAGCGTAGGAATGGGCGCGGTCGAAGGCCATGGACACCATTTGCCGCCAACCTTTGGGGTCGCGGATGGCGCGACGGTCCTGCACCAGCGCGAGGCTGACAAGGTGCCCTTGGCGGTGCAAATGGCGCGCCTGATCGAGCGTCCATTGCCAAGCCGCCGGGCCCTGGTGGTGATAGAGCCGCAGCAGCAGCGGCATGGGATGCCCACCTTGCAGTTGCGCCAGCCATTCCAGTTGGCGGTCCCAAGTGTCGGGTTCAGGTTCGAGGGTCATGCCGATGGCGTTGGCAAACGGCACCGGGCGGGTGAAACTTTCCTGCCGCAAACGGCGATATTCGCGCTGGATGGGCCAGCCTTTAACCACGGCGCTGTGCAGGGCGGCCACGACATTGGCGGCGGGCAGCAGTTTGCGGCGGTCGCGCGGCGTATAGGCGGGGATGGCTTGCGCGGAGCGGTCGTCCCAAATCCAAATTTCTCGTCCGCGCAGGGGCTGGGGTTGCGCGGCTTTTTCGCGGCGGATGCGGGCTTCGCGGCAGGGGTGGCGCAGCGGGCGCAGGGCGGTATGCCGGGCAAATGCCGCGCGCGTGCGCTGCTCGGCACGGGCAAACTCCGCGGGGGGGGCGTAGCCATGAAAATACATGGCGTGGAACACGCGGCGGAAATCGGAAGGCAAATCCAGCCGCGCGAGATCGGCGCCGCGTTGGGCGGGGGTGGGGTTGGCCGCGTGCGCCGCGCGGTTGAGATCAAGAAACAGCACTTGCCATGGCCGCGTGGCGTTGGGAGTGGGCCGCAGAGCAATGTTTTGGTTGCCGAGATCGCGGTGCAGGATGCCGGCATCGTGCAGGGCGCGCACGGCATCGGCGACATCTTGCAGCAGGTCCATCAGCGGGGCGCACAAGGGGGCGTGGGCGTAGATGCGGTTCAGTTCGTCGCGCAGGTTGGTGAGGTCCGGCTCATGGCGGGCCACGAAGCGACACTCGCGCAGGCGCGCGCCTTCCCAGCGTTCCACCACGGCCAACGGCGCCGGGGTGCCCACGCCGGCCTGTTGCAAGGCGAGGGCGGTGCGGAACGCGCGCTCGGCCTTGCTGCCGGCGCGGCGGGCCAGACGGTCGCGCCAGGCCGCTTGCGGGGCATAGGTTTTGACGACGGCATCCACCGCGCCGCCGCCAAGCGGCAGGGTAAGGCGGTCCACTCGGTGCCGGCCGGGCGGGACGAGGGGGGCGCCCTCTTTTTCCACCAAATAGGGCAGTTGGTCGAGGGTGGGCAGGCTGTCCGGGTGGTCCCAGCCGGGAGCCACGAGGAAGCGCCGGGCGCCGCGCGACTGCCAAACGGGGTCAGTCATGGTGGCCGTGGTCACCTTGAGGCTGGTGGTGCTTGATCCACAGCTCCATCAGCTTGGCATATTTGATGAACACGCCGAAGGTGGTCATGACCGCGATGATCAACCCCTGCCGGCCGTCAAGGATACCGCGCTTGATGAAGAGCGACTTGAACAACCGCCACGGCGGGCGGAAAACCAAGTCGCGCCAGCGGAACTTTTCCCCGCGGGCGTATTTTTGGGCGGCGGAAATCGTGGAAAAGCGGTTGAGGGTGTTGAGGTGGTCGGTGACATCGTCGTAGGTGAAATGGTGCAGGGGGAAACGGAGGGTTTTGATCGGGCCATCCACCACAACGCGGTCGTGGGGTTCTTCGCCGGCGCTATGCCCGCGGTCTTTGAGGAATAGACGCAGCTTGATGTCGGGGTACCACTCGCCGTGGCGGATCCATTTGCCGAGGTAATAGACCATGCGGGGGAACTGGTAGGCCACAATCTCGCCGGGGCCGCGCGCGAATTCCGCCTCGATTTCCTGGCGCAATTCGTCGGAGACGACTTCATCGGCATCCACGAACAGAATCCACGGGTAGCGGGCGAGGGTGCGGATGTAGTTTTTCTGGGCGATATAGCCTTCCCACGCGTGCTGATACACGTGAGGGGTGTACTGCCGGGAAATCTCGAAAGTGCGGTCGGTGCTGAAGGAATCCACCACGATGACTTCATCGCACCAGGTTAGACTGGCAAGGCAGGCGGCGATTTTATCTTCCTCGTTGCCGGCCGTGACGCAGGCGGAGATTTTGAGATGGTCCGGGCGCATGGTGGGGTCAATGTGCCGCAGGACGCGGGTTGAGACCAGCAAAAAAGCTATTCGCCGAGCGCCAGCGCCAGCGCGCGTAGCGCGTAGTGGGTGGCGCGGGTGGCGGCAGAAATATCGGCGGAGTCGGTATCCGTCCAGTAACCGGTGCCGTCAGTCGCGATTTTCTGGCGCTGGACCAACTGGTGGAGGAGCGCCTCGCGCCACGCGACGGGTTGGTCATCCGTGATGAAGACAATGCGTTGACCGGCCTCGGCCAAGGCGGCGGCCAGTGCGGCCAGCGAGGAATAAAGGCCGGGGGGGGCGTCGGCCAGCGGCGCCACGAGGAGAGGGAGGAGGGGGGCGGGGTCTGCCGCGGGTTCGGCATCGGCTGACGGGGGGGCGGGGTTTGCGGCCAGCCATTGCGCGGCGCGGTCGCGGGCCGCCAGCGCTTCGTTGCGGACAGAAATGGCCACGGGCCCGGCCTCCGGCGCCGGCTGGATTTGCGGCGGCGGCGCAGTCGCGGCATCCAATGCGGCGAGCACCGTGCGGGCAATCAGCTCCGCACCTTGCGCGCTGGGGTGGACGCCATCGGGCAGCAGAGCCAACCGATTGGGAAAGTTGGCCGAAATATCAATCACGCCTGCGCCGGCTTGCGCGGCCACGGTGCGGATGGCAGGATTCATGACGTTGCGGATGGTGCGGTTGGCTTTGCCCTGCAGGAACGCGGGGGCCAACGGGGTCAGGGTGCATAAAAACAGGCGGGGGGGGATGGGTTGGGCCTGCCAGAGGCGGGTCAGCGCCAAGAGGTCGTCGGCATAGCTCGCGGCATGGTCAGGGTAGGAGAGATCATTGATGCCGAGCATGATGACCACAATATCCGGCGCAAAATCCTGTGCGGCGCGGCAGGCGGGGGTGTCGGTCCACGCGAGGTAACTGTTGTGGAGGGCGGTGGCGCCGTTCACGCCAAAGTTGCCGGTGAGGTAGCGCTCCGGCGCCAGCCGTTGGAGCACGACGGGATAGGCTTGTGTGTCGCGGTCGGTCAGTTGGTCGCCGTAGGTGATGCTATCGCCCACGCAGGCCACGCGGAGGGGGGGGGCAGCATGGGCCAAGGCAGGCATGAGCAAAGTCCAAACCGCCAGCCAGCGCGCCTTCATGGCCCGGGGATGTCGCGTTGGGCGCGCGCACCGAAACGCAGCCAAGCCCGAATGGCGTAGGAAATGAAGAACGAGACGAAGCCCGCGCCGATGATGGCGAAGCTCAAGTTGCGGCCATCTCCGGCGGCGTCTGCCTGATGATGCAGATAGAGGAACACGCCCACCAGCGAGGCCGCGTAGCCGAGAATCCGGGTGATCCAGTAGAGTCGGATGATCATGCCCGGCAGTGTACGAGGCTGCCCCGCCGAGGGCAAACGGAAATGCGTTCGCTTACACCAGATTTCGTTCGACTTCATGATGGGCAAAAGGTAGGTTGGAAGTGTGGAGGCACGTGTCTCCAACCGAGGATGCAACTGGATGGATGCCATGAATAGAACAAGCAGGCGTGCAAGGGGTTTCACATTGATTGAGTTGCTGGTGGTGCTGGCCATCATCGGGGTTTTGGCCACCATCCTGCTGCCGGCCATCAATGGCGCCATGAAGAAGGGCAAGGTGGCCCGTTGCAAAACGGAAGTTGCCGATCTGGAAGGCGCCATCAAGCGGTTTTACGCGGAATACAACAAAATGCCGCTGCCCAAGGGGAGCAAGTTCGGCGATGCCGAAAACGGCTTCACCGATTTGCAGCAGGCCCAAATCATTCAGGTGCTGCTCAATCTGGACGATGGCGGATGGCCCGGCGGCAAACGCAACACCAAGCAGATGCCGTTTTTGGATATCAGCCCCTCCGCATTCTGGATTGCCAGTCAGAACCGCTACGCCAAGACCATTGTGGAAATGGAAGCGGCGCTGGCGAGCGGGCAGCCGTATTGCGACCCGTGGAAACAGCCTTACGGCATTTTGATGGACTTGAACATGGATGACCGCATCACCGGCAGCAAGTTCGCGCCGGAAATCCGCGCCAAGGTGGCCGTGTATTCCATCGGCGAAAATGGTGACGACAACAACCCGCTCTATCGGACCTGGTAAGCGCGCGCGTGAGGAAGAGGAAACAACACATGAAGGCAGGCAGACAGCAACGGCAAGGCGGATTCACGCTGATTGAAATGCTGGTGGTCATTGCCATCATCGGCATTCTGGCGGCCATTACGGTGCCGGGAGTCGGCAAGGCCCGCAAGGTGGCGTTGAAGCGCCGCGCCATGATGGAGATGAACAGCATCAAGCTGGCGGTGCACCAATTCTATGAGGACCACCGCTACATGCCGTGGGGCGACCCCAATGCGGCGAACCAGGCGCGGGTGGGGGACGATGTCTGGACTGCCAGCGGTGCCGACCAAGCCCGCGTGATTCAATGGCTGACGGGCGACAACCCCAAGAAAAAGGCCTATCTGCAAGTGCCTGACAAATCGCGGCCGAGCGCGTCATCGTTCCAATTCAACGACCCGTGGGGCGAGTATTACCGGATTGGGATGGACCGCAACATGGATGGCGCCATCCGGCCGGATGGCGGCTCCGGCGGCGGCGATTATGTGCGCGATCAGGTGTTGGTCTATTCGCTGGGCGACCCGGATGCCCGGCCCCGGACCCCGCTCAAAACATGGTGAGCGCGTACGAGAGACCGATGGACAGCGACAGGATGAAGAGGATGCAACGGATGAAAGCCCAACAACCCAGAACCCGAACCGCCGCCCGGCAAGGCTTCACGCTGGTGGAAATCCTGGTGGTCATCACCATTTTGGGGATTTTGATGGCCATGATGGTGCCCGCGGCCGGCCTGATCATCAAGCGCGCCAAAGTTTCGCAGGCCAAATCCGATGCCGGTGTTGTGGTGGCCATCATGATGAAGTACCGCGCGGAATATAACCGGTGGCCGTCCTTTGCCAAATCGCAGGGCACCTTGCGGACGGATGGCGACTGGGTCAAGGCCATGAGCCCCAAGCCCGGCGGCGGTTTTGATGAAAACAATCCCAAGCGCATTGTCTTTTTCCAGCCGGGCGCGGGAGCCTTGGATGAAACCACCGGCGCGTTTGTGGACCCGTGGGGGCAGCCTTTCGTTTATATGCTGGACATTGACGGCGATGGTCAAATGGACGACCCCAGCGGCAGTGCCCAGAAGATGGGGGCATCCATCTTGGCGTGGTCCGCTGGCCCGGACCAGGACGAAACCACCTTTGAAGACAACCCGGTGAGCTGGAAATGAGCACACACCGCAACAACCGGGGATTCACACTGATCGAACTGCTGGTGGTGGTGGCCATCATCGGCGTGCTGTTTGCCGTGGCGCTGCCGGTGTTTGAAAATGCCGGGCGCAAGGATACGGAAAAAGCCGCGTTCAATCTCATCACCACCATGCGCCTGGCCCGGCAGCATGCCATCAGCAAGCGCCAGTGGGTGCTGGTGGTGTTTCCCAACCAGGACGGCGGCAACTATGACGAGTCCGGACCCAACGGCATTGACAAATGCCTGCGCGCTTACGCCGCCATCGCCGTCACCAACAACATGGACGGGTTCGACCGCCCCGCGCAGATTCCATCCAACATGAAATATGCGTTCATTTCGGATTGGAAGTACCTGCCCGAAGGCACTTATTTTGACGACGATGAAACGCTGAACGGCAACTATCTGTTCAAGGAGCGCGGGACGGATTTCCGGTATCCGTTGGATCCAGCCCGGCCCAACTCGTCGCCGACGCGACCCATGGGCGTGGTGATGTTCCGCCCCAACGGCCGGGCCTACAAATTTGCCGGCACCACCGGCACCGGCAAATATTGGCAAGACACGGATTACTCCAAGATTTATGTGACTTCCGCCAAGTATTATGAGCGGCAAAATGGACGGCTGGTTGGTCCGAATGCCATCCCCGGCGGCACCAACACCGCGGTGGAAATTCGCAACAAGACCGGGCAGGTCCACATTTGGGACGGCAACTAGGGGAGCGGTCATGAAGCACACAGCCAACCCGAAATCAACCAGCCGCGCGGGCTACTCGCTGGTGGAAGTGACGCTGGCCCTGCTGGTGGTGGCCATCGGACTGACCGCCACATTCGCGCTGTTTCCCGAAGGGCTGCGCGCGACGCGCTCTGCGGTGGATGATGCGGAAATCAGCCTTTTTGCGGACTATGTCTTTACCACGCTGGACCTCACCGCGGCCAAGTATGGTGGCAACTACGGCCCCAATTGGACGATTGCCAAGACGGATGACTTTATCTCGTTGATGCTCTCCACCCTGCCGTCTGCACAGGACAGTTTTGAACTGAAAGACGGCGGGCGTACCGCCAACTTCTATTGGATGCCGGATTATTACGGGCTGGATCCCGGAAAGTTTTCCGGCACGGATTACAACGCCAACAGTTTCCGGAGCGCCAAGTTTTGGACTTCGGCCTTCACGTATACCTTGGAAATTGTGCTGGGCACTTGGAAGGGCCACGGGCAAGGCGTGACCACGTGCGCCGTCCTCAAGGTATGGCCCGGAGAATATTCCGGCAGCGGCAAACCGAAGGGTGAGCCGCGCACGTTTTATCGCGAAATCATCCCGATTCGGTAAGCGGAGAGCGTATGAGAATGAAGCAGGCAACACACGGCACCCCCCGGGCATCCGCCGCGCGGGTCGGCCACCGGCAGGGGTTCACCCTGATTGAAGTCCTGGCCGCCATGGCCGTGCTGGTCATTTTGGTGCTGGCCCTCACGCGGATGTTCATGGAGGCCACCAGCATCACGCGCCGCGGCACCTCTGCTTTGTTGCGCAACAGCACCGCGGAAACCGCCATGGAAACTTTGCTGCAGGATGCCGAGGGCATGGTGGTGAATGACCGGCTGGCCTGCTATGTGAAGGCCGATACCGCCGATCCCAACGGTTTTGGCTTTGACGATGTCTGGTTCATTTCCACCTCCGGCGACCAGGACGACGATTTGCCCTACGAATATTTCCACTATTTCGTGACCAACAAGATTTATACGAATTCGTTGGGCGCGCCCTATGTCCGGTTCGACCTGATGAAAGAACGCATGATTTTTGCCGTGGGCGACGATATCAAATATGGCTCCGGCACCCGATTTTACGCCATGGAAACCAACACCGTGCAGTGGTGGACGCGCGCGCGCAACATGCCCGGTCAGGTGTGGGACCGGCAGGTGCTGGCGGACAACGTCGTCCGCTTTGACGTCTATTGCACCGGCTGGGACGGGCAGGCGTGGATGGGCGGTTTTTCCGGCGTGCATGAGTTCGACAGCACCCGCGGGCCCAGAGGCAACATCGCCCTCGCCGGCATTCCGCCGGCGGCATTCGATATCTATTTGCAAGTCACCAGTCCCGACACCGCCATCGAAAGCGGCATGGCGCTGATGGCCGGCGTGCCCAACGATGTCCAAACCAAGGCGCGGGAAAAAATGATTCGCGATTCGTCTTCGCTGTTCGGGAGGGCGGTGCCGATCATCGGCGCGGCCCGTTACGTCACCGTCACCACCTATGGAACCAATAACACGGTCTATTATGAAGATTAGTTCGGATTTGCACGTGCGCTCCGGCCGGCCCGCCGCAACCCGCCGCAATCAGCAGGGCGTGGCGCTGATTGTGGTGCTGGGCTTCTTGAGCATCATGATCATCATGGCCTTGGCGTTTCTGACGCAGGCCCGCGTGGAGCGGCAAGTGGCCAGCGCCACGCTGGAAGCCATGCGCGGCCGCCAAATCCTCCGCACGGCGCTCAATGCTGCCATGAATGATTACAGCGTTGAACTGGCGGCGCATCAGTTGGTCATGCCCCCGGTCAATACGGACTACGACATGTTCACTTCCATCCCGCCCAAACCCATCATGGGCATGGGCGGGCGCACCATCGGCCAGGATAATATCGAATTGCTGGTGGGCGAAGTGGAAGACTGGATCCCGCGCAAGTACTTCAACCCGCCATACAATGCCAAAACCAGGGTGCCGGCCAACGCCGAATGGATTTTGGTGCGCGATGATCCGTCATCGTCGCAACCCAGTCGGATTCTGGGCCGCTATGCCTATGTATGTTTCGACATGAGCGGCGGTGTGGATGGCAATCTGGTCGCGCGGGAAAGCGAAGTGGCGGGGCAGGATGCCCGGGTGGCATCCAACCGTATTCGCCGCAGCGTGCGGCAGATGCCCATGGGGCTGCTGCCGGAGGCCGTCAACCCGTCGCAGTTCAAGAGCTACCGCCGAGGGTGGAAAGGTTTTGACAGCCTGCAAACGCTGATCAAGCTGACCGATGGGAAGGCACAAGATGGCAACGATGGCCACACCCGCTGGCAGCCGGAGCGCAAAGAGATTTTCGGTGCCGGTCTGGCCTCCAACTTGGTGAGTGATGTCGTGCCGTTCAGTTTGTCGGTGTACCGGGGCGGGCGTTATAGCCGTTCCAGCGCCACATGGTCCAAGCCGGAGTTTTGCGGTGCGGCGCCATGGACCACCGTGCTGAGCCCCATCCAAAGCCAGTTTGCGCCGGGGTGGCAGGCGTGGGTGTCCAATGCCATCATGGATTTCACCAGCAGCAGTCCATATCCCATCGGCACGGATTATCCCTCGCCGAAAAATGTGCCGATGTTCAACGAAATCAACATGTCGTACCGGCTGCTGACACCGGAGCAGGACCCGGTATCGGGCTGGTACAAATACACGGTGGAAGTCACGTTGACGGTTGAGTTCTGGTATCCGTTCCCGTCCGAAGACAACGTGCGCAGCGGCACCTACAACATGCCGCCGCCGACGCTGACGGGCGGCGCGGCGGCCGGCGATGGGCAGATCTGGATGCAGATGGTCATGCCCACCGTCGCCCCGCCGCTGGTGGCTTTTGATCCCAGCGCCGCTCCGCCGGCCGCGTTGAGCGTGGAGGCCAAATACAACAATGGTCGGCCTTATCTGGCCACCGGCACCACCAATTTTGTTTATAAAATTCCATTGATCCGGCCGGTACCGCCCAGCCCCGCGCCGCCGGACTACAATCCGGCTTATCCCTTCCCGAACAACGTGTCGCCACTGCTGGTCAACATGGTGCAGGTCCGCAAGCCGATTTATCTGCGCGCCGGTACCAACAACGTGGACATGATTCCGCCGGGACTGACCATTCAGCCAGTCGCCGCCAACGTGATGCCCGGCGCGCCCGTCACCAAGGTGTATGTGCAGGAAGTGACGGATCCGCGTTTGAACCACATCCCCGGCCAATGGGTGCTGCAAGGTGCGCCGTCGCTGGAAGCCCGGAACACGTGGGGCGGTTCCACGCTCAACAAATTCATGGCCGAGGGCACCAATCTGTATTGCCGCAACGCACCGATGGAAACCCCCGCCGATTTGGGCTACATCAGCACCGGCAAGGAATGGGAGACCATTGATATCTGTACGCCGGCGGCGGCGGATGTCCTCGCCAACCTGATCGCGGATCCCAATCTCTACGCAACCTTCTCCAGCAACAAGGTGTTCTATACCAATGGCACCATCAACCCCAACACGCGCAGTTCCAACGTGCTGGCCTGCGCATTTTATGATTTGGCCACCCAGGAAACGCCCAACACCAAGACCGAGGTGGTTGGCGCCAATCCGCTTGACGAAGCCACGGCCCGCCTGCTGGCGCAGAGCATCATGGATAGCACGGTGTCCGGCACCATTGATAACGCCTGCCAAGCCGGCAGCGACTGGGTCCGCTGTGCGGCCATGCAGCAGGGCGGCGCGCTGGCGGCGATTCCGTTGAACAACAACCAGCGCGAGTCCCTGGTTCGCAACACTTGGGGATTATTCAGCCCCGACAACAGCCTGTTCACCGTGGTGGTCGTGGCGCAAACCATCAAGGAAGGGCCCAACAACGTCGGCACGTGGAATGCGGCGGATGACGTCATCACCGGCGAACGCCGCGCGGTCGCGCTGGTCTGGCGCGACCCGTATAAAAACGGTGTGAACCCGCACCACGAAATGCTGGTGCGCATGTTCCGCTACCTGAACGATTAACCCCCCGCTCGCGCCGCCGCGCGGCGGTTGGTTCGTGGGGTCTGTTTCTTTCGGCGTTTGGGGTGGAGGATTTCTTGTGGATTTTGGCGGCGCCAAAACCAACCGACGTCTTTTCCGCCCTGGCGCGCCGCCGCCGCAAAGCGGCGGCAGAGGCCAGAGGTCAGAGTTCAGAGGTTTTTCTGTGGCCGGCCTCGGTGAGGCCGGG
>MWEZ01000013.1 GCA_002071335.1 Verrucomicrobia bacterium ADurb.Bin018
AAAGGACAGTAAGACAATAAATCCATCGCCATGACTTGACGGCCCCCATAGAAGGGCTGGAACGGTCGCAGACCTTCCAGCCGTTCCCGGCGGGAAGGTATCGTTCCTCAACCATTCCCGCCCTACAAAAGCCCAAAGCAACGAAATTGCTGGGCGTACAATGCGAAACTCAGGTGAATGATTCGGGCAATGATGGTCCCAACGTGGTGATGGAAATGTCAGCCGAAGGCAGATCCGCCTATGGAGGAAACGTGAGCTACCAAGTGACTGGGGCGTGGGTGAATGCACCGGGGCTGGACCAGCCCATTGAGCGGATTGCCTTCATCAATGGCACGCCCCGCCAGCGGCAGGTCTTCCATGCTGACGGCCTCGGTTCCATCGCGACGCTGACGGACGAGAGCGGCGCGACCGTCCAGACCTACACCTACGCCGCCTTCGGCAGCATCCGCACCCAAACCGGCACCGACCTGAACCGCGTTACCTTCACCGCCCGCGAGGCGATGGGCGACTCCCTCGGCTTCTTCTACTACCGCCACCGCATCTACGACCCCCACACCGGCCGCTTCACCTCCGAAGACCCGCTGGGGTTTATTGATGGAGCGAATATGTATATATATGTAGGAAACAATCCACTTTTATTTGTGGATCCGACAGGTGAAGTCGAAATCACGACAGCTATCGGGGTTGTTGCAATATGTGCCTTAGTCGTAAGTTGTGTGTCTGATTGCCATAGCAGAAAAGAAGACGGCGAGGATATGGAAAGGGCTCTCGAAGTAGGCAAGCCGAGGCGGGATGCTTTGGATGATTTTCTAAATAATCCAACAGATGATGCCCTTTCGGAATATGAGAATGCTGACGACAAAGTGCGTGACTATTTGCAAAATGATTTGAGAGATAAAGCAAAAGATGCTGTCCATGATGCGTGCGGGCCAACAACATTGATTCTTCAGGGCGCTGGAGGAATGGGACCATGAGCAAGCGGGCATTTCTTGTTGGATTATTGCTGATGTTTTTGTCGCTTATCCCTTTAATATGGGGTGAAGTGCAGTTACAGCGCGCGTCATTCAGGGCCGGATATGGAAGCGAATACGAGCGCGACCAGTATCGCATTACGATCAACGAACTGGAAGACATCCACAAATTGAAACGCCTATCCCATCTCCTGCTGAACGTTTCTTTCGATCAGGAGCAAGCCATCGTTCAAATGCACAGAAACCAATTGTCATCGAATCGCTGGCGTTTTGCGTTCCAACTCATGCTGCTCGTGTATTTGACAACGGGTTATATTGCCCTTTCAAATGCGGGGAAAAATGAAAGAAAAGGGTTCAAAAGGGCTCTCTTTCATAAAAGAGAAACTACAGCTATGCCTATGACGCCCGGGGACAACTGACCGCCGTGTCCTATCCCGACGGGAAATCAGAAATCTTCACCTACGACCCCGTCGGCAACCGCATCCACCTGGAAGGAGCCGGCACCACCCCGACCGACTACACCTACGGTCCCGCCAACCGGCTGCTATTCTCGGAATCCGCCGTGGAAACCAACCTCTACACCTTTGACGACGCCGGACGGCTGATTGCGCAGGCGGTAAATGACCAAACCCGAACCTACGCCTATGACTTCCAGTCCCGCATGACCTCGCTCACCGACACCAACGGCTCGGTCTTCACCTACGCCTTCGACGGCGAAGGCAACCGCATCAGCCAAAACCTAAACGATTGCCTAACCACCCGATTCGTCTATGATGGTGCTGATGTGGTGATGGAGGTGAACTCAAACAATCAGGTGATTTGGGCGTGGGTGAATGCGCCGGGGCTGGACCAGCCGGTCGAGCGGATTGCGTTCATCAACGGCACGCCGCGGACCCGGCAGGTCTTCCATGCCGACGGCCTCGGTTCCATCGCCGCGCTGACGGACGAAAGCGACGCAACCATCCAAACCTACGCCTATGAAGCCTTCGGCAGCATCCGCATCCGGACTGGCACCGACCTAAACCGCATCACCTACACCGCCCGCGAAGCGATGGGCGATTCCCTCGGCTTCTTCTACTACCGCCACCGCATCTACGACCCCCACACCGGCCGCTTCACCTCCGAAGACCCTCTGGCGTTTGTGGACGGGGCGAATTTCTATATCTATGTGGGGAACAATCCGGTGAGCTTTTTGGACCCCGATGGTCTTAGGATTAAACTCATTGGTACCCCACAAGAGCAAGCGGAACTTTTAGCCGTTTTACAAAGTTTTATACGTGGTACACTCACGAGTGACGAGGAGGGTTATGTTAGCCGAGCACCTTGCGGACAGGATGAAAAATATGAGAGTACCATTGACACACTAATAACATCAAAAAACATTTATTATGTATTATTTGGTGATGCGACCCTATACGGTGGCGGATATTTTTCCCCAAGTGGGTTTAACGAGGGAGGCTCAATAGTACTATCAAGTGATATTGGCGGAACCTATGTCGGATGGAAAGGGTGCTCTCTTGTGAACGACACAAGAACGATGGCGTCTGTTCTTGCTCATGAGTTGGGGCATGCGATAACACATGTGAAGAAGTTCCATCATGCAGACCGGCGACTTCCTAGCGGTGATCCGCGCAAACAAAAATTAGAAAATAGAGCATGGAGGTATTCAAAAACGCCTTATAAGCGCCTTAATAAATCGATCCCAGCAAAATGAAAATAATTACGAGAATAATTAAGACCACATTTTGCATAGGTCTAATGGTTATTATGCTTGTAGTGGTCGTGATTATTCATGCCAGAAAGAAGGCTCAAAATTATATAGAGCCCCTTGAAGATATTGTTGAATATAAATCATATTATATTGCCCCATACGGCACTGATAGTGGGGGGGTATCTTTAATGTTTTGTTTTCTCCCTAAAGGAGAGGACAATCATTATGCAACATTTTATGTTGAAACATCGGTATTGGGTGAAATTAAAAGTTTTTCTGGACCGTTTATGAATGATCGGGTCATTCATCCAGCAGAAGTGCGACCTTTTCTGATGGCAGAGCTGGAAAAGAAAAAATGGGTGGATGGGGTCACCCCTTGAAAAGAAATATTCGAGGAGTGGAGCAGGTTTTTCTGTTCGCAAAACCGGTGTCCCCCACCAGCAGCTTGTCGAACTCGGGCAACCGCATCAGCCAAACACTAAACGATTGCCTAACCACCCGGTTCGTCTATGATGGAGCTGATGTGGTGATGGAGTTGAATGCGAGCAATCAAGTGATTTGGGCGTGGGTGAATGCGCCGGGGCTGGATCAGCCGGTCGAGCGGATTGCGTTCATCAACGGCACGCCGCGGACCCGGCAGGTCTTCCATGCCGACGGCCTCGGTTCAATCACGGCGCTGACGGACGAGAGCGGCGCGACCGTCCAAACCTACACCTACGCCGCCTTCGACAGCATCCGCACCCAAACCGGCACCGACCCCTTCCTCGGACTATCGGTGACGGTGGCATGCGCACAAGCCCGACGGCATCTTTGGATTGCATCGGCGGGGGGGCTCTGGCATAGTCCGCTGCCGTGTTCGTCAACGTGGCGGCACGCGGCATAAGGAGTCTGGAAATGGCAGAACTGAATTACGGCTTGTCGGAAATGGCGTTGGAAATCCGGGGCATGATGCGTGAGTTTGCGGAGGCCCGGGTCAAGCCGGTGCGGGCGGAGTTGGATGAAAAAGGGGTGTTTCCCACGGAGTTGCTGCGGGAACTGGGGAAGATGGATTTGATGGGGCTGTATATCCCGACGGAGTATGGCGGGACGTTCGAGGGTGACAGCATGCCGCATATTGTGGCGGTGGAGGAGCTGAGCCGGATTTGCATCGGCGTGTCGGTGTCGTTTGCCGCCAACGGGTTGGGCGCGGACCCGATCCTGCTGGGCGCCAGCGATGAGCAGAAGAAAAAGTTCCTGCCGCCGCTGGCCAGCGGCGAGAAGTGGGCGGCGTACGGTTTGACGGAGCCCAACGCGGGGTCCGACGCGGGTTCCATCCGCACCACGGCGGTCAAGAAAGGCGACAAATACATCCTCAACGGCACCAAGCAGTGGATCACCAACGGCGGCGAGGCCGACATTTATACGATTTTTGCGGTGACGGACAAGAGCCGCGGGGCGCGCGGCGTGAGCTGCTTTATTGTGGAAAAAGGCACGCCGGGGTTCTCGTTTGGCAAAAAGGAAGACAAGCTGGGCATCCGCTGCAGCGCGACGCGCGAGCTGATTTTTGAAGATTGCGAAGTGCCGGCGGAAAACCTGATTGGGCGCGAAGGCACCGGTTTCATTTGGGCGATGAAGACGTTTGACGTGTCGCGGCCGGGCATCGCCGCGCAGGCCATCGGCCTGGCGCAGGGGGCGCTGGACGAGGCCGTGGCTTATGCCAAGGTGCGCGAGCAGTTTGGCCGGCCCATCATTGCCAACCAGGGGTTGAGCTGGATGCTGGCGGAAATGGCCACCAAGGTCGAAACCGCCCGCGCGCTGACCTACGCGACGGTCAAAACCATTGATAGCGGCGCGAAGGACATCTCCAAGTTCTCGGCCATGTGCAAGATGTATGCCTCGGATATCGCCATGCAGGTGGCCACGGATGCCGTGCAGGTGTTCGGCGGCTATGGCTACATGAAGGAATATCCGGTCGAGAAAATGATGCGCGACGCCAAGATTTTGCAAATCTACGAAGGCACCAACCAAATCCAGCGCGACATCATCGGGCTGGCGCTGAACAAGGAATACGGCGCGGTGGCCAAGAAGTAGGCCGCGGTTCGCGGCGCCAAGGCACGGCGGTTCCCGCCGGGAGGAGAGGTCAATGCACATTGTGGTTTGCGTCAAGCAGGTCCCCAACACCACGCAGGTCCGGATCAACCCCGAAACCAATACGCTGGTGCGCGAGGGGGTGGAGTCCATCATGAATCCCTTCGACGAAAACGCGCTGGAAATGGCGCTGCAGTTGAAGGAGCAGCACGCTGGCACCAAGGTGACCGTGCTGACGATGGGCCCGCCGCAGGCCGCCGAGGTGCTCAAGGAGGCCGTCGGGCGCGGCGCGGATGCCGTGGTGCTGCTGAGCGACCGGGCGTTCGCCGGTTCCGACACGTGGGCCACCAGCTACGCGTTGAGCATGGCCATCCGCCAGATGGAAAAGCCCGACCTGATCCTGTTCGGCAAGCAGGCCATTGACGGCGATACCGCGCAGGTGGGGCCGGGCGTGGCCGATTGGCTGGACCTGCCGTGCATCGCCTACGCGCGCAAAATCGAAGTGACGAATGGCGTGGCGCAGGTGGAGCGCGCCTACGAGGACGGCTACGAAAAACTGGAAGTGGCCCTGCCCTGCGTGCTGACCGTGCTCAAGGAGGCCAATGTGCCGCGCATGGCTTCGCTGCGCGGCAAAATGGCGGCCAAGAAATTGAGCATCGTGCCGCTGACCGCGGAAGGGGTGGGCGCGGACCCGGCCAAGCTGGGGCTGAATGCCTCCCCGACGCGCGTGGTGAAGATTTTTTCGCCGCCGCCCAAAACCGGCGGCGTGAAGTGGCAGGGTGAAGAGCCCGCCGTGATGGCGCAGCGCCTGGCGGATGTGCTCCGCGAACGCAAACTGATTTAGGAGACGGCAACCATGGCCCTGAAGATTGATTTGGATTTGTGTACCGGTTGCGGCGCGTGCGTTGCCGTGTGTCCGTTCTGCGCGCTGACCCAGCGGGCGGAAGACGGCAAGGTGGAAGTGAACGAGGCCTGCACGGCGTGCGGCGCGTGCGTGGAGGTGTGCCCGGTGGGGGCGCTGGCCATCGAGGTTGCTGAGCGGCAGGTGTCCGCCGAGGAGCAGGCGGCGTACCGCGGGCTGTGGGTGTTTGCCGAACAGCGCGCGGGCCGGATTCAGGAAGTGGCGTTTGAGTTGCTGGGCGAAGGTCGGCGCTTGGCGGACAAGCTGGGTGTGGAGTTGAGCGCAGTGCTGCTAGGTCACCAGATTCAGGCGGGCGCGTCCGCACTGTTTGAGCATGGCGCGGACAAGGTCTATGTGGTGGACCACCCCGCGTTGGCGGCCTATACGGCGGAGCCGTACTCCGAGGCCATGAGCGCCCTGATCAAGAAATATAAGCCGGAAATTGTGCTGGCGGGGGCCACGAGCATCGGGCGCGGATTCATTGCCCGCGTGGCGATTCAGGTCAGCGCCGGATTGACGGCGGATTGCACCGAGCTGGATGTGGATGTGGAAAAGCGCTTGCTGCTGCAAACCCGCCCGGCATTCGGCGGCAACATCATGGCGTGCATTATCTGCCCGGATCACCGTCCGCAGATGGCCACCGTGCGGCCCAAGGTGTTCAAGCAGCCGACGCCAGTGGCCGGGCGGACCGGGGAGCTGATTGTGGAGCCGTTGACGTTAAAAGACCCGGTGGTGAAGGTGCTGGAAGTCGTCAATGCCATGGAAAACGAGGTGAATGTGGCCGGCGCCGAGTTCATCGTGACCGGCGGGCGCGGGCTGGGTTCCCCGGAAAACTTCAAGCTGTTGGCGGAGTTGGCGGAGGCCCTCGGGGGCGCCGCCATCGGCGCCAGCCGCGCCGCGGTGGATGCCGGCTGGATTTCCAGTTTCCATCAGGTGGGGCAAACCGGCAAAACCGTCCGGCCCAAGATTTATATCGCCTGCGGGGTGTCCGGCCAGATTCAACACTTGGTCGGCATGAACAGCAGCGATACGATCATCGCCATCAACAAGGACCCCGATGCGCCAATCTTCGGCGTGGCGGATATCGGCATTGTGGGCGACTTGTTCCAGGTGATCCTGGAGCTGATCAAGGCGTTGAAGCGCTAGACCCGGCGGCCGGACGCGCTCCCGGATTAAGGAAATACTTCTGTCTTTTGCTTGCCATGGCAGGGCTTTCATGGCACAAAGTTACGAAATTGTTTGGGTAAGGCAGAACCTCCGGAACAGGGAGAGACCAATGATGCGAACAGCAAGTGGGATACTGGTGGGGCTCGTCATTGCGCTCAGTTTGAGCGCTTGCGCGTCCTGGAATGTTGATGTCAGCAAGTTGCAGTTGGGCATGGAGCCCGAAGCGGTGCGGGAAGCCATCGGCAAGCCGTTCACGGTTCGCGCCTCGAAAATCTATAAGGATCAGGAGTACGCCGAGGTCTGGGAATACCTGCCGCCGGCGTTCACTTGGACGCCCAAGACCTACTGGGTGTATTTCCAAAATGGCAAAGTGGTGCAGTGGGGCGAGCCGGGCGATTTCTCGGGCTCCACGGCCGCCGCAGTTCGCGAATATAACGCCAACAAGAGCGACCGGTAGACGCCCGGTCACCCGCCGGGCAGGCTGATGGCTGAGCGCCGGGTCTGCGGCGGGTGGATGTGCTCATGCGCGAGGCGGCCCAATCCAAGGCAGGGGGGTATCCCGTGACCACACTGCCCTGTGGTCACCGGCGTTGGGCAGGATGGGGTCTTCGTGCTGTTTTGGCTCTGGCGGCGTTGTTTTTCTGGCCGGGTGCGGGGCTGGCGCAAACCATGCGCGTGGGGAATCTGGACCTGACCTTGGTCGGCACGTTAAGTTTGGCCTACGACAGCAACGTGGATGACATCTATCCGGATGACGAAAAGCCCGGCATGATCAAGGACGACTTCTATCTGATGCCGAGCCTGTCCATTCAGTCGCAAACGCTGACCATGTGGCCCCGGATCACCTTCAACGTGTCGGGAATGATTGGTTACGAAGATTATTTCCGCCGCAACGATTTGGACACCGAGGTGTATAACGTGGCCGTGAATTTCCAAACCGCACACCCGCGCCTGACGCTGGGCGGAATGGTCAGTGTGGATTATTCTGTGGATGGGATTGAAGACCAATACGTGCCGGGCGGGACCAGCCGTGATCCGGTTTTGACGTTGGACGCCAACGCCTTCGCCAATTGGAACTACCGGATATTGCGCCTTGAGTTTTCCGAGGAATATAGCCGCGAAATGCACCGTTTTGAGCAATATCAAGCGGGCGATCAGGAAGAAATTACCACGACGGCCAGCATCTTTTTGGATGTGTTCCGCTGGGGCAGTCTTTTTTACACATGGGAGCGGGTGGTCACCACCCAGTTGCAATCTGAACAGGAAACCACTGAAATCACCCAGACATTCGGCATTGATGGCAGCATCCCCGTGGATATTTTACGGCGGCCCAAGATCACCTATCAGTTCGGCTTCAGCTATGAAGATGAACAAGTGGATCAGACCGCTGGCCGGGAGGAGCCGACCTGGGAGCCAACGCATTCCATCACCGTGTCGGATGAATTTGATTTGTCCAAGAGCATCCACCTGTCACTTTCGGCCACATGGGAAGATACGTGGGAGAACAGCACCCCCGACTTCGCGTTGCCCGGTCAAAATAAAGATAACGAAGACGACGAGGTGACGTTCCAGTACAACATCAAGCTTACTCAGCTCCTCGGCCCGCGCGCGCAGCACTCGCTCACCTTCACCCAAGAGCCGGAAGCCACCTTTGGGTCGAACAGCGATACCGAGTCCACCACTTACGGTTATGATTTCTCGCTACGGGACCTGCTGGTATATGGGTTGAACTTCAGCTTTTCAGCAGTCTATGAGTTGGAGACACCGCTTGGAGTACCCCATCCGGAAACTGAAAAAACCACCACGATTACGACCGGGCTGGATCATACCCGGCAGCTATCCCGCAAACTGTCGCGTAATCTGTCGTACGTATACACGTGGGAAAACTCCAATTTCCATCACGGTGGCGCCAACGAGAAGCATCTCGTGATGTACACGCTGATTTACGCGTTTTAGCCGCGCGTTTCTTTGGCGGCGCTTTTAGTGAAATCGGGCATTGTCTTGCCCTCTCGGGTCGGGTAAGTTTTTGGCATGAAATCTGGCCTGTTGTCTGGACTTGCGATGGGGGGATTAGTGGCGTGCCTGTGTGCATTCGCCGGGGGGGCCTATGGTGCCGGCGAAACGAAGCCCAAAGCGGGAGCCGCGGAGGGGGGCGGCCGCCGGATCATGGCCGGGGACCGCCTGAACATTTCGGTTCGCGAACAGCCCGACATGAATCGGGTTTATGCTGTCGCCGGCGACGGTTCCATTGATGTCGGATTTGCCGGGCGCGTGGTGATTGCCGAGTTGACCGCCGACGAAGCGGCGCGCCGCCTTGAAAGTGTGCTGGAGGATCGTTACTTCAAGGAAGCCAACGTCACCATTTCCGTGGCCAACTTTGTGGAAGGCGATGTGTTGCTTACTGGCGCGGTGCAGTCGCCGGGCAGCATCCCGTTTCGTGGCGACTCGCTGTTAACGCTGATGGAAGCCATTACCCGGGCTGGCGGCCTCCGCGAAGATGCCGCGGGAGACCGGGTGCGCATTCTCCGGTGGACCCCCGGCGGCAGCATGGAGCGGCAAACGGTGGAAGTGAATGTCCAAAAAATGTTGACCACGCTGGATTTTTCGGACGATCAGTACTTGCGTCCGCGCGACATGATCATTGTACCGGCGCGCGGTCTGGAAGAGGGGCGCGATGAATTCCTGGCGTTGGGGGAAGTGGGTTCTCCAGGGTTCCATCCGTACGTCCCCGGGTTGGACATCATTAAAGTCGTCACCATGGTTGGCGGGCTGGGCGAGTTTGCCGACTGGAGCGGCGCGCGTATTCTCCGGCCACGGGCCAGTGGTGAATATGCCTTGGTGCCTCTGAATCTGGACCGGCTCTTCGGCGCGGCGGACATGACCATGAATCTGCCCGTGCAGAAGGGCGACATATTTTTCATTCCGTCGGTTCGCAATCAAGTGCGCGAGTTGGTGTATCTGCTGGGCGAAGTCAACCAAAGGGGGGCCGTGGCGTTGAGTTCGGGGCCGCAGGCCACGGCGGCGCGGGTCATTTTGAGCCAGGGCGGCATGACCCAGTTTGCCAACCCCAGCAAAGTTCAAATCCAGCGCACGGCGCCGGATGGGAGCAAAAAAACGATGCTGGTGGATGTGGGCCATATCTTGAAAGAAGGTTCGTTTGAAGAGGATGTTCCCCTGCAGGATGGCGATGTCATTATTGTGCCGGAGAAAGGGTTGTTAGGGCTGTAATCATGCGCGATATGATCCAACGACCGACCACCGGCAACACCCCGCCGCCCCCTGAAACGGGACCCGCGGAGTCCGCGCCCAAGGGCTTTGACATCCGCAAATATTTTTACATCATCACCAAGCGCCTCTGGCTGTTGCTGCTGTGCTTCATGACGGCCATTGTGATCATGCTGATCACCATGGCGCGCCAAGTGCCGGAATATCAGGCCACCTGCAAAATCCTGCTGACGCGTTCGGCCGTTTTGCCGGCCAACCTGCAACGGCGCGAAGCAGAAGCCGTTGGTGGCGATTACGCCCAAACACAATGCAACGTGATTCGCAGCCGGGATGTGCTGCAAACGGCCCGCGCCAAGCTCGGAATGCCACCGCAGGAATTCGGGGAAAAGTTCCGCGAACTCTCGGTGTACCCGCTGTGGCAAACCGCGATCATCGCCATCAGCGTGACCGGCTTGGAGCCCGGTTTTTGCGCGGATTATGCCAATGCCATTGCGGATGCCTATTTGGAATACAAGTCGGTGGAATACGACGGCAGTTCGCAAAACACGGTGGATAACCTGTCGCGCCAAGCCCAGGATCTGGCGGAAAAGATTGCGAGCATGGAAGGCAATTTGTTGGCGTTCGTGCGCGAAAATAGCGTGGTTGGCATCCAGGAACGCGGCAACGTGGCGGCGAATCTGCTGGCCCAGCTTTCCAAGCAGGCGGCGGAACATCGCACTCAGCGCATGTTGCTGGAAGCGCAGCAACCGCTGCTCAATCAGGCACCGGACGAAGTCGTGCTGGCCATCTTGGAATACGGCCTGCCGGCGCCCGCGGTGGAGGTGTCCAAGGGCGGTTTGCCGGCCGGCGACAGCCCGGCCGTGGATAGTGCGGAGAGCCTGATTGAACACGGCGTGGTGGCCCCGCCACAATGGAGCACGCTGAAGCGCGAAAACTCCATTCTCGAAGCGCAACTGGTGGCCTACCGCAAGAAATATAAGGACGAACATCCCCTCATTCAGGAAACCCAGCGCAAGCTGCAGGCCAACGAAGACGCGTTGAAGGTGGAAGTGCAATTTGCGCTCAAGCAGTACTACTCCCAACTCGAAGCCTTGAGCATCAAGGAAAAGGCTGCGCAGCAGGTGGAGCAGGAGTGGGAAGAGCAGGCGCTGGAGATTGATCGCAAGCAAAAAGAGTACGAAGGCATTCAGCGCAATCTCAAGCGGTTGCAGTCGCTGTACGATTTGATTTTCAACCGGCTGCAGGAAATAGATATTTCGGCGGGCATCCAAACGGAGTCCGTCAAGATTCTGGAGCGGGCGCTCGCGCCAGGCAGTCCGTTGAAGCCACGCAATATGCAAAGCCTCTTTCTGGCGGCTTTGATCGGTTTGGCCATCGGGTTGGGGCTGATCTTTTCGCTGGAATTCATGGACGATTCCATCCGGTATCCCGAAGAAATTGGGAAGGCATTGGGCGCGAACTTCCTTGGTTTGGTGCCCACGGCCCATTGGCGGCAGGAAGATGACTCGTCGTACTGGCTGGGCAACGTGGATCCGGCGAGTGGATTTGCCGAGTCTTATCGTAACATCCGTTCGGCCTTGCTGCTGAACCCGACGGGCCGCCCGTTCCGCACCTTGACGGTGATTTCATCCGTGCCCAAGGAAGGCAAAACCACCACCAGCGTGAATCTGGGCACCAGTTTCGCGCAGACCGGCCACCGGGTGTTGATGGTGGATGCCGACTTGCACCGCGGCGGTCTGCATCGCTTCTTCGGATTGCAGGCGGGCCGCGGCTTGAGCGAAATATTGGCCGGCCAAACCACGTTGGACAAAGTGGTTCAGCACACCCCACAAGCCGGCCTGGACTTGGTCGGGACGGGAACTTTCCCGACGAACCCCGCGGAATTGGTCATGCGTCGTGAAATGCGGGAATTCTTGGCGGAAGCATCGGAGAAATATGACTTGGTGATTTTGGATGCCCCGCCGGCGTTGGCTGTCTCGGAATCCACCGTCATCGCCGCACAAACGGATGGCGCGCTGTTGGTGGTGTGGGGCGGGCGGACCTCACGCAAACTGGTGCAGGCTTCCATGCGCCAACTGTTGTCGCGCGGCGCCAACGTGCTGGGGTGCGTGCTGAACAACTTGGATTTGACCCGCATGGGCAACTACGGCTACTCCAGCTACTATCACTATTACGGTTATGACTATCGCTACGAAGAGGACACGTCGCCTGTGACACCCGGCGCCGGCCCCGCCGCAAGTTCTTGAAGATGGATGATTAGGAGAATGTGACTTGGTGGTGATTTTTCATCGCGGGGTGCAGGTTTCCAGCCGGCATTTGTTTCTGACGATTGGCGACTGGCTGGTCATCATTTTGGCCCAACTCGCGGCGGTATTTTTGCGCCTTGGTTTTGCCGATGGCGGCACATACATGGTGGAGAACTGGGGCTCGCTCGTCAGTTCGGCGCTCATCTATGGCCTCGTGTTTTACGCGGGCGGGATGTATGAGCCGCCCACCCGCAGCCGGCGGTTCGATTTTGATTTTCTGCCCTTGATTGTCACCGGCATTGCGGCTGGCATTACTGGCTTGGTGTTGTACACCCGCCCACAGATGGTCTTGGGCCGCGGCATTTGGGCTCTGTCGTCGGTGCTGATTTTGATCCTGACGTACCTCTTGCGCCGCGTATTTTTGGCCCTGATGCGGCGCGGTATTTTTCTCAAGCAGGCGCTGGTGTTGTGCGACCATCCCGACCGGGCTGCCGAACTGCTGCAGTTGGTTGAAGACCAGCCGTTCTCTTTCTATCGGGTGGCGGGCCTGGTGGTGTGCGGAACAACGCCGGCTTCCGCATACACCGGAAAAATGCCGGTGCTAGGCACCTTGGACGACTTGGACCGATTGGTCGCGGAGCGCGAAATTGCCGTGTTGCTGCTTTCGGTGTCGGTGATGCGGAGCCGTGAACTCCTCGCGCGGCTGCGCCCGCTGCGGTACATGGGCGTCGAGATCATGGACTATGTCTCGTTGTCGGAGGAGTTGGCCCAAGAGATTCCGCTGGCTCACATCAACGATGAATGGCTGATGACCGCGGCGCTGAACAGCTCCGTGATTCAGATCCGCAAGGTCAAACGGGCAACCGATATCGTGGTTTCGGTGTTTGGGTTGTTGCTTGGGCTCCCGCTCATTGTGTTGGCGGGGATTTTAATCAAACTGACCTCGCCCGGCGCGGTGGTTTACCGGCAAACCCGGCTGGGGCTGGGGGGGAAGCCCTACGTGCTGTACAAGCTGCGCACCATGCGGATGGATGCCGAGGCGCAGGGCGCGGTCTGGGCCGGCCAGCGCGACACCCGCGTGACCAAGGTGGGCTACTACCTGCGCAAATGGCGCATTGATGAAATCCCCCAGCTCTTCAATATCCTCAAGGGCGAAATGAGCTTGGTTGGGCCGCGCCCCGAGCGCCCGGAGTTCACGGAAAAGTTGGCGCGCTTTATCCCGTTCTATGACGAGCGCCACTTGGTGCAGCCCGGCCTGACCGGCTGGGCCCAGGTGCGCTTCCCCTACGCGGCAAGCTTCGAGGCCGCCGCGCGCAAGCTGCAATTCGATTTGTATTACATCAAGAACATGGGCTTTTTGCTGGACGTGTCCATCCTGTTACGCACGTTCAAGACCATTTTGGTGGGCCTGCGCCACGAAGGCGACGGCAGTTTCCTGCCGGTTGACGATAAATTGGAAGACCTTTTGGCCGGCACAAACTTGCCGGAGGGTGGCGAATCCGAGGGAGAACAAACATGAGTATTGCCTGTGAATTTGATTATGCCAAGCCGGACAGCCTGTCCGCCGCGCTGCGCCTGCTGGCCGCCCAGCCGGGGCGTGTCCCGCTGGCGGGCGGCACCGATCTGGTGGCTTGGCTGCGCGATGGCGCAGTAAGCCCCGCGTTTCTGGTGGACATCAAGGGCCTGCCCGAATTACGCGGGATCCGCCTGAAAAATGGCCGCCTATGGCTGGGCGCCAATACTACGTTTGCCGAGATCATTGAGTCGCCGCTGGTGCGGAAGCACGCGCCGATTTTGGTGGAAGCCGCCGGCATGGTGGCCTCGGTGGGGGTACGCAACCGCGCCACCATCGGCGGTAATATTTGCTCCGCGGTTCCCTGCTGCGACAGCGGACCGGCCCTGCTGGTATATGAAGCCACCGTGCACGTGGCCACTCGGCAAGGCGCCAAAAATATTCCTGCCACCAAATGGTTCTTGGGCCCGCGCCGCACCGCGTTGGCCAAGGGTGGTTTGGCTGTCGCGATCAGTTTGCCGGTGGGCAAACACGCCGGTGCTTTTGCCAAACTGAAACGCTATCGTGGCGAAGATTTGGCGCAAGCCAGCGTGGCGGTACGGGTGGATGCCCGTGGCGAATGGCGCGTGGCCTACGGCTCCGTGGCCCCCACGCCCATCCGCGGCCCCAAGGTGGAAAAAGTGCTGCGCGGGCAGAAAAATCCTCCCGTCGAATTGTTGCAAAAAGCCCGACCGTTGGCCGAGGCGGAGGTGGCGCCCATTACGGATATCCGCGGCTCGGAGGTGTATCGTCGGCTGATGATCGGCATCATGCTGGAGCGCACGGTAGAGCTGGCTACCGCCCGCTTGGCGGGCCGCGGCGCGGACTATGGCATCAATGTTCTGGAGGAAGCGTGCTCATGAAAGAAATCACCATCAACTTGAATGGCGCGGCCCGCCGTGTGGCGGTGGCACCAAACGAAACCCTGCTGGATGTTTTGCGTGGCAAGCTAGGCATCAAAACGCCCAAGGAAGGCTGTGGGCGCGGCGATTGCGGCGCGTGCACCGTGCTGCTCGATGGCAAGGTCGTGCGCAGTTGCCTGATCTTGGCGATCGAAGTGGACGGCCAGTCCGTCACCACTCTCGAAGGAGTGGGGCAGCAGGGCCCGACGGCGTTGCAGCAGGCGTTTGTGGCCAATAACGCGTTTCAGTGCGGATTCTGCACGTCGGGCGTGGTGTTGGCGGCTTCCGCATTGCTGACGGAAAAACCGCAGCCCACGGAGCATGAAGTGCGCGAGGCGCTGGCCGGCAACCTGTGCCGCTGCACCGGCTATGAGCCCATCGTGAAAACCGTGCTGGACGTTGCCCGGAAAACCGGACGCAAGTCCGCCAAGCGGAGGGCCCGGTCATGAGTAAAACCGAAGTTGTCGGCGCATCGCCCGTCCGCGTGGACGGTTTCGCCAAAGTGATGGGCGCGGCCCAGTACACCGATGATCTGGATTTCGGCCCCGGCCTTTTGCATGCGGTGGTGGTCGAAAGCACCAAGGCCCACGCCCTGCTCAAGAAGGTGGATGTGTCGGCTGCCGAGAAGGCGCCCGGCGTGGTGCGTGTGGTGACCGGCAAGGATTGCCCGCACAAGTTTGGGCTCTATATGCAGGATCGTCATATTTTCGCGCAGGACCGGGTGCGGTTTGTTGGCGAGCAAATTGCCGCGGTGGTGGCGGAAACGCCGGAAGCTGCCCTCCGCGCAGCCAAGCTGGTGCAGGTGGAATATGAACCTCTGCCGGCCATTTTGAGCCTGGGCGACGCCCTCAAAAAAGACGCCGTGCTCTTGCACCCCGAATTGGGTTCCTACCAGCGCGTACCGTGGTTTTTCCCGCGGGCGGGCACGAACATTGCCCACTGGCGCAAAACCCGCAAGGGCGATGTGGCCAAGGGCTTCAAGCAGGCGGACTTCATTTTGGAAGACACCTACACCGTGCCGCGCTACGCCCATTGCCCCATTGAACCGCACGCGGTGACCGGCCTGTTCGACTTGTCGGGCCGGCTCACGCTGTGGGCTTCATCGCAATCGCCTTTTGCGCAGCGCAACGTCATGGCCATTGCCCTGAAGCCGTTCGGCCTGTCGCACAAGGATATTCGCATTGTGACGCCGTATGTAGGCGGCGGCTTTGGCGGCAAGGCGGGCGTCTCCATGGAAATCATCGCCGCGGTGCTGGCCATTGTGATGAAGGGCCGCCCAGTGAAGCTGAACTGGACGCGCGAGCAGGAGTTCATGAACACCTCGCAGCGGCAGGGCGTGATTGCCCGCATCAAGCTGGGTGTGAAAAAGGATGGTCGAATCACTGCGCTGGAGCACACCCTGCACTGGGATGCGGGCGCGTCGGCGGAATACGGCGCCAACGTGGTGAATGCCGTTGGCCTGTCCGCCACGGGGCCTTACCGCGTGCCCAACGTCAAGATTGACTCGGTTTGCGTGTACACCAACATGCCACCGTGCGGAGCCTATCGCGGCTTCGGCTATTCCGAATTCCACTTTGGCCTCGAGTCGCACATGACCCGCGTGGCCAAAGCCATCGGCATGGACCCGGTGGCCTTCCGCAAACTCAACGCCATTCGCGAAGGCGACACGCTGGCCTACGGCGCGCACATGAACGCCGGCGATTTGCACGGCGCCATTGACCGCGTGGCCAAGGAAATCCAGTGGGGCAAAGCGGTGCGCAGCCAAAAGCGCAATATGGCCATCGGCAAAGCCGTGGCCTGTTTCTGGAAAGCGCCGGCCATGCCGCCGAACGCGTCCTCGGCCGCGTTTCTCAAATTCAACGAGGATGGCTCGCTGAACTTGAGCGTGTCCGGCATGGAAATTGGTCAGGGATTCCTGACCGTCATGGCCCAGATTGCGGCGGAAGTGCTCACGGTGCCGGTGGCGAAAATCCGGGTGGAAACACCGGACACCGACCGCAACCCCTACGAGTGGCAGACCGTCGGTTCCCACGTCACATGGAGCTGCGGCAACGCCGTGCGCGCCGCGGCCGAAGAAGTCAAAGCCAAGATTCTGGCCACCGTGGCTCGCGCCAAAAAACTCAAGGTGGCGGATCTGTATCTTGAAGACGAGTGCGTCAAGAGCCGCCGCGACAAAGCCTTCAGCCTGCCGCTGCGTTCGTTCGTAATTGACGGCATCATGCGGCCCGCGGGCAACTTCATTGGCGGCCCCATCCAAGGCACGGGGATGTTCATGCCAGAGTTTACCTCCGCCATGGGCGATCCGGAAACCAGCCAAGGCGGCCATCCGAACGTACACTACACTGTCGGTTGCGCCGGCATCATCATGGAAGTGGACAAGGACACCGGCAAAATGTCCATCCGCAAGGTGGCGTTGGCCGTGGATGCCGGCAAAGCTGTCAACCCCGATCTGGTGAAGGGGCAGGTGGTCGGTGGCGTCTTGCAGGGCTTGGCCACCGCGCTCTACGAGGACATTCGCTACGCGCCCACGGGCCGGTTGTTGAATCCAAACTTCACCGACTACAAAATCCCGACCGCGTTGGATTGCCCGCAGGAAATTGTGCCGATCATCCTGGAAACCGCGCAGCCCGACGGCCCCTTTGGCGCGCGCGGCGTGGGCGAGCACACGATGATCGCCTGCGCGCCGATTGTCGCCGATGCCATCGAAAATGCGGTGGGTGTGCGGTTGAAAACCATGCCGCTGACCGCCGAAAAGGTGGCGTTGGCCCTGCGCGGGATCGAGTACGACGACGTCAAGGGCGACAACCTTGGCTTCTGCTTCCGCGGGCGCCCGTGCGATTATCCGTTTGAAGTGGGCGGCGCGAAATAATCGCGCCCGCCCGCATTCACCCGATTTTTTGCACGACAATCCGGCTGCCGCGGGCTTCCACAATCTGCACCGGAGTGCCGGCGGGGATGAACTCGCCGGAGGTGGTCACATCCAGCCGGTCATCGCCAAAGCGCGCGGTGCCGGCGGGGCGCAGCAGATTCAAGGTGACTCCCGTCTGCCCCACCAGCGCCGAGGTGTCCGGCGCGGCGGTGTAGCCTTCGGCGGCGGACGTGGCGGCGCCGAGCGTCAGCTTGCCGAAGAGCGGACTGCGGGGCAAAAAACGTCCGAGCAGCAGCGCCCCCGCGCCTGCCCCCACAATGGACCCCAGCAATTTGACCAGCGGGATTTGGACATCCGGCCAAGCGGGCAACCATGGCCCGCCCGGCGCCAGCCGCACCATGGCGCCCAGCAGCGAAATAAAAATCAGCGCCAAGCCCAGCACGCCGGTAAAACCGAAGCCCGGAATAAGAAAAATCTCCACCAGCACCAGCACGCAGCCGGCGATAAAAATGACCAAATCCTCCATGCCGGCCAGCCCGGCGATGTGGTGCCCCCAGAAAAACAGGGCGAGGCAAATTGCGCCCAAAATCCCGGGCAAACCGAATCCCGGCGTTTTGATTTCGATATAAATCCCAAGGAAACCCAAGATCATCAGAATGGGGGCGGCGGCAGCGATCAGGCGCGCCACTTTTTCTGCGGCGGTGATTTGCATGGCCACTTGCGGATGACCGGTCAACTCCAGTTGGGCCAGCACATCGGCCAGCGTCGGCGCCGTGCCGGCGGACAGCAGCGACCGGCCATCGCGGCCGGGCTTCGCGGCTTCGTCGGCGGTCAGCGTCAGCAGCCGCCCAGCCGGGCAAATGACTTCATCGCCGATTTTGAATTCGTTTTCGCGGCGCACCATTTTTTCGGCCAGTTCGGGGTCATGCCCGGCGTCCTGCGCGGCGGCGCGGATTAATGCGCTGACCGCGGAAACCGCCTTCTCTTCGATGCCGCCGGACATTTCCTGCACGCCGCCAAACGGCGACATCATGATGGGCAGGGCATCGCCGATGACGGAACCGGGCGCCATGTAAATCTTTTTGGTGGCCAACGCGATGATGGCTCCGGCGGAAAAAGCATCCTTTTCCACATAGGTATAGACCGGGATGGGGGAGGCCTGAATTGTGCGTACGATATCACTGGCCGCCGCCAGCGTGCCACCGGGGGTGTCCATGGTGAGGATGACGGCCGCGGCTTGTTGCGCGGTGGCCTCGGCCAGCCCGCGCCGCAAGACGTAGAGCAGCGCGCCTTCGATCTGGCCATGAACGGGGATGACATACACCGGAGCATTGGCCGGTGGCGTGGCCGCGGGGGCGGTCGGAATGGCCACAAATGAGAGCAACAGCAGCGCCAACAGAGCCAAGCGGGTTTTCATACCTCTACTGTAAGCCGCGGAGGGCGCCCCCCGCAACCGCAAAGCGGACGGCGCAGGGCTACGGATTGGCGGTGGGCAGGCGGTTAGCCTTTTCCAGCCGCTCCATCAGGCGGGCGGAGGAGCAATTTGGATTGCGTAGCAGGCGTGCGCCACGCGTGACGTTGCACAGGCTGCCGCCGATCCGCCGCGCAATTTCCCGCTGGGGCACCCCCGCGCGCAACAGGCGCAGGATGCTCCAGCGTTTGCGCAGGGCGGTATATTCCGCGCGGGTCAGGATGTCCGCCAGCACTTGGCGCATTTCGGCGGGGTCGCGTATGGCGCAGAGGGCTTCCAGCAGGTGGGCTTCGTCCGAGTTCATGGGGTGGGGGTGGGGTGGTCAAACTGCATGTGGTGCAGATGGCGGTAAATGCCGGCGCGCGCGAGCAACTCATCGTGCCGTCCGCGCTCGGCGATGCGGCCCTTGTCCAGCACGAGGATTTGGTCGGCACGCTGGATGGTGGACAACCGGTGGGCAATGGCAAACACCGTGCGCCCGGCCATGGCGTTGTTGAGCGCGGCCTGCACCGCGCGTTCGGATTCGGTATCCAGCGCGCTGGTGGCTTCGTCGAGAATCAGGATGGGCGGATTGCGCAGCAGGGCGCGGGCGATGGCCAAACGTTGGCGCTGGCCGCCGGAGAGCAGAATGCCGCGCTCGGCAATCACGGTGTCATAGCCGTGCGGCATGGCCATGATGAAGTCGTGCGCGTGGGCCTGTTTGGCGGCAGCTTCGACCTGTTCGCGCGTGGCGCCGGGTTCGCCGTAGGCAATGTTGTTGAAGACCGTGTCGTTGAAGAGAAAAGTGTCTTGCGTCACCAGCCCGATTTGGCGGCGCAGGCTCACGAGCGTAAAGCCGCGCAAATCGCGCCCATCCAACAGCACGCGGCCGGCGGTGGGGTCGAAAAACCGGGGCAGCAGATTGACCAGCGTGGTTTTGCCGGAGCCGGAACTACCGACCAATGCAATCAGTTCGCCGGCCCGCGCGGTCAGGTTGATGCGGTCGAGAACCAGCGGTTTGTCGGCGCCATAAGCAAAGCTGATGTTGTCGTAGCGGATTTCGCTGACGGCCTCGGTGAGAGGCTCGGCGCCGGGCAGATCCTGCACATTGTCTTCAGTGTCCAGGATGGCAAAAATTCGTTCAGCGGCGGCGCTGCTTTGCTGAATGACCAGATGCACACGCGACAATTTTTTGGCCGGATCATACATGACCACCATGGCGCCCAAAAAAATCAGCAGGCTGGGCAAATCCAAACCCGTACGGCGCGCATACAAAAAGATGGCGCAGGCGGCTGCCGCGGCGAAGAGCTCCATGAGCGGGTTGACCACGGCCCGGGACGCGGTGATCTTGATTTGCCGTCGGAAAAAGTCCGCGCTGTGCTTGAAAAAACGGCTCTTTTCGCGCTCTTCCATGCCGAAGGCCTTGACGATGGCCGCGCCGCCGATGGCTTCCTGCTGGATGCTGGCCAGGTCGGCAATGCGTTCCTGGCTGGCCTTCGAGTGTCGCCGCACGCGCCGGCCAAAAATCGCGATGGGGATTACGCAAATAGGGAAGATGGCCAAACTGAGCATGGCCAGGCGCAAATCAGTCAGGCAGAGCGCCACCGCGGCGCCCACGAGAACAAATGGCTGCTGGATGAGGTCGGAAATCACCTCGGTGATTCCGCGCTCCACGAGCTGGCTGTCGTTGATGGTGCGCGACATCAGTTCGCCCGTGCGCGACCCGGTGAAATAGAGCAGCGGCAAGTGCAGGATTTTGCCGAACACCTCGTTGCGCAGGCCCATGATGACGTATTGCGCCACCCACTCAATCAGGTACTTGCTGAAAAAGAAGCCCACTCCGCGCAGGATCACAAAGAACAGCAGCAACCCCAGCACCAGCGCGGTCACGATGCCGTCGTGATGGCTGCTGCCTGCATACCACTGGTTCACCCACTCCGAGGCGGCATCGCCGAGCCGTGTGGCCGCGCCGCCGAAAATTTTGCTCATCCCACCCCGCGCGGAAGCAAAAATGCCGAAGATGGAACCGCCGAACATCGCGCCGAAAATGACCGCCAGCACGAGGCGGCCGCGGCACGGTTTAGCCCGCGCCAGCAGGCGCAGATAAATCTGTTTTTGTTGAGCCGTCAGCCTGACGCGGGACGCGCTCATGCATCCTGCGCTTCCAGGTAGTGCATGGCCTCGATGGCCGCGCTGCAACCGGCGCCCGCCGCTGTGACGGCTTGGCGGTAGCGGCTGTCAGCCACATCGCCGGCAACAAACACACCGGGCAATTTGGTTTTCACGCCGTCGGCCAGCAGGTAGCCGTTGGCATCCGTGGGCAGGACGCCGGCGAACGGTTGGGTGGCCGGCACCAAGCCGATGGCCACGAATAGCGCGGCGGCGGGCAATTCGCTTTCCGCGCCGGTTTGGGTGTCGCGCAGGCGCAGGCCGGCCAACTTGCCTTCCGCATTGGTCAGCAGTTCGGTCACCACACTGTTCCAGCGGATAGTGATTTTGGGGTTGTTCAGCACGCGCTGCGCCATGATTTTGGAGGCGCGGAACGCGTCGCGCCGGTGAATCAGCGTCAGTTGCGAGGCATAGCGGGTCAGGAACAGCGCCTCTTCCATGGCGGTGTCGCCACCGCCGACTACGGCAATGGGTTTGTCGCGGTAGAAAGCGCCATCGCACGTGGCGCAATAGGAAACGCCATGGCCGGCCAACTCGCGCTCATTGGGCAGGCCCAAGTGGCGGTGATCCGCACCGGTGGCGATGATGACCGCATCCGCCGTCAGTTTCGTGCCATCATCCAACTGCAATTCCGCGCCGCCGGCGGCACGCGGCGCAAAGCCATCCACCCGGGCGCTCTGGAAGCGCGCACCAAACTTCTCGGCCTGCCGGCGCAGCAAATCAATAAAATCATAGCCCGCTACGCCGTCGGGGAAGCCGGGAATATTCTCGATTTCCGGGGTGGTAATCAGCGGCCCACCGGGGGCGGGACCATCCAGAACCAAGGGGGACAAACCGGCGCGGCCGGCGTAAATAGCGGCAGTCAGGCCAGCCGGCCCGGAGCCCAGAATCACCAGTGTTTTCATGGGCGGTACGATACCAGCGAACGCTCCCAGCCGCAACGGGAAACGGCGGCGGTGCGCGGTTCGGGCAAAGATATTGCGCAAGGTGTGGCAGAATGCTACAACGTGCCCCTTGCCAGTTCCCGCGAAACGGGGGTGGCATACACGAAGGAAGATCATGAATCCTGCGGAAAAATCCGACCCGGTGGATGTCCGCTATGTAGCGGGCTTGGCCCGGCTGGCCTTGACTGATGCCGAAGCGGCCGCGTATCAACACGATCTTGCGCAAATGCTGGCGTTTGCTGCGCAACTGCGCCAAGTGGATGTGGCAAACGTGCCACCCCTGCAAGTTCTCACGGAAGCGCAGAGCGCGTGGCGGGAGGATGTCCCCGCGCCCGGTCTCTCGCGCGAAGCCGCGTTGCAAAACGCGCCGCTGGTGCGCCACGGCCAATTCGTCGCGCCGAAGGTGGTCGAATGAACACATCCCTGCATGAACTGGGCTTGCTGGCTACCGCCGCCGCCTTGGCGAAAAAAGAGGTGTCCGCCGTGGAGTTGGCCACCGCGCTGCTGGATCGCGCGGCCCAAGTGGAACCCAAGCTGAACTCCCTGACGTGGCAGGAGCGCGATGTGGTGCTGGCCGCCGCGCGGGAAGCCGATACCGCGCGCGCCAAAGGCGACACCCGCCCTTGGTTGGGCGTGCCCCTGGCGGTCAAGGATGTGTTGAGCGTGAATGGCCAACCCTGCACCGCGGGCTCCAAGATGCTGCGCAACTATGTGGCGCCCTATGATGCCACGGTCATCGCCCGCCTGCGCGCCGCGGGGTGCGTATTTGTGGCGAGAACCAACACTGACGAATTTGCAATGGGCGGTAGCACCGCAACCAGTTGTTTCGGGCCCACGCGCAATCCGTGGAGCCCGGCGCGCGTCCCGGGCGGTTCCAGCGGCGGCTCGGCGGCTGCCGTGGCGGCGCGGTTGGCGCCGGCCGCGCTAGGTACGGATACCAGCGGCAGCATCCGGCAGCCCGCGGCATTTTGCGGCGTGACGGGTTTCAAACCGACCTATGGTCGCGTGTCGCGGCAGGGCTGCGTGGCCAACGCGTCATCATTGGACCAGATTGGTCCTCTCGCGCGCAGCGTGGAAGACGCGGCGGCACTCTACCAAGCCATCGCGGGCGTGGACCCGCTGGATTCCACCACCTCGCCGCGGCCGGTGGGCGGTGTCCTTGCCGCGGCGCAACAGGCCCGCGATCTCAAGGGCCTCAAGCTGGGCGTGCCGCGGGAGTATTTCATTGCGGAACTCGCGCCGGAGTTGGCGCAACTGACGCGCGCGGCCATAGATCAATGTGCGGCGCTGGGCGCGGAGATTGTCGAGGTATCCTTGCCGCATGTGTCCGCCAGCCTGCCCTGCTATGCGGTGTTGGGCTCCGCGGAAGCCTCCGCCAGCCTTGCCCGCTACGATGGCATGCGCTACGGCCTGCGCGTGGACGCGCCCGAACTGATGGAAATGTATGACCGTACCCGCGCCGCCGGCTTCGGCGATGAAGTCAAGCGCCGGCTCCTCTTCGGCACGCTGGTGCTGACCAGCCGATATCACGCCGACTTTTACTTGCGGGCGCAAAAGGTGCGCACGCTGATCCGGCAGGATTTCCTGCAAGCCTTCACCGCGTGCGATGCCCTGCTGGGCCCCGTGACGCTGACGCCCCCCCCGCGGCTGGATGCTGCGCCGGACTCCGCTTCTGCCCGGCAGTGGGGCGATTACTGCACCGCCGGCGTGAACCTGGCCGGCATTTGCGCCCTGAGCGTGCCGTGCGGTTTCACCGCCGATGGCTTGCCCGCCGGCTTGCATGTGGTGGGGCCAGCCTTTCAGGATGAATTGGTTTTGCGCATTGGCGCGGCCTATCAACATGCCACCGACTGGCATCAGCGCGCGCCGACAGGATTGGAGTAGCAGCAGATTTTCGGCGGCCCCGCGAAAGAAATACCATGAGCGACTACATTGCTTCCATCGGACTCGAAGTCCACGTGCAGTTGAAAACGCGCACCAAAATGTTTTGCGCCTGCCCCGCGCATGAGGAAGGCGAGCCCAACACGGCCGTCTGCCCCGGCTGCATCGGTCTGCCCGGCGCGCTGCCCGTGATCAACCGCGAAGCCATCCGCAAAACTGTCAAAGTGGGCCTGATGATTGGTTCGCGCATTTCCCTCTATAGCACCTTCGACCGCAAAAATTATTTTTATGCGGACATGGCCAAAAATTATCAGATCACTCAAAATGATTTTCCGCTGTGCATCGGCGGCGGGGTCACCATCCAGGTGGACGGCCAGCCCAAAACCATCCGAGTGCATCACATTCATCAGGAAGAAGACGTTGCCAAAAGTACCCACTTGGACAATTCGACCGAAGTGGACTTCAACCGTTGCAGCATGCCGCTCATGGAACTGGTGACCGAGCCCGACATGGCCAATGCCGATGAGGTTATGGCGTTTCTGACCACGCTCAAACAAATGCTGATCTATGCCGACATCAGCGACTGCAACTTGGAACTCGGCCACATGCGCTGCGACGTCAATTCCTCCGTGCGGCCTGCCGGCGCCACGAAGCTGGGCGTGAAAACCGAGCTCAAGAACATGAACACCTTCAAGGGCATCCAGCGCGCGCTTCATTACGAACTGCAACGGCAGATCGAAGTATTGCGCGGCGGCGGCACGATTGCACAGGAAACGCGCCGCTGGGACGACGTGGCCGGCGTGACGCTGCCCATGCGCACCAAGGAATCCGCGCCGGATTACCGCTATTTCCCGGAAGCCGACTTGCCGCCGATTGTGCTGGATGAAGCCACCATCGCCGCCTGGCGCGCGGAATTGCCGGAGATGCCAGCGGCGCGGCGCGCCCGGTTCGTACAGGAATACGGCTTGCCGGAATATGATGCCGGCGTACTCACGGCCGACAAGGCCATCGCCGATTATTTCGAGGCCGCCGCCAAGCAGGCGGCCAACCCCAAGGCGGTATCCAATTGGGTGATGGGCGAGTTACTGCGCGCGCTGGGCGAGCAGGGGCAGGATATTACCGCCGCCAAGATCACGCCCGCCGCGCTGGTGGCGTTGATTGGGCTGGTGGAGGCCAAGACCATCAACATGCCCGCCGCCAAGGAAGTGTTTCAGATTCTCTTCGAGAACGGCGGCGACCCGGCAGCCATTGTGCAGGCCAAGGGGCTCGCGCAGGTCAGCGATACCGGCGCCATCGAAGGTTTCGCGGCGCAGGCCATTGCGGCCAACGAAAAAGTGGCGGCGGAATATCGCGCCGGCAAGGAGCCGGCGCTGATGTTCTTGGTCGGGCAGGTGATGAAGCTGTCCCGCGGCAAAGCCAATCCGCAGTTGGCCGCGGAAGCCCTGCGCCGCCAATTGAAGGGCTGATGTGGTTTAGAGCATTTTCATCAATTCTGTAGCCGTTTTGTCTACTGCATTGGGCTTGGCCGTTGTCAGGCTGCATCGAAATAGCGTTGCGATTCCTGCTTCGCCTTCCTCGGCCAAGCCCAATTCGCGACGACCTCCCGGCTACATTATTTCTTCAAATGCTCTAGCCTGAATAATTCATCAACATGGAAGATAAAGCCATAATTGATTACAGAGGCCAATGATGCGGATAATTCAGAAAGCTCGTCGTTTTTCCTGTCTCGGATTGGATTGTAGATGCTATGGGGTTTCGTTCATGCATCATGGTGATGTGGATCAACCACAAGAAAGGAATCACAAGACATGAAACAAAACCCACATAGCGATCCTACTCTATACCTGGCGATGGAACTGAGCAACCGTGAATGGAAGCTGGCGTTTGGCGATGGGCGGCAAGAACGACAAGTGACGATTCCCGCGCGAGATCAGGCTCGGCTGCGACAAGCCATTGCCCAAGCCAAGGCCAAGCTGGGACTACCGGCCGATGCGCCGATCTACAGTTGCTACGAGGCCGGGCGGGACGGCTTCTGGATCCACCGGCTGCTGGAGAAGATCGGCGTG
>MWEZ01000014.1 GCA_002071335.1 Verrucomicrobia bacterium ADurb.Bin018
AGACAGCCTGCGTTTTTATTTTCTTGGTTCCAACTGGGGAAAACGAATCGAACATCTCGGCAAAACAAAAGGGTTTGATGTCACCGAACCGCTCATTTTTTAATGTGCGCGAACCCCAAGCGCTCATCAAAACCCCGGGAGGTTCGCGCCGACGGCAACCATCTGGTGGAGCAAGAGTTGTGGCTCCAAGGTGCTGGATTGGCTCTTTGACAATTGCATAAATAACATCGTTCGCGCTGGGTGTTGGATTGCATCACACCGCAGAATGACTTACAAAAAGATGGTCGCGCCCCGCGCGGGGCGCGTGGATTGAAACGACGTTGCCGAATATGACGAGGAAACGATTGATGGTCGCGCCCCGCGCGGGGCGCGTGGATTGAAACACGATGCGCTAAACGCGGCGCGTAGTTCCAACCCGTCGCGCCCCGCGCGGGGCGCGTGGATTGAAACGCTGGCCATAGCGTTAAAAAAGCCCGGCTCGAAGTCGCGCCCCGCGCGGGGCGCGTGGATTGAAACGGGCGGATTCCGCCGGTGTACCCTTTGATAATGTGTCGCGCCCCGCGCGGGGCGCGTGGATTGAAACATCGCCCCTCCGCCGAAGCCGCTGTCATGCACGAGTCGCGCCCCGCGCGGGGCGCGTGGATTGAAACCGATGTATGCCCGCCATCGGGCGAGCGGCCCACCGTCGCGCCCCGCGCGGGGCGCGTGGATTGAAACGCCATAACGTAGGGACAAAGCCTGGACTGCGGACGTCGCGCCCCGCGCGGGGCGCGTGGATTGAAACTTCAAACGGCATCGCCGGCATGGCAAGGGCGTGGTCGCGCCCCGCGCGGGGCGCGTGGATTGAAACTGCGCTGGGCGGCGGCAAACCTACCGGTTGCGCCGTCG
Organism: Verrucomicrobia bacterium ADurb.Bin018; assembly: GCA_002071335.1. GTDB lineage: Bacteria > Verrucomicrobiota > Kiritimatiellia > CAIQIC01 > Lenti-01 > CAZNGD01. Next base: position 889 of record MWEZ01000014.1, read on the forward strand.
CGCCCCGCGCGGGGCGCGTGGATTGAAACCCGAATGACCCCCGCTCTCATCAGCAAGGGGATCGTCGCGCCCCGCGCGGGGCGCGTGGATTGAAACACGAATGAACATCTGCTGGTCAGGCGTGTAAAACGTCGCGCCCCGCGCGGGGCGCGTGGATTGAAACGTGCTGGTGTTGCGATAAATGGTCATCATCGCGGTCGCGCCCCGCGCGGGGCGCGTGGATTGAAACCATGAGTATCATCCGACCAAGACGAGCGACTGGCCGGTCGCGCCCCGCGCGGGGCGCGTGGATTGAAACTTGACAAGCTGGAAGGTCATGCCCTGCCATTCGGGTCGCGCCCCGCGCGGGGCGCGTGGATTGAAACATGTCTATGTGGCCGCACAGAACCACACTGCGCTGTCGCGCCCCGCGCGGGGCGCGTGGATTGAAACTGCGAACGACGGCAATCGACGGAATGAGCGAAAGTCGCGCCCCGCGCGGGGCGCGTGGATTGAAACCCGTATACCTCGCGGCGGGCCGCGATCCACAGGGGTCGCGCCCCGCGCGGGGCGCGTGGATTGAAACACGTCAAGCTGTCCCGCTAGGGATTGAGCCTATGGTCGCGCCCCGCGCGGGGCGCGTGGATTGAAACCGAAAAATTCCGCGAGTTTTTGGAAACCAACCGCGTCGCGCCCCGCGCGGGGCGCGTGGATTGAAACTCGTGCAGTGGGTGGGGCTGCGTCCTGTCCGCAGTCGCGCCCCGCGCGGGGCGCGTGGATTGAAACTTCGTCCAGGGCATTCTCATATCAGCGTGAACCGTCGCGCCCCGCGCGGGGCGCGTGGATTGAAACCACGAAGGCCAAGTCCATCAGGACAAACCCGCAGTCGCGCCCCGCGCGGGGCGCGTGGATTGAAACCGGCTGACGAAAGCGGCTCATATTTGCGCGAACACGTCGCGCCCCGCGCGGGGCGCGTGGATTGAAACTTTATAGGGAACAACCGCAGGCACTTACGTAAAAGAATGTCGCGCCCCGCGCGGGGCGCGTGGATTGAAACCGGCACGACGGCCGCGCCCTCTCCGTCCAGCCGCAGTCGCGCCCCGCGCGGGGCGCGTGGATTGAAACCAGTACCACGCATTTCGCTGCTTGTAATTGGCCGTCGCGCCCCGCGCGGGGCGCGTGGATTGAAACCCGATGCCCGATGGCATGACTGGCCAAATCGACGGTCGCGCCCCGCGCGGGGCGCGTGGATTGAAACTTTATAGTGAACAACCGCAGGCACTTACGTAAAAGTCGCGCCCCGCGCGGGGCGCGTGGATTGAAACTTTGCAAAATCTTTCGATGGACGCATTTTAGGGGTGTCGCGCCCCGCGCGGGGCGCGTGGATTGAAACATCAGGGTGCGCCGTGCCCCGGCGATGCCAGACAGTCGCGCCCCGCGCGGGGCGCGTGGATTGAAACGCCACCGGCCAGACCGTCGACTTGTCATAGTCCGTCGCGCCCCGCGCGGGGCGCGTGGATTGAAACGGGGAGGTGGCGAAATGAGGGGTCTTGCTGACATGTCGCGCCCCGCGCGGGGCGCGTGGATTGAAACGGCTCCTGCGTTGGCATCGTGTCCAGGTCAACCGTCGCGCCCCGCGCGGGGCGCGTGGATTGAAACAGCAAGTCGCACTGTTGCTTGTAGCCTTTCGACAGGTCGCGCCCCGCGCGGGGCGCGTGGATTGAAACCGCGCAGTTGCCCCGCAGCATGCCGCGCACCCCAGTCGCGCCCCGCGCGGGGCGCGTGGATTGAAACACGTCCCCAATGTAGCGGGCATTCAAATCCACCGTCGCGCCCCGCGCGGGGCGCGTGGATTGAAACCCGCGCATATCCTTGACCGTCTGACCGGGCTTGAGTCGCGCCCCGCGCGGGGCGCGTGGATTGAAACTACGGCCTGCGGCCCGCCCTGTAGCGCGGCGGTCGTCGCGCCCCGCGCGGGGCGCGTGGATTGAAACTCGACAGCACCGCCAGATGGTCGCCGCTCCACGGTCGCGCCCCGCGCGGGGCGCGTGGATTGAAACAACCGACGCACTAGAGCAGGCGGCGAAGGCTACGAGTCGCGCCCCGCGCGGGGCGCGTGGATTGAAACCCGGTCAGCATGACGTACAGCAGAGCCCACTTGGTCGCGCCCCGCGCGGGGCGCGTGGATTGAAACCGTAGCTGGCCCCGCCAATCCGCAGAACGCATCGTCGCGCCCCGCGCGGGGCGCGTGGATTGAAACCGGTTTCGGACGTTGCAGTCCGCAGTGCGGGGAGGTCGCGCCCCGCGCGGGGCGCGTGGATTGAAACGCTTTCTATGTAGTTGGTGATGCGCTCGCCGAATGTCGCGCCCCGCGCGGGGCGCGTGGATTGAAACGCATCTGGAACTTCGGCGTGCTCACAAGTGATCGTCGCGCCCCGCGCGGGGCGCGTGGATTGAAACTCTTGAAAAGTGGGGTATGAGCGGCGATTATGGCGTCGCGCCCCGCGCGGGGCGCGTGGATTGAAACTTCGCAACGCCGCTACGAAACTTGCCTATCTGTGGTCGCGCCCCGCGCGGGGCGCGTGGATTGAAACAACACAAAGGCGGATGCGGAGTATGTGCGCGACGGTCGCGCCCCGCGCGGGGCGCGTGGATTGAAACCAAAACGGGCAGTCGTTTGATGGCCAGTCGCGATGTCGCGCCCCGCGCGGGGCGCGTGGATTGAAACAGGGCTCGGCATGTACACCCCGCCCCCTCCAATGTCGCGCCCCGCGCGGGGCGCGTGGATTGAAACTTCGACAAGCGGTCGTCGTCGTGGTTTGATAGGGTCGCGCCCCGCGCGGGGCGCGTGGATTGAAACGGGCCAATGCCGAAAAACCACTCTTTGCTTGCGAGTCGCGCCCCGCGCGGGGCGCGTGGATTGAAACATGTAGTTCCCATGTGTATTGGCACTCGGGAAGTGTCGCGCCCCGCGCGGGGCGCGTGGATTGAAACGGCTATCCAGCGTTGCCCCAGTGCGCCAGCCCGTGTCGCGCCCCGCGCGGGGCGCGTGGATTGAAACCCTATCTGTGTGATTGCTGTCCGTGCGACGAGAAAGTCGCGCCCCGCGCGGGGCGCGTGGATTGAAACGCAACAAGCCCGGCGAGCAGCCCGGCGAGCGTGGGTCGCGCCCCGCGCGGGGCGCGTGGATTGAAACTCATGTGGGGGATTCCTCCGGTTTTACATTCTCGGTCGCGCCCCGCGCGGGGCGCGTGGATTGAAACTGCCCACGAGCGATACGTCCGCCCACGTCTCGACGTCGCGCCCCGCGCGGGGCGCGTGGATTGAAACCTTCCCGTTCTTCGTCGTCCTCGCCTTGTCTGCTGTCGCGCCCCGCGCGGGGCGCGTGGATTGAAACTTTATAGGGAACAACCGCAGGCACTTACGTAAAAGTCGCGCCCCGCGCGGGGCGCGTGGATTGAAACCGCGCATGATGTTTCGTCAAGCGTATGCACGGCCTGTCGCGCCCCGCGCGGGGCGCGTGGATTGAAACCCTTTTCTGGGGCTCTCTGCCCCTTGTCTTATCCGTCGCGCCCCGCGCGGGGCGCGTGGATTGAAACCCATTAGCGGCACATTGACAACCCGAACACCCGGTCGCGCCCCGCGCGGGGCGCGTGGATTGAAACAAGTCAACGCCGCACGATGGATTCCCCGGCGCGAAGTCGCGCCCCGCGCGGGGCGCGTGGATTGAAACGCAATCGCCAAACAACAGCTCCGTGTGCTCCCCGCGTCGCGCCCCGCGCGGGGCGCGTGGATTGAAACTGGACCGCCACTACGGCGACCAGATCGGGCTCATGTCGCGCCCCGCGCGGGGCGCGTGGATTGAAACTGGGCGGAATATCAGAACGATCCGCAGGACGTGGCGGTCGCGCCCCGCGCGGGGCGCGTGGATTGAAACGCGTATCATTTCGCCTGACGTTTCGCAAACAAGCGTCGCGCCCCGCGCGGGGCGCGTGGATTGAAACGAGTTCGGCGCGGGGAGTCTCACCCCGCGCTGGCGTCGCGCCCCGCGCGGGGCGCGTGGATTGAAACTTGTTCGCCGGATCTACGTGCCGACCGCTGTCTTGTCGCGCCCCGCGCGGGGCGCGTGGATTGAAACCGCATCTGGGCAAAAGACAAGAGCGCCGCCAAGCGTCGCGCCCCGCGCGGGGCGCGTGGATTGAAACCGGCTGACCCTGGCGTCGGCGTGGGCCGCGCTGAAGTCGCGCCCCGCGCGGGGCGCGTGGATTGAAACTTGTAGTATGCCGTTGCAGCCCCGCTGCCCTCGCCGGTCGCGCCCCGCGCGGGGCGCGTGGATTGAAACACCCCCGAGGACGAAGACCAGCCCCGCGGCATCCGTCGCGCCCCGCGCGGGGCGCGTGGATTGAAACTCCATGCCATCTTTGCCAACCCGCGGCGGCCGATAGTCGCGCCCCGCGCGGGGCGCGTGGATTGAAACTGCCACAGTCCAACCGATGCGGCCCACCGCTCGAGTCGCGCCCCGCGCGGGGCGCGTGGATTGAAACCCAGGGGATGGGCGCTTGCCGCGACGCGGGAGCTTGGTCGCGCCCCGCGCGGGGCGCGTGGATTGAAACAAGGGCATCGTCGAAATGAACCGCAAAGCCCGTTGTCGCGCCCCGCGCGGGGCGCGTGGATTGAAACACATAAAGGTGCAATAACATGAAGCGGAAAAAAAGTCGCGCCCCGCGCGGGGCGCGTGGATTGAAACCCGGTCAGCATGACGTACAGCAGAGCCCACTTGAGTCGCGCCCCGCGCGGGGCGCGTGGATTGAAACAAGAAGGCGATTGAGTACGGGTTTGTACACATGACGTCGCGCCCCGCGCGGGGCGCGTGGATTGAAACGCGCAAGCTGACAAAACCGGGACGGCCCAGCAGTCGCGCCCCGCGCGGGGCGCGTGGATTGAAACCGCGCCTCGCGGATCGCGCCGCGCTCGGTCTTGGTCGCGCCCCGCGCGGGGCGCGTGGATTGAAACCGGTGCGATTGCGGCCGCAAGGTCTCATGCCCCGGTCGCGCCCCGCGCGGGGCGCGTGGATTGAAACTGATTTAGCGTCAGGACAATCATCGCCTCTTGGGCGTCGCGCCCCGCGCGGGGCGCGTGGATTGAAACACCTTTGAGACCGGAGCCGTGAACGCCAAGGGCGTCGCGCCCCGCGCGGGGCGCGTGGATTGAAACACGGCGGGAACCATGCGGGCCGCGCCAGCGTAGCGTCGCGCCCCGCGCGGGGCGCGTGGATTGAAACTGGCGGTGGTGCAATCAGCGAGACCCGGAGACGGTCGCGCCCCGCGCGGGGCGCGTGGATTGAAACCTGTCGAAAGGCTACAAGCAACAGTGCGACTTGGTCGCGCCCCGCGCGGGGCGCGTGGATTGAAACCGCGAACCAAGCCCAACGCATGATGCGGAAGGCTGTCGCGCCCCGCGCGGGGCGCGTGGATTGAAACTAGAGCGTTGCATGGCCCAAACCAGCATCCCGAGGGTCGCGCCCCGCGCGGGGCGCGTGGATTGAAACTCCGACGACGTGACGTGCGACACGATCATCTTCAGTCGCGCCCCGCGCGGGGCGCGTGGATTGAAACCACGCCGGCCAAGTCCATCAGGACGAACCCGCCCGGTCGCGCCCCGCGCGGGGCGCGTGGATTGAAACTAACTGGTTTAGCGTCCGCGCATCCGGTGGCACGTCGCGCCCCGCGCGGGGCGCGTGGATTGAAACCCTTTCCAGGTACATCCATGACATGGACGCCAGGTCGCGCCCCGCGCGGGGCGCGTGGATTGAAACGCGTCCATTGATTCCGTGTGGAACAAAGCCGCCAGTCGCGCCCCGCGCGGGGCGCGTGGATTGAAACCAAATGTCCGCAATGGCGTGCGAACTTGGCCGTGTCGCGCCCCGCGCGGGGCGCGTGGATTGAAACTACGAATCCGCGCATGGGCCACCGGCGACAACTGGTCGCGCCCCGCGCGGGGCGCGTGGATTGAAACTTGTGCCATAGGTAGAGAGGCGTCCCATCATCACCGTCGCGCCCCGCGCGGGGCGCGTGGATTGAAACATCCGCGAGCGCATTGCCGAAGAGATGGAGTGGAAGTCGCGCCCCGCGCGGGGCGCGTGGATTGAAACTTTCTTTTTTGTCATGTTATTGCACCTTTATGGTCGCGCCCCGCGCGGGGCGCGTGGATTGAAACATTGAGAATGTGGTCGCGGTGGCAGATGGCCCCCGTCGCGCCCCGCGCGGGGCGCGTGGATTGAAACCGGAAATGCCCGTCATGTCGTCTGTGACGCGCGGGTCGCGCCCCGCGCGGGGCGCGTGGATTGAAACATCTTGTGGCGAGTGTCCGACACTTCGCCGCGATTGTCGCGCCCCGCGCGGGGCGCGTGGATTGAAACATTTCGTAACCACCAGATAAACAAGGTAAGCGCATGTCGCGCCCCGCGCGGGGCGCGTGGATTGAAACGTCTTTCACCGGCCATTTTTGGAAGCCTTCGCCGGTCGCGCCCCGCGCGGGGCGCGTGGATTGAAACCCCGAACGCCGCGCCGCAGACGCCAGCCGTCGTGGTCGCGCCCCGCGCGGGGCGCGTGGATTGAAACCGTTGCTGTTGTTGCTCGGGAAGTTCGCGGCATTCGTCGCGCCCCGCGCGGGGCGCGTGGATTGAAACGGGCAAGTGCCGAGTCCCAACACCGCTGCCGCAAGTCGCGCCCCGCGCGGGGCGCGTGGATTGAAACTTTTCCGCCGAAAGTATTGCGGGACGGTGTTTTTGTCGCGCCCCGCGCGGGGCGCGTGGATTGAAACAGGGCGCGGAGGGGGCGGGGTGTACATGCCGCGCCCGTCGCGCCCCGCGCGGGGCGCGTGGATTGAAACCCTTCACTTTGCGGGGCTTGTCCCAGTACGGGCTGTCGCGCCCCGCGCGGGGCGCGTGGATTGAAACCCAGTACCGCCGCCGCCCGAACCGCCCGCCAATCGTCGCGCCCCGCGCGGGGCGCGTGGATTGAAACTGGATACCTCCAGAACATGATGAGCCGCATCCGTGTCGCGCCCCGCGCGGGGCGCGTGGATTGAAACCGCCCGAAGGGACTTTCAAAGCGAAGATCATCGAGTCGCGCCCCGCGCGGGGCGCGTGGATTGAAACCTGGCGGGGGCGGGACGGGAGTCGGTTATCTTTCGTCGCGCCCCGCGCGGGGCGCGTGGATTGAAACGTGGCCATGATGCCGCTGGTGGTCGTTCCGATCGTCGCGCCCCGCACGGGGCGCGTGGCTTGTGGGTTGCAACGCCAGCCGGAACTTCAGCAAGGCATTCGACCAGCGACAACCGACTAGCGACATTCAGGTTTTCGGTGGCTGCGCGGGGCGCGTGGATTGTGGGTGACAACGCCAGCCGAAAATTTAGCCGGGCGTTCGACCCGCGTCAACTGGGTTGCGACATTCGAGTTGTCGCTGGTTGTGTGTCGGTTGTCGCGGCTACTTTTTTGTTTTTTTAGTTTTTTGGGCGAGCTGGCGGGCGAGGGTGTCGGTGGCCTGCAGGATGGATTCGTAGCCGGTGCAGCGGCACAGGTGGCCGCCCAAGGCATTGAGAAGGTCGTCGCGCGTGGCGTGGGGATTGCGGCGCATTTCGCCTTCGAGGGCCATCACAAAGCCGGGGGTGCAGAAGCCGCATTGGACGGCATCAGCCTCGATAAAGGCTTTTTGGACACGGGTAATCTCGCCGGGAGGGGCCAGGCCTTCAATGGTGACGATGTCAGCGCCGTCGGCCTCAACGGCGAGGACAAGGCAGGCGCGGATGGCTTGGTTGTTCATCAGGATGGTGCAGGCACCGCATTCGCCTTCGCCGCAGCCTTTCTTGGCGCCGGTGAGGTGGAGTTCCTCGCGCAAGACGCGCAGGAGGGTGTCGGCGGCTTCGACGTGGAGGGTGCGTTGAATGCCGTTGACGGTGAGGGTGATGCGGTGGGTCATGGGGCGAGCCTTTCGAGTAGTTCGTCCAAGAAGTTGCGGATGGCGCGTTTTTTCTCGGCGGGGGAGGCGCGGACGGAGCCGGCGCGCGGAGCGATTTCGCGGATGATGAGGTCGTAGGCTTGGTCCATATCGGCCGGGGTGAGGGGGCGGCGGCTCAGGAGGGCTTCGGCGGCGCGGGGGCGGTAGGGGGTGGGCATCACGGTGCCGAAAGAAATCCGCACCACGCGCTTGGCGGGAATGCGGGGCTGGAGGACCAGCGCTGCGCCATTCCAGCAGGCGAGGTCCATGCCGGCGGTACGGGTGATGCGGCGATAGAAGCTCAAACTGTCCGCGGCTTTGGGCAGGATGATGGAGAGGACGACTTCATCGGGCTCGAGGCATGTGCGGTTGACGCCGGTGGCGAAGGTGTCGAAGGGCACCAGGCGTACACCGCGGGTGGAGGCGATGCGGACTTGAGCTTCGTGCACGGAGAGCACCACGCCGCTTTCGCAGCCGGGGGAGGAGTTGCAGATGTTGCCGCCGAGGGTGGCGCGGTGGCGGATTTCGTGGCAGCCCATGACGTCGGCGCATTCGCGCAGGGCGGGGGACCAAGCAGCCACGAGGGGGGATTCGCGCAGGGCAGTGAAGGTTTCGCACGCGCCGATTTCCAGGCCGGATTTGGTTTCGCGGATGCCGCGCAATTCCGGGATGGCTTTGATGTCCACGATGCGTTGCACGGTTTTCTTGCGGCTGCGCATGTCAACGAGCAGGTCGGTGCCGCCGGCCATGAGGTGGGTGCCCGCGCGGGTTTCGGCGAGCAGGTCTTCGAGGGTCTGGGGTTTGCAATATTCGAGGTTCATAGGCGGATGGGGAGGGAGTAGAGGTCCTGGCCGGTGGCGCGGGCGATGGCGTTGGCGACGCACGGGGCGATGGCGACCGTGCCGTGCTCGGCCAGGCCGCGCGCGCCAAACGGCCCGTTGCGGTCGGGGGTTTCAACAAAGATCACCTTGAAGTCGGTGTCGCGCAGGTCCTCGAGCGCGGGAATTTTATAGTCGGTGAAGCGTCCGTTGCGCAGTACGCCCTTGTCGGAGTAGATCATGGTTTCCATGAGGGTTTGGCCGAGGGCTTGCACCATGCCGCCAACCACCTGCCCGCGCGCGAGGCGCGGGTTGATGATGCGGCCGGCGTCAATGGCCGTGACCAGTTGAAGCACCTTGATCTGCCCGGTCTTGGGGTTGACCTCCAGCTCGACGGCCTGCGCACCGAACGTCCACGAGGCGGAGACGTTGCCTTGGCCGATTTGCAGGCCGGGCTTGCGGATGCCGGGGATTTGCAGGTCGGGGGTGTAGGCGCCATAGCCCACCACGGGGCGGCCGATGGTACGGCCATCGGCGAGCATATAGCCGTTGGTGAAGAGGCCAATGTCGTGGTGGCGCTTGCCGATCACAACGCGGCCATCCTGATAGCGCACTTTGGCGACCGGCACGCGCAGGGCCTTGGCGGCCGTGGCGCGGATTTGCGCAATGGCGTCTTCGGCGGCGCGCACAATGGCGATGCCGCCGGTGTAGGTGCCTTTGCTGCCGATGGTCTGCCAGTCGGCGGGGAAAAGCGCGGTGTCCGGATCGCGCACGACGTGTACGCGCTCGAGGGGCAGGCCGAGGGCTTCGGCGGCAATCTGGCCATAGACGGTGGCGGAGCCCTGCCCCATGTCGCAGGTGGTGATGATGAGGTTCACCCCGCCGTCTTCATCGAACTTGAGGATGGCGGCGACTTGGGCGTTAGTGGCCTGCACCGGCGATTTCATCAGGCTGCATACGGCCTTGGTGCGGAAACCGGTGCGGGTTTTGACCACGTTGCTTTGACCCATCTTCCAGCCGACGGCCTTCGCGGCCTCGCGCAGGCATTGGGGCAAATCGCCCTGGGTGGGGTGGAGGCGCTGGGCAATGGCGTTTTTGTCGCCGGCGCGATAAGCATTTTTCAACCGCAGTTCCACGGGGTCCATCTTCAGCTCACGGGCGAGCAGGTCCATCATGCGTTCGGCCATCCATTGGCCTTCGGGGTGGCCGTAGCCGCGGAAGGCGCCGACGGGCGGCAAGTTGGTATAAACCGCGTAGCTGTCCACGGCGATGTTCGGAATGTGGTAGGCGCCGGGCGAGTTCTGGCCGCCGCCGACCGCAACGTTGATGGCGCATTCGCCGTAGCCGCCGCCGCTCAAGATATATTCGATTTGCGCGGCGAGGACGGTGCCGTCGCGCTTGGCGCCGAGCTTGTAACGGCCCGTGACGCCGCGACCAACGAGCGTGCCGTTGAACATTTCCTCGCGCTCATAGATCAGCTTGATCCACACGCCCGGCACTTGGCGGGCCACATAGGCGGCGAGGGGCTCGAGGGTGTAGTCGCTCTTGCCACCGAAGCCGCCGCCCACCACCGGCGCGCGCACGCGGACCTTGGAAAGCGGCAGGCGGAACGCGCGAGAAAGATAGCCGCGCACCACGAAGGGGGCCTGGGTGGAGGAATAGATTTCCACGCTGCCGGCGGGGTCCCAGCGCACAAGCGCGCCGTGCGGCTCCAGTTGGCAGTGGCTCATGTGCGGATAGGAAAACTCCTGTTCGAGAACCACGTCGCACTTGGCAAATGCCTTGCGGGTGTCGCCCTTGCGCAGTTGATAGTGGTGGAAAATGTTGGTGCCGGGCTTGGGATGGAAGCCCTTGGCGCATTCGTAGGAGCCGAGGTCGGGGTGGATCAGCGGCGCATCCTTGGCCATGGCTTGGCGGGCATCGGTCAGCACGGGCAACTCGGCATATTCCACCTTGATCAGCGTGGTGGCGTGCTCGGCCGCGGCAACCGTATCGGCCACCACCACGGCCACCGCCTCGCCGGCGAAGCGCACGCGGTCCATGGCCAGCGGCAACTGGTCCACAATGCACGCGCCAACCAACGGCAGCTTGCCGCCGCCCACGTCCTGTTCCTCCCGCCGGCCGGTGACCACCGCGCGCACGCCGGGCGCCTGCCGCGCCGCGCTGGTGTCAATGGATACAATCTTGGCGTGGGCGTATGGGCTCCGCAGCACCCGCCCATGCAGCATTCCCGGAAATTGCAAGTCATCCACGTAAATGGCTTGCCCTGTCACTTTTTCCAGCGCATCGGCGCGGACGACGCTTCGGCCTACCTGTTTCACGCTCGCCTCTTCCTTCGGTTGGTTGATCGGAAAACGTAGCACATTTGCGCCCTTGGAACAAATACAAAAAAACCGGACTTGCGGTTTTGACCTGCTGAAAATGACGTGGTAGCTTGGCCGGAGTTGCTCCGTGGCGTCCACGTCGGCGGGGCGGACCAACATGTTCAACCCACACAAGGAGACGGAATGAAACCCAGGAAGATTCGTGAAGGCGTGCACTGGATGGGCGCGATTGATTGGAACCGGCGGCTATTTGACTCGTTGATTCCGTTGCCCGACGGCACCAGCTACAATGCCTATTTGGTGGAAGGCGCGGAGAAAGTCGCCCTGATTGATACGGTGGACCCGCCGCTCCTCGATGTCCTCAAGCGCCATCTCGCCAATGTGCCGCGCGTGGATTACGTGATTGCCCACCACGCCGAGCAGGATCACGCCGGCAGCATTCCCTATGTGCTGGAGAAGTATCCCAACGCCATCGTCATTTGCTCGCCCAAGGCCAAAGACCTGCTCCTGACCCACCTCGATGTGCCGGAAAACAAAATCAAGACGGTCGAAGACGGCGAAACCCTCGCCCTCGGCGGCAAGACCTTGACGTTCATCCACACGCCGTGGGTTCACTGGCCCGAAACCATGAGCTCCTACCTCAAGGAGGACAAGATTCTGTTCTCGTGCGACTTCCTCGGCTCGCACATCGCCACGTCGGAGCTGTATGCCGGCGATGACCGCTACGTGATCGAAGCCGCCAAGCGTTACTACGCGGAAATCATGATGCCCTTCCGCGCCATGGTGCGTACCAACCTCAAGAAAATCCGCGAGTTGGACTTCGATCTGGTGGCCCCCAGCCACGGCCCCATCTACGACAAGCCTGAGATGATTCTCGCTGCCTACGAGGATTGGTCCTCCGACCGCGTCGAAAACCGTGTGGTGATTCCGTATGTTTCGATGCACGGCAGCACCGAGCTGATGGTGGACCATCTCGTTTCCGCCCTCGCCGAGCGCGGCGTGGCGGTGCAGAAGTTCGAGCTAACCACCACCGACATCGGCAAGCTGGCCATGGCGCTGGTCGAAGCCGCCACCATCGTGGTGGGCGCGCCGACCGTCCATGTGGGCCCCCACCCGGCGGTGTTCTCGGCCACGCACTTGGCCAACGCGTTGCGGCCCAAGCTCAAGTATGCCGCCATCATCGGCTCCTACGGCTGGAATACGCAGGTCATCGAGCGCATCGCCGGCCTGATCCCCAACCTGAAGGTCGAAGTCCTCGGCACCGTCCTCAGCAAGGGCGTGCCGCGCGCGGCCACCTTTGCCGAGCTCGACGCGCTGGCCGACACCATCCGGGACAAGCATGCCACGCTCTAAACCAAAAATTGCGATTCAGCGCATCTACGACACCCCCGTGGATGGCTATCGCGTTTTGGTGGATCGGCTCTGGCCGCGCGGCGTCTCCCGCGATGCCGCGCGGCTGGATGAATGGCTCCGCGATCTGGCCCCCAGCGCCAAGCTGCGCCAGTGGTTCAACCATGAACCCGCCCGTTGGGAAAAGTTCCGCGCGCAATACCGCGCGGAACTGGCCCCTCAGCAGGAAACACTGGCGCGGCTGCGCGACATCGCCCAACGGAAAAAATTGGTGCTGCTCTACGCCGCCAAGAACGAGGACTACAACAACGCACGCGTCATTCAGGAAATCCTGAACGAATCATCCTGAACCACGCGGGACCGTGCCCCGCCGTGCACGCGAGCCCTTCGCGGAATTCCCGCTGCCCCTCCCGCGCCCCGGTCGCGCAGACTTGGCAGACCGCGCCGCGCGCGCTATACTGCCCCCTCCAAACAAGGAAATGCCCATGAAAACGATCATTATTGGCGGTGTGGCCGCCGGTGCCAGCACGGCCGCCCGACTGCGGCGCATGGATGAAAAAGCGGAAATTGTCCTGCTCGAACGCGGCCCGCACATTTCCTATGCCAACTGCGGCTTGCCCTATCACCTCGGCAAAATCATCCCGGAGCGTAGCTGGCTGCTGGTGATGACCCCCGAAGACTTCCGCGCACGCTTCAATGTGGATGTGCGCGTGCTCCACGAAGTCACCGCCATTGACCGCGCCCAAAAGACCGTCCGCATCCTCAACCGCAAAACCGGTGTCGAAAACGAAGAACGCTACGACAAATTGGTCATTGCCACCGGCTCCTCGCCCATGGCGTTGCAGCTCCCCGGCATGGACCTGCCCGAAGTGTTGCCGCTGTGGACGCTCGAAGACATGGACCGCATCGCCAAGAAGCTCGATGCCGGCGCGAAGCACGTCATTGTGGTCGGCGGCGGATTTGTCGGCATGGAACTGGCCGAAAGCCTGCGCCACCGCGGCCTCGGCGTGACCTTGCTCGAAATGGGTCGCCAGCTTTTGCCGACCATGGACGAAGAAATGAGCTCGCTGCTGGCCGAAGAACTGCGCCTCGCCGGCATTGTGGTCGAGCTCGGCGCGGCGGTCTCCGCGTTTGCCGCGGCGCCCGGCGGCGGCGTGACGGCCACCATCAAGGATGGCCGCTCATGGACGGCCGATCTCGTGGCGCTGTGCGTGGGCGTGAAGCCCAACTCGCAGCTCGCTTCCGCGGCCGGACTGGCAGTGGGCCCCAAGGGGCACATCATTACCGATGCTGCCATGCGCACGGCCGATCCCGATATTTTCGCCTTGGGCGACGTGGTGGAAGTCATGGACCCCGTTTTCGGCACCCCCACTGCCGTGCCGCTCGCCGGCCCGGCCAATCGGCAGGGCCGCATCGTGGCGGATAACCTGCTCGGTGGCTCGCGCCGCTACGAGGGCACCTTTGGCGCATCCGTCGTCAAAGTGGGCAAACTGACCGCCGCCAGTTGCGGCCATACCGAAGCGCGGCTGAAGGCCATGGGCAAGACGTATCAGAAGGTGTATGTCCACGCCGGCTCGCACGCGGGCTATTATCCCGGCGCCACCACGCTGCACATCAAACTGCTGTTCGGCAACGATGGCCAAATCTACGGCGGGCAGGTCATCGGTGCGGAAGGCGCGGACAAGCGTACCGATGTTCTCGCCACTGCCATGCGTGCGGGCATGACCGTGCGCCAACTGGCGGAGTTGGAGCTGTGCTATGCCCCGCCGTTCAGCTCGGCCAAGGACCCCATCACCGTCGCCGGCATGATTGCCACCAACGCGCTCGATGGCGCCACCCGGCTGGCCCACGCCGATGCGCTCCCCGAAGGCGCGCTGTTGCTCGATGTGCGCGAACCTGCCGAACTCCCGCAGGGCGCGCTGGCCGGCTCCGTCAACATACCGCTCCATAAGCTGCGTTCCCGACTCTTCGAGCTGCCCAAAGACCGCCTGATTGTGGTGTATTGCCAGGTGGGCCTGCGTGGCTATGTGGCCGAACGCATCCTGCGCCAGTTGGGGTATGACGTTGCCAACCTCTCCGGTGGCTATCTGACGTGGAAACAATTCCAGCCCGGAATGTGGATGCCCACCGATGCCCAAATTGCGCTGGCCACCACCGGCAGCGAGGGCGGTCCCCGTCTGGAGTTGGAAGAAGAGGAACCCGCCACCGTTGTGGATGTCCGCCCGCTGCAATGCCCCGGCCCCGTGGTGCGCATCAAGCAGGAGCTCGACAAGCTGGGCGATGGCGCCACCATCAAGGTGCTGGCCCAATCCAGTTTTGCGCCTGACCTCACCAACTGGGCCAACAGCTCTGGTCACAAGGTGTGCAAAATCACGCCCACCCCCACGCATTTGGAAGCTATCCTGCGCAAGGGCGCCGGGCCCAAACCAGCGGTGGGCATCGCCGCCCCTCAATCCGGTGCGATGGTTCTGTTCAGCAACGATCTCGATAAGGCCCTCGCCGCGCTCATCATTGCTACTGGCATGGCAGCCACCGGGATGCAGGTCAGCATATTCTTCACCTTCTGGGGTCTGAGCGTCCTGCGCAAACACCCCGGCCCGCAGGTCAAAAAGAGCTTCCTGAGCACGATGTTCGGGTGGATGCTCCCCCGTGGCGCGCAAAAGCTGGCGCTCTCGAAGCTCCACATGGCCGGCGCCGGTACCGCGCTGATGAAGCATGTCATGGCGCAGCAAAATGTGGCCTCCCTGCCTGAGATGCTGCACCAGGCCCGCGCGCTGGGCGTGAAGTTCATCGCCTGCGACATGGCCATGGGCGTCATGGGCCTCACCCGCGAGGAACTCATCGAGGTGGACGAAGTCGCCGGCGTGGCCACTTTCATTGCCCGCGCCAAGGAAAGCGGCCCGACCCTCTTCATCTGACCCCACCGACCAAGCCCACACCATCGGTCGGCTTACTGGGTGGCCTCTCCACGGTCAAATTTCCAAGGTAAAACGTTTGATTTCACTTATTGCAATAAGTGAAATCTAAAAGTTGTATCACGTTCAAATATCACATGTTATTTAAAATTAATAAAAATATAGCGAATTGCTTGCATAAATGGTAATTCGGGGTAGTTTTCCATGTTCTAGAAAGGAGCAGAACATGAGCATGAATATGACTGGATTGATTGGTTTGGCGGCGATCGGGCTGGCGGCGGCAGCCTCCGGACAGGGCGCTCCGGCGTTGGTGTTTGAGCCATTGCCCTACGCCTACGACGCGCTGGAACCCTATATTGACGCGCAGACCATGGAGATTCACTACAGCAAGCACCACCAGGCCTACTTCAACAATCTAGTGAAGGCGGTGGCTGGCACGGCCATGGAAGGCAAGGCGGTTGAGGCGCTTTTCCCGGAAATCAGCAAGTTGCCGGTGGCCGTGCGCAATAATGGCGGTGGGCATTGGAATCATACCTTCTTCTGGAACAGCATGGCGCCCAATGCCGGCGGTACTCCGGAAGGTGCGCTGTTGGCCGCCATCGAGAAGTCGTTCGGCTCGTTCGACGAGTTCAAAAAGCAGTTTGAGGCCGCCGCGGTTGGCCGGTTTGGCAGCGGCTGGGCTTGGTTGGCGGTGGATGCCAACGGCAGCTTGTTCGTGAGTTCAACGCCGAATCAGGACAACCCGTTGATGGATGTGGTCGAAAAGCGCGGCACGCCGATTCTCGGGGTGGATGTGTGGGAACACGCCTACTACCTCAAGTATCAAAACCTGCGCGCGAGCTACGTGAGCGCGTTTTGGAACGTGGTGAACTGGCCGGAAGTGGCCAAGCGCTACGCGGCGACTCAGCAATAACGGACGAACGATTGCTTCCCCGGGCCCCGGCAAACAACCGGGGCTCTTTTTTTGCACGCAGGGAATGGGGCTACCCCTTGCGGGAGAAATCAAGGTAGAGGACGTCGGGCGTGGTGGACCAGCCGCGGGGCTGTTGCAGGTTGGCGAGAACCCGCAGACAAAAGGAACGGATGGCGGCGGCATCGAGCGGCGCATAGGCGGAATAGGTTTTGGCTTTTTTGCGGCGGCGGCGTGGGGTGGGGGCGAAGCCGGCGGCGTAGAGTCCGCGCAGGCCCAGCAGCCCCGCGCCGGAGGATTCATCCCATGCCGGCGCAAGTTGTTCGAGCAGTGCGCGCAGGCCGGGCAGCAGCGTAATCTCCAGCCAGCCGGCTTGTTCCTGGCGCAGCCGGCGGAAGTCCAACGCCCACAGGATACGGCCTTCGGCGGTGATGGTGCGGGCGGGGCGCACCAGGCGCGAGGCAAAAAGCTGCCACACGATCAGCGGCACGGGGCCCGGCCAAATCTCGGGGTCAAAAATTGGCACATCGCCATTGCCGAGGTGATGGGTCTGGGCCCAGAGGCGGGCGGTATCGTTTTGGTTGAGGGTGCGCAGCGCACGGTAGATCAGCAAGTGCAGATAATCGTCGGGCAGGGGGAGGGTGAGCTGTTGGTCATCCAAATAAGCGGTGACGGCCGCCGCGACGGCTTCGGCGGCGGTGGTGTCGAGCCGGGCATCGCACAGGAGCGCGGCGAGATGATCGCGCAGCAGTTCGGCCTCATCGGCAGCGGTCGGCAGCGGGATCATGGCCTGCCCCCGCGCGGGTGGGCGGTGCCCACGGCGTCAACTTTTCCACAGTGTGGAAAATCCCGCCCACGCGGGATGAACTTTTTTGCCACAGCGTGGAAAACGCAGTGGGTTGTGCGGGTGGGTCGGGGCCAAACGGGGGCTATTTTTCCACAGTGTGAAAATTTTTTTTCCACAGTGTGGAAAACGGAGTGAGCCGGCGGGAGTCGCATGGAAAAAGGATTATTGGCGACCAATGAGATTTTCAATTTCCGACAAAAATTGGGAGGCGTCGCGGAAGCGGCGGTAGACCGAGGCATAGCGCAGGAAGGCGACTTCGTCGAGGCGCTCCAGTTTGTCCATGACTTTGCGGCCAATGACGGTGGAGGGCACCTCACGTTCATATTCGGCGCTGATTTCGTGGATGATGTCGTCCACGAGCAGATCAATTTGCGGGTCGGAAATGGGGCGCTTGACGGCGGCGTGGACAATGGCGGCGCGGAGCTTGGCGCGCGAAAATTCTTCGTGGCGGCCATCGCGCTTGAGAACAGTCAGTACGGTCTTGATGACTTCCTCATAGGTGGTGAAACGGTGGCCGCAGTGGGCGCAAACGCGGCGGCGGCGCACCACCGCGCCATTGCGGATGGCGCGTGAATCAATGACTTTATCGTTGTCCTGGGCACATTTGGGGCAGCGCATAGGGACAGTGTGCGGCGGGGCGCGGGGGGAAGTCAAGCGCGGAGGGGCGCGCGACAAACGCCGCCGCCCATGCTTGCTTTTTCCCGGCGGCCTTGGGAATATGCGCGCCATGGACGAGCGGGACGATCAAGGGATGCGGATCTACTTGCGCGAAATCGGCAAGGTGGAATTGCTGTCGCCAGAAGAGGAAATCGAGCTGGCGCGCCGCATCAAGAAGGGCGACGAGCAGGCGCGGCAGAAAATGATCCGCGCCAACCTGCGCTTGGTGGTCAAGATTGCCGGCGATTACGCGCGTCTCGGCCTTCCGCTCCTCGACCTGATCAGCGAGGGCAATATCGGCCTGATGAAGGCGGTCACCCGCTTCGACCCGAAAAAGGGCGGCAAGTTGAGCACGTATGCGGCGTGGTGGATCAAGCAGGGCATCCGCCGCGCGTTGGCCAACCAGAGCAAAACCATCCGCCTGCCATCCCACATGGTGGACAAGCTCTTCCGGATGCGCCGTACTTATGAGGCCATGACCCACGAGCTGGGCCGCCAGCCTACGGCGCAGGAAGTGGCTTTGCGGATGGATGTCCCCGTCCAGCGCGTGAAGTATTGGCTGGAAGTGTCGCAGCGCGTGACCTCGCTGGATGAACCCATTGGTGACGAGGGCCGTGAAAGCCAAAGCGACCTGGTGAGCGATCCGGATGCCCGCTCGCCCTTCGATGATTTGAACGACCGCCAATTGCTCGACGAAATGCTCGAACACCTGAAAGTGTTGAACGAGCGGGAGCGCACGATTCTGGAACGCCGCTTCGGCCTGAACGGCAAGGAGCCGGAATCGTTGGAAGAAGTAGGCAAAAAACTGGGCATCACGCGCGAGCGCGTCCGCCAGTTGCAAAACCAGGCGTTGGCCACGCTACGGGAAATGATGCTGGAACACTAACCGGCTTCCCGTGGCCGGCGGGCCCCGCGACGAGATTAGGAGAACACCATGGCAGAGCAAAACGGCAACGAAATTCAAATGAACGCGGCTAACTTGTACCGCGAGGAAAACTATACGGATTTGCGGGCCGGTAGCCTGCGCAAGCTGATTCCGGTGAAACCGGATGGCACGGATGATCCGTCGCGCCCGGTCATTTTTACCGCCGCCACCCAAGTGATGACCCCCGGCGGCATTTTGCCGTTGAGCGGCGAGGTGCCCAATGCCAAGACTCTGGCCGAGGCCGTCGCGGGATTCGCCCCGGCCATCAAACAGGGCTTGGCGGATTTGCGCGAAGAAATGGCCGCACTGCAGCGTGAACGCGCGTCGCAGATTGTCGTGCCGGGCCGCGATGTCCCGCCCCCGTCCGACTTGCTGATTCGCTAACTCCCGCCCGCTAGCGCCTCGCGCAGGTGCTCCAGCGCCGCCGCCACGGCGGCGGCGCGAATATCTTCCCGCGTGCCGTCAAAGTGGTGCTCAAACACGCGCGACACAGCCGGGGTGGCGATGGCAATAAACACCAGCCCCACCGGTTTTTCCGCGGTACCGCCCGTCGGCCCGGCAATTCCCGTGATGGCGATGGCGCAATCTGCGCCAGTGGCCACGCAAGCGCCCCGCGCCATGGCGGCAGCAGTTTCAACGCTCACTGCGCCGTGCGCGACCAAAGTATCCGGCGCGACTCCCAGCAAGCCAGTTTTGAGTGAATTGGCATAAGCCACCACGCCCCCGACAAACCACGCCGAACTGCCCGGCAGCGCTGTCAACTCGCCACTCACTAGGCCGCCGGTGCACGACTCCGCTGTCGCCAGCAACCAGCCGCGAGTGCGCAACAATTCAGCAATCTCTGCCACCACCGGATTCATCCCCGCCACTCTACCCAAGCCGGTCCCCACTTGCCAATCTTACGCCCGCCAATTTTCTCGACATTTCCGCACCCCTTTTTGCAAACTGCGCTGGTTAAACAAGACCCCCAAAGCTCGCGGCGCTGCACGGCGTCATCCGGAAGGGTCGAGAAAAAAATATGACAACTGTGAATGAACCCATAGCTGCGACAAAATACGCGACACCATGTTTGCCCATGATGATGGGGTCAGCTTTGCAGCCCAAGCCTGAACCCACAGAATCACGTCATGATGCTGCTGCTATCCGTTCGATTTATGATTTGAATCAGAAATATGAACAGAAACACGCAGCTAAAATCTGGGTGGAACCCGCCCTTAATCGTACTCTGGTAAGCTTTCAAGCGAATAAGCAACGTGCCGTTTACCGCTGGTACAAGTATAAAGAAGGGTTTTCCGCTGAACTTGTTGAATACTTCCTTGATCGCGGCAAGGTCCATTCGGGAAAATTACTTGATCCTTTTGCTGGTAGCGGCGTGGCGCTCTTCGCGGCCAGCGCACGCGGTTTGGGCGCCGAAGGCATCGAGCTGCTCCCTATTGGGCAACGGGTCATCGCCACGAAGCAACTCATTGATCAGCATCTTTCGGCTGCGGACGTTGACAAGCTCGCAACACTGGCCAGGACCCATCCATGGACGCAAATCAAGACCACGGACTCACTCCATGCTCTTCGGATCACCCGTGGAGCGTATCCGCCAGAAACAGCAAATCGTATCGCTCAATTTAGCGCATACATACGGACAGAGACCCCACACATTGCCGACTTGCTCACTTTTGCCCTGCTTTGCATCCTTGAATCCGTAAGCTATACCAGAAAAGATGGGCAATACCTTCGTTGGGACCATCGTTCAGGCCGTCGGCAAGGGAAGCAGATTTTCGACAAGGGCTCGATCCACTCGTTTGATACGGCCATCACCGCCAAACTCGATCAAATGGTAGCCGATCTTCGGGATCAAGGCGCATCCAACAGTCTCTTTGCACAACCACCGACCGCGCACGGCCCGATTACTCTACATGCGGGTTCCTGTCTGGAGATTCTTCCCAATTTTAGCGCAGGATCATTCGATTGTATTATGACCTCGCCACCCTACTGCAATCGGTATGACTACACCCGAACGTACGCTTTGGAGCTGGCCTACCTGGGCGTTACGGAAGAAAGCCTTGTTGATCTCCGCCAAGCTATGGTGAGTTGCACGGTGGAGAATCGGGAAAAAGACTTAATCAAGATGCAGCCACAATGGGCAAAAGCGATAGCGGTGGCCAATGCACACCCCCTTCTGCAGATGATTCTTTCTTATCTGGAGTCGGAAAAACAAAACAATCGGCTCAACAACAATGGGATTCCGCGAATGGTTCGTGGTTATTTCTACGAGATGGCGTGTGTCATCCAAGAATGCGCCAGAATCATGAAACCAAATGCCCCGCTGATCATGGTGAATGATAATGTCCGATATGCGGGGGTCAGCATTTCCGTAGACATCATCCTATCGGAGTTTGCCGAAGCCCTTGGTTTTGAAATGGACTCGATTTTGGTACTGCCTACCGGCAAAGGTAACAGCAGCCAGCAAATGGGTTTGCATGGTCGTGAACCATTACGCAAATGCGTTTATATATGGAAAAGAAAGAAGTAGCCGATGTCGAAGCCATACAAGAAATATCTTCATTCCCCAGCCGATTTACAAACGACATACGAAGCCATACGTGCAGGTTTCGTTGCCCTCGCGTTGGAAAAGAATAGGCGCGCAACTCCTTACGTTGCACTGGCCAGAGCGTTAAAAACGGCGGCCACGCAGGCAAAGAAACCCAAAGACCTCCTGCGGCTTATGGATATACGGCCGGCCCTCATTGCGGCCGCCGGCGTTTCGGACAAAGCTGCACAACACCTTCAAGAGCAAGACAAGATGGAGGCCATCACCGGCCTGATTCGTAACTATCTGGAACCCGCCGGGGCAAATTTTGTTGAAGAACTTGTTTTTCGGTTTCTACTCACACGGGGTGACACCCTCGGCGGGTCCATGAGAAATCTCGGTGGCTTCATGGCCCAATGCAAATTATCGCGCTGTGTAATTTCCTTTCTTCGTATCTCAAACCGGCAAACATTTTGGCTCAACTCGGATAATGACGTTTGGAGCCCTCTGCCATCAGACGATGCCGGGATTGAGACAAAACTACGCGGCCTGCATTGGGAAAAGAACAGAAAACACCGCACTCTGATCTACAATCTTAAGGTGCCCCTCGTGAACAACAATATTGATCTCTGCTTGTTCAACCGAGAGCCCCGCCTTATCACCAAAGCCACTAAGAGCGATGCCAAAAGCTATATTGCGCTTGGTGAACTGAAGGGCGGTATTGATCCGGCCGGAGCAGATGAACACTGGAAGACAGCAAGAACGGCACTGGTAAGAATCACAGACGCATTCAGAAAGCACGATGCGTGTCCCCAAACCTTCTTTATTGGCGCGGCGATTGAGGCTCAAATGGCCCGTGAAATTTGGGCGATGCTAGAGAACAATACACTTACCCATGCGGCAAACCTTACGGTGGATAATCATATGGACGCAATCGCGGAATGGCTGTGTTCCCTGTAGCTTATGTGAACAAATAATCATGGTAGCCGGCGCATAACTTATGGGCGGCAAGCGGGATACGTGCTCACACGCCTCTAAAAGAAAGTTATGAAAACGGTAATGGTTACGGGAGCGGGCGGGTTGGTGGGGGCGGAAACGGTGCGGCATTTCGCGGCGCAGGGATACCGGGTGCTCGGGCTGGACAACAATATGCGGGAATATTTTTTCGGTCCGGAGGCTTCGACGCGCGAGGTAGTGGCGGAGTTGCAGGCGGCGTATCCGGAGGAGTACGTGCCGTTGGCGGTGGATATCCGGGACGAGGTCGCAGTGCGCCGGATTTTTGCCGAAGCGAAGGGCCTCGAGCTGGTGGTACACGCGGCGGGGCAGCCTTCGCACGATTGGGCGGCACGCGAGCCGTTCACCGATTTCGGGGTGAATGCCACCGGTACGTTGAACCTGTTGGAGGCCACTCGGCAGTACGCACCGGAGGCGACGTTTGTGTTCACGTCCACCAACAAGGTGTATGGCGATACGCCGAATCGGTTGCCGCTGGTAGAGCAAGCCACGCGCTGGGAGTGCGTGGAAGGCCCCTTTGCAGCCAACGGCATTGATGAAACCATGAGCGTTGACCAAACAACGCATTCGCTTTTTGGCGCTTCGAAACTGGCGGCCGATGTGATGGTGCAGGAGTATGGCCGCTACTTCGGCTTGCGAACCGGGGTGTTTCGCGGGGGCTGCCTGACGGGACCGCGGCAGGCGGGCGCGGAGTTGCATGGGTTCCTTGCGTATTTGATGAAGTGCGCGGTGACAGGTCGCGAGTACCGCATTCTGGGCCACAAGGGCAAACAGGTGCGCGATATTCTGCATTGCGCGGATTTGGTGGCGGCGTTTGTGGCGTTCCATCGCGCGCCGCGGGCGGGTGCGGTATACAACATGGGGGGGAGCCGCTTTAGTCATTGCTCGCTGCTGGAGGCGGTGACGCTGTGTGAGGAACTGACCGGCCGGCACATGAAAGCGAGCTATGTGGCAACCCCGCGCGTTGGCGACCATATTTGGTGGGTGAGCGATGTCACGCGCTTCCAGGCGGATTATCCGGAATGGCAGGTGACCCGCAACGTGCGTGATATTTTGGCGGAGATTCTGGAGTATCACCGCGCGCGCTGGGCGCGGGATGGGTGAAGTCGTGGCAAAGTCCCTCACATTTATTTTTTGCGATGGCTTGCTGCTGGTGCGGTCGGGCGATTGGCAACCGGCTGGGGACGACGTGTTGGCGGAACTGCTAACCACGCGCCAACTGGCGGCGGAGTATCGGGTGCCGCTGCAGGGCCACTGGGCCAAGCAAGTGAGCGGCGCCACGGATAATGCGCCGCCGGGTTACGAATGGGTGCGGCTGCGGACGCTGTTGGGCGCAGATGTGCCTTATGCCCTCGCCGCGTGCCGCGCGCTGGGCATGTTGAATTGGCGTGCGACGCATCAGTTTTGCGGGCGGTGTGGCGGTGTGCTGGCGGAGCACCCGGTGGAAGTGGCGCGACAGTGCGCGGCATGCGGTCATGTGGAATATCCGGGACCCACGCCGGCGGTGATTGTGCGCGTGGAAAAAGAGGGGCAGATTTTGCTGGCGCGGCACGTGCAGCGCATTCCGCATTTGTGGACGTGCTTGGCGGGCTACGTGGAATTGGGGGAATCGCTGGAGGATGCCGTGCGCCGCGAAGTGCGCGAAGAAGTCGGCTTGGAGGTGGACGACGTGCAATACGTGGCCAGCCAGCATTGGCCATACCCGAACCAACTGATGGTGGGATTTCGTGCGCAATGGCGCGCGGGCGAATTGAAGTTACAGCCGGAAGAACTTTCCGAAGCGCGCTGGTTTGACCCGGCTCACCTGCCGGACATTCCCCCCAAGGGAACGATGGCCTACCGGCTGATTTGCGAGACCCCGGCCCCCATGATGGGGTAGTTTAATTTAGTCATAAACATGGCT
>MWEZ01000015.1 GCA_002071335.1 Verrucomicrobia bacterium ADurb.Bin018
CCCGGTGAAGCTCCCGGCCGCCAGCCGCCCACCCGCCAGCCGCCCGCCGATGACCGCGGCCTGAATCGCCCCGGCTCCGCCGCCGCCACCAATCTGCCGCCCGGCCGCCAGCGCACCGCGCCCGCTTGGCGGCAGCCCCGCGACCGCCCCAGCGTGGATTGGCAAATCCAGCGAGGCCCCCGGCCATGATCTTTCCCACACCATGGAAAATCGGCGCGCGGTTTTTCCACGCTGTGGAAAAAATATTTCCACACTGTGGAAAAATCCGGGTCGCCGCGCGCAAACTTTTCCACGCTGTGGAAAAAACTTTTCCACACTGTGGAAAAATGACCCCGATTTTTCCACGCAATGGAAAAACTTTTGGCGATTTTTCCACACAATGGAAAAACTTTTGTGGATTTTTCCACACAATGGAAAAACTTTGGGCCGATTATTCCACACTGTGGAAAAATTCGGGCCGCTGCACGCAAACTTTTCCACACTGTGGAAAAAACTTTTCCACACTGTGGAAAACTCCCGCGCCGCGGCAGGGGGCGGCCTTGGTGGTGGCGCTGTGGACGGTGTTGCTGCTGAGTTTGCTGGTGGGCACCATGGCCTACGAAATGCACGTGGAAGCGGGAATCACGTCGTTTGCCCGCAAGCGGCTCAAGGCGCAGTATGCCGCGCGGGGCGGCGTGGAGTATGCCAAGTTCCTGCTGGCAAAAAGTTTCGCGCCGAGCGCCTTTGAAGAGGCTGACGAAGAAAAAGAGGCTTTCCGCATTCTGGCCAAAAACTTGTCGCGCGGCATCGGGGTGTCGGGCGTGGAGGTGGCCGCAGGCAACGCGCGCGCATTGGTGGATATCCAGCCGGAAGCCGGGCGGCGCAACGTCAACAAGCTCGAAGATGACGACTGGGAAGAGCTGCTGGACCAAGCCGGCGTGCCCGAAGAAAAATGGCCGGATTTGATTGACTGTTTCATGGATTGGACCGACCCCGGCGACGAACACCGGCTCAACGGGGCGGAGGAGGACGACCCCTATTATAAGGAAAAGGGTTACGCGCCGAAAAATGCGCCGCTGGATACCGTGGATGAGCTGCTGCTGATCAAGGGCTTCACGCCGGAGATTGTCTATGGTGGACCGCCACCCGATCCCAAGAGCCCGCCACTGCGCGGGATTGCCCACCTGCTGACGACGTTCGGCGATGGCAAGGTCAACGTGAATACCGCCTCGCGCGAGGTGCTGCTGACGCTGACCGCCGGCAACGGCAAGATGATGGATGATTGGGTGGTGGCGGATTTGTTGAAGTACCGCCTCGGCGATGACGGCATCCCCAACACCAAGGATGACGGCTTCGAGAGCGTGCAGGAGGCCATTAGCAAATCGGGCATGGACCCGGCGTTGGCCGACAAGCTGTCGGTATCCGACCGCCAGTTCGTGCGGGTGATCTCCATTGGTGAGGACCACGGGGTGCAAAGCGGGGTGTGGGCCATTTTCGAAGTCGGCAACAACAAGGTCACGCCCATCTACTGGCGCGAAGAATTGATGCAGTAGCGGCGCGCCCGCTTGACAACGGGCAGGAAATCCCATAACTTTTACAAAATTGTAAAAGTTGTCATGCGCGCATCTGCTCCAGATTCATCCGGTGCCCCGGTCGTCAAACGCCGGCTGGTGGCGGCGGCGGGGCGGTTGGCCCAGGAGTTCGGGTTCAACCGCGCGGCGGGCGAAATCCTTGGCAGCCTCTATCTGACGGCGGGGTCGGCCTCGCTGGATGAACTGGAAGCGGAGCTGGGGTGGAGCAAGGCGGCGGTGAGCCTGGCGGCCGCGCAACTGGAACGTATGGGCTTGGTCCAGCGCGTGCGCAAGCCCGGTGACCGCAAGCGCTATTACCGCAGCGCCGAGGACATCGGCACGGCTTTGCGGGATGGGATTCTGAAATTTGCCACCGCGCGCATGGCCGGGCTGGAGGCCGAGCTGCAACAGGCCACGGCCGCGCTGGCCGCCGTGAAGCGCGAGCCGGAGGCGCGTTTTCTGGCCGCGCGCGTGAACCGCCTGCAGGACCTGAACCGGCGCGCGCGCCGCCTGCTGGGGAATCCGCTGGTCCGCCTGTTTGCCCGTCTGGGATAGGAAATCGTCATGCAAAAAACAATCATTCGTGCCAACAGCCCGTGGTGGCGGATTCCCTGGCGGGAGATCGTCGAGTACCGGGATTTGATCGGCATCATGTGGCAGCGCGACATGCTGGCGGTGTACAAGCAGAGCGTGCTGGGCAAGGCATGGTTTGTGCTGCAGCCGCTGATGACCACCGTGGTGTTTACCATCGTGTTCGGCAACATTGCCGGGCTGGGGACCGACGGCGTGCCGCCGCTGATGTTCTACATGAGCGGGATGCTGATCTGGAACTTTTTTGCCACCAGCATGAATTCCATTTCGTCCACCTTCACCGGCAACGTCCCGCTATTCAGCAAGGTATACTTCCCGCGGCTGATTGTGCCCATTGTGCGCGTGCTGGTGGCGCTGGCCACGCTGGCGCTCAATGCGCTGATGTTTGTGGGCTTCTGGCTGTTTTACCGCTATTTCACGGAGGCCAGCCTGCCGCCCGCCACCCGGATGCTGTGGTTTCTGCCCATTCTGGGCTATACGGCCGTGCTGGGTTTGGCCATGGGCCTGCTGCTGGCTTCCATGACGATCAAATACCGCGACATGCAGTTTTTCCTGCCGTTTTTTTCGCAATTGTGGATGTATGCCACGCCGATCATTTATCCCGCCAGCACGGTGCCGGCGCAGTGGCGGTGGGTCATTCAGTATAACCCGATGTCGTGGACGGTGGAGGCCACGCGCTGGGCGCTGGTGGGCAAGGGAACGTTTGCCGCGCCCGAGGTGTGGGCCAGCGCGGGCATCACCAGTCTGCTCCTGCTGCTGGGGTTGATCATGTTCAACCGGGTTCAACGCACGTTTGTGGATATTGTCTAGGAGCCGCGCCATGGCCACACCCGTCATCACCATTGAAGGCATCGCCAAGCGCTACCGCCGGGGCAGCATCAGCCGCCACACCCTGCGCGATGAAATGCGCTACAACTGGTACAAGTGGACTGGGCGCAATCCCGCGGACTATATGGGCCTCTACGGGCAAACAGCGATCAATCCCGAGTTTTGGGCGCTGCGTGACGTGAGCTTCGATGTCCAGCAGGGCGAGGTGGTCGGTATTCTCGGGCGCAACGGCGCAGGCAAAAGCACGCTGCTGAAAATCCTTTGCCGAATCACGGAACCCACGCGGGGCCAAGCCACCGTGTTGGGGCGCGTGGCCAGCCTGCTGGAAGTGGGTACCGGCTTCCACCCTGAATTGACCGGGCGCGAAAATGTGTATATGAACGGCACCATCATGGGGATGAAAAAGCGGGAAATTGACGGGCTTTTCGACGAGATCGTGGCGTTTTCGGAAATTGAAAAATTCATTGATACGCCCGTGAAGCGCTATTCCAGTGGGATGTACGTGCGCCTGGCGTTTGCCGTGGCCGCGCACTTGCAACCGGAAATCCTCTTCATTGATGAAGTGTTGGCGGTGGGCGATGTGGCCTTCCAGCGCAAATGTCTTGGCAAGATGGGCTCCATTGCCCGGGATGGCCGCACGCTGCTGTTTGTGAGCCACAACATGGCGGCGGTGCAAAACCTGTGCTCGCGCTGCGTGTGGCTGGAGAATGGCGCGGTGGCCGCCATGGGGAACACCCGCGATGTGATTCACCAGTATCTCAACACTCAAACGCGCGGGGCGGGGGAAGGCGAGGGGCCGCTATATGCGTTGCGCGGTATCACCGAACGCACAGGCAACGGCCGGATCAAGTTGACTTCCTTCGCGGCCGTGGACGAAAAAGGCTATCCGCTGCTGACCGTGCAAACCGGCGACGATGTCTGCCTGCGCCTCGGATATGAGGCGACCAAAATCCGCCCCGGCGAGATGGCGAACGTCACGCTGACGATCCACCATTTGAATACCCAGGATCCGCTGTGCGTCTGCGACGCGATCAAAATGGGCGAGCCGTTTGAGCAGGTGCCGGGCAGCGGATTCTTTGATCTCCACCTGCCCCGCTTCCCACTGGAAGAAGGGCGCTATCGCATCAGCGCGCGGGTGGCCCTCAATGACGTGGAGGCCGATGCCCTGCCCGGCGGCATTGGCTATCTGGATGTGGCCGCCGGTGATTTTTATGGCACGGGCCGTACGCGGCCCGCATCGCCTGTGATGCTCAACGGCGAGTGGAATTGTGAGCCAGCCACCGCGCCCCAAGTGGGGGCGGCCAGCTCATGAGTGCCCCCGCACCACGAAGCGCCGAATATGAACTGCCCCGGCGCTGGCGTCATGTACCCAATGTAGTGCACGCTGGCCGGCGTTCGTTCGGGATCATCCGCGAACAGGATGGCCAGCGCATATTTCGCAAATATTTTCATCGCACCGGGGACGGTTGGAAAGCCTATTGGACTGAAAAAAAAGCCGCGCGCCTATTCCGTGATTCGTCTTGGGCCATGCCCTGGATTCGTTCCGGATGGACGCTCTCAGGCCACCCTTGGTTTGATGTTGCGGCCTATCCCGAGGAAAACCGGCTGGATCGGGTGTTGGCCCGCGCGACGGAATCCGAGCGCCACCGGCTGGCTATTGAGGCGCTGTCCATTGTCTTGGACTTGTATGTTGCCGGTTATGCTCACCGCGATTTTCATACGCGTAATTTGGCGCTGGTTGCCGGCCATTTGCAACTTCACGATTTTGAATTTTTGCTCCCCTTTCCCCCGAATTATCGGTCCCGTTTTTCTGAGAGCTACGATATCACGGGGCAGGGGCTGCCGTCGCCTGCTCGCACGAACAACATGGGTTTCAACGCGGATCGGGGGGGCAGGCTAAATCTACCGGTTATTGCGCACGCGGCCGGGATTTCGTGGGACGCTGCCCAGCGGGGGCTCGCCGACTTGTTGCGCAAGGAATTGTTGGCTGTTTCCAAAACCTTTCGGAGCGACAAGGAGGGCAACCGGCATGTCTGCAAGACCGAACGGATTTATTGTTCGTTCACGGTGCCGGGCCTGGTGGTGCGCGCCGAGGAAGCGCAACGAAACGCCGCGCGCCGTTTTGCGCGCTACGGCATGACGAAATCGGATTTGACGGGCAAGCGGATTCTGGATTTGGGCTGTCATGCGGGCGGCATGCTGTTTGCGGCGCAAGAGTTTCAGCCGGGCCAATGCATGGGCGTGGAATATGATCTGAATAAGGTCCGGGTGGCGCGGCGAATCGCCGCCTTTGCCGATCTGCCCCAGGTACATTTTCAGCAGGGGGATATTGATCGGACTTCGCCCCGGGCGCTGGGTGGGGAGCATGATGTGGTGTTTTGTTTTGCCCTTGAGCGCCACTTGACCCGGCGCCACCGATTGTGCCGGTTGCTGGGGCGAGTCACTCGCGACCTACTATTATTTGAGACCAATTCCCAAACGGATCCGGCGCAAGTGGAGCGGGAGTTGCGGCGCAACGGATTCCGGCATGTCGAGCAACTGGGCATGTGTGATGATGATTCGTGTCCGGAAAATAATGTTCGACACCTGCTCAAGGCCTGGAAGTAACGCGATTTTATTTTGGCTGTTCGTGGGGTGTCCGGGTTCGCCATTTCGGGAAAAAGGCGGGCACAATGGGTTCGGTGGGATCAACGCGGAAGAGGGCACGGAGGAGAATGTGTTTGGTATATTTCCGGTTAAACAGCAGGGTGGGACAGCGGCGCAGAACCTTCTGGATGCCGGCCCAGCTGTGCTGGCGCCGGAGATAGGCTTCGTAGAGGGCATAACGCTGCCGCCGGGTGAGTGGCTCCTTCTTCAGCCACGCGAAGATCTCCATGAAAATCAACTCGATGGCGGCGCGCCGGCCGGCCACATCTTGGATCCGATTATGCCCATGAACACCACGCAGCGCGACCGGGGTCAGGCGATTCCCGGAAGCCAAGCGGAAGAGGGCGGTGAGCTGCATGATGAACAGGGTGTCTTGCGAAAGACGCAGCGCGGAAAACTGAATCCGCTCGAACACCTGGCGTCGCACGGTGAGCGTATCAACCGAAAAATGACCTTGGCGCCCCAGCGGACTTACATTGAAAAATAATTCGTCGGGATGCACATCGGAGTTCATTCGCGTCAGGGAGGGCGGACGATCATTGGACGATTCCCACCATTGTTGACCTGCTGGTGTGTGAAAATGCACGCCCAGGGCATTGTACACCCCATCTATGGCGGGCTGTGAAAGGAGAATCGCCTTATCTTGTTCAAAGCGATTGGGGAGATAGAGGTCATCAGAATCGAGGAATGCAATGAAAGGGGAGCGGGCTTGCTGGATGGCCAGATTCCGCGAGAGGCCGGCGCCACGGTTTTCGCCGTTGGGATGCCGGAAAAGGCGCACGCGATCAGGATGTTCCTGCACGAGGGCTTCACAGACAGCCAGCGAGTTGTCCAGGGAGCCGTCTTCTGCCAGAATCACCTCGTGCACTTCGGGAAGTTGCAGCGCGGATTCGACGGACCCACGCAGATATTCCGCCGCATTGTAAACCGGTGTGACGACTGAAACCCAAAATGACATGCAGGCAACCTAAACAACCCCAACGTGTTCGTCAAATATGGCAGGGAGGCCGGCGGGATGCTTGTCGGCCAACGGGCCGGACACAGGTGCGGCCAGGGGGAGGGGCTTCGATTACGCACATTCGCGCGCGCGCTTTTTTGAATGAGAAAAAAGGACGGATAGACTACAGTCACGAGGTTCATGAACCCGGCGTCTCAAAACTTGCAGATTTCCGTAATTATCCCTAATTACAACTATGCCCAGTTTATTGGCGAGGCCATTGAAAGCGTGTTGGCCCAAACGGTGGCGCCATTGGAAATTATTGTGGGGGATGACGGCAGCACCGACCATTCCGCCGCCGTGGTGGCCCAATATGCCGATCGCGTGCGCTATATCCAGTATCCACATTCGGGCGAGACGGTGGTGCGCACGAACCTGCTCCACGAAACGCGGGGGGAGTGGGTGGTCATGCTGGATGCCGATGACCGGCTGGCACCCAACTATCTGGAAATCATGCAGGAGAAAATACGCGCGGCCTTGCCGGATGACCGCTTGGCGTTTGCCTATCCGGATTCCGAGTGCTTCGGCGGCCGGTGCGGGCGAATCGTCCGCCCTGAATTTGACGCCCAACTCCTGAAGAAAGGCAATTATATCGTGGTGAGTTCGCTGGTGCGGGCGGATGTCGCCCGCCGGTTCGGGTTTGATTCTTTGTTCCGTGCAGGGCAGAGCGATTATGACTTTTTCCTGACGCTGGCGAGCCATGGCTACCGTGGGCTCCATGTCCCAGAAGCGATTTTGCACTACCGGATTCATTCCGCCAGCATGACCAGCGATGTACTCCGCAAGAGCCGCCAGCGGCAGATCATGCGCCGGCTATTGCGTAAACATCGCCACTTTTTTACGCGCGACGAGGCCCGCACGGCAATGACGACGGCGACCCAACGCTATTGGGCGAGCTTGATTGAGGCTCGCTCGCCGTTTGCCGGGTTGGGGCGGCGCACGTTGGACCTGATGCGCTTTGTCCGGGCCGGCTTGAACCACGCGGAGTTGTTCCAGCAAGCCTTGTATGCCCTGGCGCCGGCGGCATACCACCGCCGCCGTTACCCGCCCGCGGATGTCTTCTATCTGTTTCGTGATACGGTGGAGCGACGTCGGATACTGGCCCACCTGCCTGCCGTGGACCTGAACCGGACGCAATTGTTTGGTTTTGCCGAGTTGCAGCAATCTGGCTGGTCCATGGATTGTAACCTGCGTTTGCCGCGCATTTCGAGCGTACGGGAGACGGTGGCGGGTTGGATTGAGCGGTGGTATGCGCCACGAGCCGGCGTGGGACGCGGCGATGTGATGGCGGTGCGCGCGCACCTATGGCAGATGAACCGGGCAAAAGTGGTGGTGGCAACGACAGACAACACGGGGATGCCAGCGGCGCGGCTGAAGGCAAGCGGTAGGCTAAAAGCCAAACTGGTGTATATCAGCGTGGGGTTGCCGGAACGGATGGCGGCCGTGCGCAAGATTAGTCCGGCGCGCGAGGCGCGCTACCGCAACATGTTGTCGCGTGTGGACCAATTTGTGGCGTACGGCTATGCCGAAGCTGAATGGTTGCGGGAATGGCTGGGCACGCCCGACAAAGTGCAATTTGTGCCGTTTGGGGTGGATGTGGAACAGTGGCGGCCAATGCCTGACGCGCCGAAGATTGCGGATGTGGTCAGCGTAGGCGCAGATCCCCAGCGTGATTTTCCCTTGTTGCTGGCTTATGCCCGGCAGCATCCGCACGTGAGGGTGCAACTGGTGGTGGGGCAGGATGCGGCGGCCAAGTTGATGGATGTGCCGCCCAATGTGACGGTCCAGGTGCAACTGCCAGTGAAGCGGGTGCAGGAGGTAATGGCTGGGGCGCGGGTTCTAGTGCTGCCGGTGAAGGAGAACACCTATAGCGGCGCCACCACAACTCTGCTGCAGGGCATGGCGCTGGAGAAGGCCGTGGCGGTATCGCGCGTGGGGGCCATCCGCGACGGATATGGCCTGCAGGATGATCTCAATATCCGCTGGTTGGAACCGGGCAGCCAGGCAAGCATGAACGTCGTGCTGAACGATTTGCTAGCCCGGCCGGAGGCTTGTCAGCGACTGGGCGCCACCGCCCGCCGTCATGTGGTGGAAGAATTGTCATGGTCGCGCTATGTGGAGACCATGCGCCAGTGTATAATGAAATGGATATAGAGTCGGCCGCCGCGCGCGGTTGTTGAGTATCGTGATAGATCGTGTTCAAAACAGTCGAATGGTCCGGCTCCTGAAGGAGTACGTTTACGTTCTCGTGATTGCGCTGTATCCGGTGCTGCTGGTGTATTTCCGCAATGTGCATGAGGCCGGTGCAGAACAACTGAAGTTGCCCATTCTGTTTTTTCTCGCGGTGGCGTTGCTGGCGTGGCTTTTCTTCAGCGCGTGGGCTGGTCGTTTTGCCGTCGGCGCCCTGATTGCGCAGCTTACGCTCCTGATTGCGGCGCTGTGGCGCCCACTGGAAACTGCCGTGCGCGCGCAGTGGGTTATGATTCGCTATTGGCATCTGTTCCCCGTAGCTCTAGCCGTTGGCGTGATTGCGGCGTTGCTGCTGGGGCGCCGCGCACGTCTGGGGAAAACCAGATTTCTGGCTTACCGGAAATGGCTGGCGGGGCTGTTCGCAATTCTGATTGTATACAATGCAGCCGGCGCCGTGCCGGTGCTCTGGCGCCGTGTTACACAGTTTCGGCGCGCACCGGCTGCGCCTGCCTCGGTTGTGCCGGTGGCGGCGCGGGTGGATCGCCCAGATGTTTATCTGATCATTCTGGATGAATTTGCGCCTTTCTTGCAAATACAGAAACATTTCAACTGGCGGCCGGTTGAACTGGCGCAATATCTCCGACAGCGGCAGTTCTCGGTATCCGGTAGCAGTTACAATCCCTCGTTTTTGACAGTGGAGGTGTTGGCCGGACTTGTCGGGATGGAATGGCCGGCCGAAATCACGCAGTACCAAGTGGCGGCCGATGGGCGCATCAAGAAATATGTCAACACGCCGGACCTCGACCAACACACCTATTTTGCGGAATCCACACTGATGCGCTTTTTCCAAGCGCACGGCTACACCGTCTATGTGGCGAACATGCTGGGCGACTTATTCAACGTGAGTTCCCCCTTCGTGGCGGATTACACCTTCCAACTTCCGCCCAATGCGGGCGGCGTCAGTTTGGAAAACACCGTGTTTGCCAGCGTGCTGAAAAACTCGGTGCTGGAGCCGCTGTTGACGATATGGCCGCACGACAAGCATTTCTACAACCGCATGGTGGAAGGAATCCTTGGGTGGCTGGCGGATCCGAATATCCGGCGCGCGCCCAGCTTCACGTTTGCGCACATTGCCTGCCCCCACGCGCCTTATCTGTTTGAGCCGGATGGCGCTTGGCGCAAGGAGGAAGGGTCGGTCAAGGTTGATGATTTTTATTTGGCGCAATATCAATTCATCGCCAAACGGATCATTGCGGTGTTGGAGCAAATCATTGCCGCCAATCCCGATTGTATTGTGCTGGTTCAGTCCGACCACAGTTACCGCCATGAATTGACCATGCCCGTGGATGACATGGCTTCGATTTTCAATGCGGTGTACTACCGGGGGCGGGCGTTCAACATTGAAGGCCTGTCGGGTTTGGATACCTTGCGCCGTGTGCTGAACGAAACCTTCGGCACCGATTTTCCGATTCATGAGGGCCGCCGACCCTTGGCGGGATTAGTTCAATGAGCAGCCGCTTCCCATTGGAATGGAAACTGGCGTTGGGCACGGTGGCGCTGTTGCTGATCTGGCTGCCTTGGGCCACGCCCTGGGTGATTCGCCTTGTCGCGCGCGAAGGAGATTTTGTGATCCGCGAAGCAGCGGCACCGGTCAAATTGCCGGGCACAACGTATGCCATTGACCGGGTGGAAGTCAGCCCGGATACGCGGCTGGAAATGGTCAGGGTTGTCGGGTGGGCGCTGCCGCCCGAGGCATGGCAGCAGTCGGACACGCCTTTGACAGAGTGCGATGTTGCCTTCAAAGGGGAGCGGGCGTGGTATCGCGTGCCCACTGTGCCGGTTGATCGTCGCGACGTCCGCGACATTCTGGATGTTCCTGGCCATCAGGTGTGCGCCGGTTTTCAAACACGCTTTTCGCCGGTGGTCTTGCCGCCGGGCATCTATCGCATGGCATTGGTGATTCGCGAGGGCACGAACGACCTTGCCATGGCCTGGACCGATAAAGTGTTCGTCCAAAGCAGTTCCGGTTTCCAGGAGCGCGAATAGGATGGCCGAGCGGTTCTTGCTCACGGCCCAGCGATTATGGTTGAATCCGCAACAACCACGGCACCGGCCGGATCGGGCACGCAATCCATGACACGTCAGCGCCAACAGAAAATCCCCTGCCCATTGCAGCAGCATTGCGGGCCGGGTCAGCCGGCGTGGAGGCGGCAGCCCGCACCATGAGCACCATCCAGATTCATGAACCCGAATTGCGGCGCCGCCGCGGTTTTAACGGGTTTTACGGCCATTTTTTGTCCGCGCTGGTCGAACATGCCGGTGCGCGCGATACGACCGAACCCCGGCCCTTGCCACGGGTGATACGCCCACGCGAGCACGAAAGTTGCTGGGTGCGGTGGGGAACGCACTGGGTGTTTTTCGACATGAGCGACCATGTGCAGTTGTTTGATCTGGAGGCGCTCAAGTTATGTTCGGTGTATTTCAAGGCCAACCTGCACCGGGGGATAGCGGGGCGGATATTAGATGAGGCGGGCCTGTCGGAACAGTGGCCCAAACTGGCCCCGTTTTTATTTTTTTCGGAGGGATTAGGCGATTTCATTCGGGACGCAAATCGGCGGCGGTTTTGGCGGATGGACCGTCCGCGCTATGATGTGTGCTTCGTCATGGGGGTTTATGCCAATCCCGTGCGTGATGGCGGTCGCTCGCCATTTGAGCATCCGGATGAACCCATGACACCGGCGGCGTATCACTTCTGGATTCGCTGGCACATCCAGCAGGCGCTCCGAGAGGCAGGAATCCCCGGCTACTATCGCCTGACCAGCCGGGCGAACCGCGCGCTGGAAGATGGACAAAATGTGTACGGCAATCTGTCGCGCCGTGCTTTTTCGCGACGGATAACGGACGGACGGATTACGGCGGTTTGCACATTCCCGCATGCCCTGTTTCCATGGAAGGCGTCGGAGAGTTTTGTGCTGGGGCGGCCCTTGCTCATTGAGCAAACGCCACTGACGGAAACGCCAACACCTTTCATGCCGGTAGCCGGGGAACATTATTTGGAGCTTTTGCCGGACACGGGGGGATTTGATCCGAAGGCACCGCTGGACGATCCGGCGAGCTATCGGGTGCTGGCGCGCATTGCGTCGGCACACATCCGCGAGCGCGCCGAATGGTTGCGGGACGTGTTGGCGGATCGCGAACGTTTGTCGGCGATGGGGGAAGCCTGCCAGGTATTCGCTGCCCGGGCCTATCACAAAAAACACGTGGCGGACTATATTTGTGCGGAAGTGGAGAAACGAATCCGTTAGGATGATGCTGTGAAAACCGTTCTGACGATTTTGGGAACCCGGCCAGAGGCCATCAAGCTGGCGCCGGTGCTGCATGAACTGGCCCGGCGGCGCGATGTGTTCCGCTCCAAGGTGTGTGTCACGGGGCAGCATCGCGAATTGCTTGAACCCATGCTGGAGTTTTTTGGCATTGAGCCGGATTACGATTTGCGCGTCATGCGCCGGAATCAGCCGCTGGCTGCGCTTACCGCCCGACTACTCAGCGCGTTGGATCCGGTGTTGGCCCAATTGAAACCCGATTGGATTGTGATTCAGGGCGATACCACCTCGGTGCTCGCCGGCGCGCTGGGGGCGTATTATCGGGGCTGCCGGGTGGCGCACGTGGAAGCGGGGTTGCGGACAGACAACAAATACTCGCCTTTCCCCGAAGAACTGAACCGCCGGGTAGCCAGCGTGTTGGCGGATGCGCACTTTGCGCCAACGGCGCGGGCGGTGCGCAACCTGCGGCGCGAGGGCATTCCCGGCGCTACGATTTGCCTCTCCGGCAATACGGTGGTGGATGCCTTGCATTGGGCCGTGCAGCGGGTCAAAAGGCATCCGCCAGCGTGGCCGGACGATGTCCCGGGGCTGAGCAAAGAGCGGCGGCTGATTTTAGTGACCGGCCATCGGCGCGAAAACTTTGGCGCCGGGCTGGAACAAATATGCCGCGCACTGCGTGATATTGCCGATGAATTGCCGGATGCCGAACTGGTATATCCGGTGCACCTCAATCCCAATGTGCGCGGCCCCGTGCGCCGCCTACTGGGCGGGCATCCACGCATTCATCTGGCGCGACCGGTGGCTTATCCAGTCATGGTGGCCTTGCTTAGACGGGCTTGGCTGGTTATGACCGATTCCGGCGGCATTCAAGAGGAAGCACCCACCTTCGGCGTGCCCTGCTTGGTAATGCGCGACACCACCGAGCGGCCCGAAGGCATCCGGCAGGGCGTTGCCAAATTGGTGGGAGCCAATCGGCGGCATATCGTGGCGGCCGTGCGACGGCTGGCACAGGATTCCCGGGCCTATGCCCGCATGGCTACCGGTGGCAATCCGTACGGGGATGGCCAAGCGGCGCGCCGCATTGTGGATTGGCTGGAAACCGGCGCATGAGATCGTTCCCCGGCAAGGGAATCTTGCAGCGAATGGGGCAGCGCGCCGGCTATTTGGCCGCACGCTTGGCTGCGCAGTGGCGGCAATTCGATATTTCCATTTTCCACCAGTTTGCGCCGCCGCCGGATGGCGGCGGTCATCAGTTTTTACGTGCACTGGTCCGCTGCTTGCAGGAACGCGGCTGGCGGGTGGAGAATAACACCATTTCCCGCACGACCCGCGCGGTGCTGTTCAATTCGTTCAATTTCGACGCGGAACGCTTACGGTGGTTGCGACGACACGGTATTCCCATGATCCACCGACTGGATGGACCGCTGGCGGCTTATCGTGGGTTTGACGATGGCACCGACCGCATGACGTGGTCGCTCAACCGGCGATTTGCTTCAGCCACTATTTTTCAATCGGCGTACAGCTTGGCCCAGCATCAGGCCATGGGGTTTGCGCCGGCTGAAGCGCGGGTGATCATGAACGCGGCTGATCCACTTATTTTTCACGCGCGCAAACGTGAGCCTTTTTCGCTATTGCGCAAAATCCGCTTGGTTTCCACAAGCTGGTCCGACAACCGGAACAAGGGCGCAGATGTGTATGAGTGGCTGGACAACCACTTGGATTGGACCCGCTACGAATATACGTTCATTGGGCGGCTGCCGATCCAGCCGCGAAACATCCGTGTGGAGCCGCCGGCGACGTCAGAACGGGTGGCTGACTTGCTGCGGGCCAGCGATATTTATATCACGGCCAGTCGCAACGATCCTTGCTCCAACTCGCTTATTGAGGCGTTGTCGTGCGGGCTGCCGGCGATTTGCCTGAACAGTGGCGGCCATCCGGAGCTGTTGAGAGGCGGCGGAGAAACTTTTTCCGCGGCGGAGGAAATCCCGGCACTTCTGGAGCGGGTGGCGCGCGATTATGCGGATTATCAAGCGCGCATTCCCACATTTGATATTGAAGCCGTGACCACCCAGTATTTGGCTGCGATGGACTTGCCCGCAGTTCCGGAGAACCGTTGACTGTGGCAACAGTACTCCAACTGATCCAATACGTGGGCCGCCGCCGGATGGCGAAGCTCGTGGCGCCGGTGGCGCGCCGTTGGCAGCCCTATTCCCGTTTGATGATTGACCGCGATTACGCGGGGTGGACGCTGGACATCGAGGCCAAAGCCGTCGCGGCGGTGGGCGCGGCCTTGCGCATTCCGGTTGTGGCGGGAGCATGGCAGGACTATTGCCGCCAGCAGGCGCTGTATTGTGTGGATCAATTTGTGCTGCTGAATCCTCCCGACTGGCAGCAGCATCGCGTCGGCATTGCTTATTACCACGGCCTGCCGGGTTCAGGGCCGCCGGAGTTCGATCAGGTATATCAGAACTTGTGCCGTCAACATGAGCGGCTGACCCGTGTGCAAGTAAGCCATGCGGCCATGCGCGATGTGGTGCTGGACAGCGGGATCGCGCCGGAAAAAGTATGCGTGATCCCCATCGGGTTTCATCGGGAATGGTTCCGTCCGCCGACAGCCGGGCAACGCCAGCGCATCCGCCGGCGCCTCGGTTTTCCCGAGGATGCCTTGGTGGTGGGTTCCTTCCAAAAGGATGGCGTGGGGTGGGGCGAAGGGCTCGAACCCAAAATGATCAAGGGACCGGATGTTTTTGTGTCGGCCATGCGGCAATTACATGCCCGCGTGCCAACCCTGCACGTTTTGCTGACTGGGCCCGCGCGCGGGTATGTGCAGCGTGAACTCACAGCGGCTGGCATTCCTTATCGGCATGTCCACTTGCGCACCTACCGGCAAACGGCGGACATGTACCACGCCTTGGATGCCTATGTGGTGGCCTCGCGCCAGGAGGGTGGTCCCAAGGCAGTCTTGGAATCCATGGCTTCCGGTGTGCCGCTGGTCTCCACCCGGGTGGGTCAAGCGACGGACTTGGTGCAGCATGGGCACAACGGCTGCCTTGTGGCAGTGGAAGATAGCGAGGGACTGGCGCATTGGACAGAGCAGGTGTTGACCCAGCCGGCGTTTCGGGCCACGGTGCTGGCCGGCGGCGCGCAAACTGCGGCTGCGAACTGCTATGAGGCGCAACATGAACTGTGGCGCGACTTTTTTACCCCGATGGTGACCATGCCATGAGCTCTGCCCCGCGCAACAAGAATTGGTTGCGTCGCCTCTTGAGCCCGCTGGGACGCCAGTTGTGGCAGTGGCGGTGTGCACGCCAAAACCGCGCGGTGCGAAAATCAGCCAAACAAATCCGCCGGGGCCCGACGCCACGAGGGGGGGCGCTGCGCGTGGCCTATGTGCATCCTCGTTTTCCTTTGGCACCCCAAATGGCGCACATTGGCGGCGGCGGTGCGGTCAAATACTTGTGGCTGGCCGAAAGGTTTCCCCACAGCTTTCCTGAATGTGATGCGGTCTATGCGGTCAGTAGCGCGCACCACCCGCAGACTGCCGCGGTGTTTGCTGCCGCGCGGCAACGCGGGATTCCCATAATATGGAATCAGGACGGCGCATTTTTCCCACATTCGTATGGCGCGGCCGAGGCGCAAGCGGGCAACCGTGCCATGGGTGAATTGTTCCACATGGCCGATTATGTGTTGTATCAAAGTGAATTTGCGCGCAGTTCCTCTCATCTGTTTTTGGGCGAGCGGGAAGAGCCGGGAGAAGTGCTGTATAATGCGATTGACACCAATTTTTATCGTCCCCTCCCGGAACGTCGCGACCCCGGCCATGTGTTGCTGGCGGCGGGCTCACACGATGATGCGTACCGGCTGCCGCTCGTCTTGGATGTTTTTCAAATCGTGCGCCGGCAAATTCCGGATGCCCGTTTGTTGCTGGCGGGCCGCATGGCTCCGGCGGTGTTGACGGCGGCTCAACGCCGCATTGAACAAGAACAATGGCAGTCCTGCGTCGAATGGCTCGGCCCATATACTCCCAATGCCACGCCATTCTTATTCAACCGCGCGCATCTGTTTTTGCATGTGAAGTATAGCGACGTCTGCCCGTCGGTCGTGTTGGAGGCAATGGCCTGTGGGTTGCCGGTGGCGTTTTCCGCCACAGGCGGCACTCCCGAACTGGTGGGGGAAGCGGGTATTGGCGTCCCTTCCGAACAGGATTGGGAATGCCCACGTCCGCCCGCGGCAGCGGCCTTGGCGAATGCCGTTGTACGGATCATGGGCGCGCGTGAAGAGTACAGCCGCTTGGCCCGGCAGCGCGCGGTGAGTCTTTTTGATATCCAACCCTGGTTGGCCCGCCATGAGGCGGTGATGCGCGAGTGGATGGAACGGAGAAGGTCATGATTCGTTTGGCGGTAATTGGTTGCGGTTCCGTAGTGCAGCAATATCATTTGCCGGCACTCGCAGCGGTGCCCGCATTGCAATTGGCAGGTTTGGTGGATGTGAATCCGCAAATATTGGCCCAAGTGCAAGCCCGATGGCCGACCAAGCAGGCACTTGCGGACTATCGCGATCTCCGCGATTTGGATGCAGTGCTGATTGCCAGCCCGCATAGTTTGCACGCGGCCATGGCCGAGCATTTTTTGGCGCAAGGCATCCACGTGTTGGTGGAAAAACCCATGGTGTTGCATTCAGCCGAAGCCGTGCAACTGATCACCCTCGCGCGCGACCGGCAGGCCGTGTTTGCCGTTGGCGTCTTCCGCCGCTTTTACCCCGTTTCCCGGCTGGTGAAGGCCATGCTCCAACAGCAATGGTTGGGCGGAGTGGTGGCGGTGGATGCGGAAGAGGGCGGGCGGTATGACTGGGAATTGCAATCGCGCTATTTGCTCGACCGCAACTTGGCCGGCGGGGGAGTACTGGTGGATACGGGAAGCCACTTGATTGACCGGTTGTTGTGGTGGCTGGAGGGCGCGAACATTCAACTGGTTGAGTATCTGGATGATGCCACGACTGGCGTTGAGGCCGACTGCGAGTTGCGCTTCCGCGCTGCATGGCAGGGGCGGGACATCCCATGCCGGGTGGAACTCAGCCGGACCAGAAATTTGCGCAACACCATTCGGCTCACACTACAAGAAGGCTGGGTGGAGCTGGGCGCCAACGCACCCAACGGAATGCGTTGGAGCTCAGCGAAATTAGCGCAAGCGACAGAAGTCGCGGCGCAACTTTGGCTACAATCCGGCACGCCGGATGACGCTCCCGTTTTGCCACAAGCCTATTTCCAACAGCAGTTGGCCGATTTCGCGCAGGCCATTGTGTCGGGATCGTTGCCACTCAACCATGCGGCCAGCAATCTGCCGGCGGTACGCTTGCTGGAGGAATGTTATCAACAGCGTCGTCAGCTTCCGGAGCCTTGGAACCAACCTTCGGTCGCCACCGGAGGTCAGCCATGAGCAGCCAACCCACGATCTTGGTGACGGGGGCCAGCGGTTTTCTTGGTGGTCGTTTGGTCGAACAGTTGTTGGCTGAAGGACGGTGGCATGTACGGGCAATGGCGCATCGGCCAGGCGGAGCGGTACGGTTGGCCCGCTTGGGTGTGGAAATTGCTTGGACGGATCTTCTCAAGCCAGACGAGGTTCGTGCCGCTGTTGAGGGTGTCGCGGCGGTAGTGCACTGTGCCTATGGCACGGATCCGCGTGCCGCACGCGCGACGACTGTGGACGGCACCCGGAATCTTTTGCAAGCGGCGCGTGCGGCGCAGGTTAAGCAAGTAGTTCACATCAGCACCATCGGGGTGCATTCGTATAGCCCGCCACCCAACGTCACTGAAGATTCGCCGTGTGTGAAGTCGCGCGATGACTATTGCAACGCCAAGATTGAAGCCGAGCAAGTTGTGCGCAACATCTGCCCAACCGCCACCATCCTGCGCATGGGCAATATCTATGGACCGTGGTCGCTCCCATGGACCGTACGTCCGTTGGCGCATATCGGCGAAGGCAAAGCCAGCGTGGTGGACAGCGGCCAACACGCCTCGAATATGGTGTTTATTGACAACGCGGTGGAAGCCATTCGGTTGTCTTTGGCCACGGAACGAGCGGCCGGCGAAACATTTTTTATTACCGATGACCCCTGCTCATGGGCCGAAATGTATGGTGCCTATGCTACTTGGCTAGGACGTGAACTGCGTTCAGTTGACTCGAACGAACTCCGCTCCTATATCTGGCCGGCTTGGTACAATCGCTGGGGGTCATTGATGCGCGAAATCTGGCAGGGCATCCTAGTCCCTTCCATGCGCTATACCGCTTTTCGCGCGGCAGTTTCGCCGCGGCTAGGCGCGGGTTTGTCGCGCTTGTGGCAGAAGTTGCCGGTTGCCATTCGCTACCGCTTGGTGGGCGATCCGATGGGCCGTTCCGTGCCGGCGGCGGCGGAGTTTGCGGATTCCAGGCCGGCCACACTACCTCCCGCAGGACTGCTGGAGTTGTATGCGGGAAGAACCGTTTTCAGTAACGAAAAGGCCGAGCGCGTGTTGGGTTATGGGCCGTGCGTCACGCGGCAAGAAGCTCTGGAGCGCACTCGGCTATGGGCCGAATGGGCGCGCTTGATTGGGACA
This sequence comes from Verrucomicrobia bacterium ADurb.Bin018, assembly GCA_002071335.1. Classification (GTDB taxonomy): domain Bacteria; phylum Verrucomicrobiota; class Kiritimatiellia; order CAIQIC01; family Lenti-01; genus CAZNGD01. Next base: position 18,718 of record MWEZ01000015.1, read on the forward strand.
ACCTGATGGCACAACCGCGAATAACGGTTCTGATGCCCGTCTGGAACGGGGAAGCCTATTTGTCCCAGGCTTTGGCCAGCATTTTGCGCCAGACGCATGATGATTTTGAGTTGCTGGTGGTGGACGATGGCTCGACCGATCGCACTGCGGAGATTTTGACTGCCTGCCATGATTCACGGTTGCGCGTGCTGCGCAACGAAACCCGGCGTAAATTATCCGGCGCGCTCAACCGCGGAATTGCCGAGGCCCGGGGGGAGTTCATTGCGCGGATGGATGCCGATGACCTGATGCGGCCGGATCGCCTGGCGCGGCAGGTGGCGTGTCTGGAGCGAAATTCGGATTGGATTTGTTGTGGCGGCGCGGTACGCACCTTGGGCTGTGGCTCTGGCACGATACTGCGTTATCCGTGCGAGCCAGCCGAACTTCCGGCATTCTGTTTGTTCTATGCGCCGTTTGCCCATCCTACCGTCATGTTCCGGCGGGAGTGGTTCCAACGCGCGGGGCTGGCCTATGACGGTGCCTATTACCCCGCGGAAGATTATGAACTCTGGACCCGCATACTCCGGCAATTTCCCGCCGGCAATCTGCCGCAGGTTTTATTGGAGTACAGAGTTCATGGCCAAAGCATGACGGGCGGTGAATGGTCAGCCATGGATGAGCAGACCATCCGGGTGCAAGAGCAGTTATTGCGGCGGTTGGGGATGTCGCCAACAGCCGAGCAGCTTCGGCTGCACCGCGCGGCATCGTTGGGCCGGTTACCCCCTTCGGAAGAGTCGCTTGAGCAGGCGGCAGACTGGTTGCAGCAACTGGCGGCATCCAACCGCGAAACCAGACAATATCCACCGGAGCGTTTGGCCAGCATGTTGAATTATGTCTGGTTTCGACAAACCATGGCCGTTGTTCGCGCCATGGGACAAACCGCGTGGGTACTGTATCGGCAAAGCCCCTTGGCCTTCATGGGGCCGGAGGCAGCGAAGCACCGTTGGCTGGTGCGGTTGGCTGCGCTTAAAGCGCAATTTTTCCCCAAACCTTTATGAGAGTTCTGTTGGTCAACACGTATGCCCGGAGTGGTGGTGCCTCGGTGGCCGCGCAACGCCTATGCGCCGCGCTAAATAGGGCCGGGGTGGAAGCGCGGCTTTTAGTGCAAAACCCCGAGGGGAGTGCCGCGCCAGACCTTTTGACCACGGCGGATCGGTGGGCGGTACGCCGTCCTTGGCTGGATGCCCTGCCAACGTTTTTTTACCGCAACCGGCGTACGCCGCACTGGGGAAACGCATGGCTGAACAATCGTGCGACACGCCAGGTCATTTCCCATTTCGCGCCAGAGGTGATTCATCTGCACTGGGTCAACCATGGCATGCTGTCGGTGCACGACATCGCCCGCCTGCGCGGCCCGTTGGTGTGGACGTTGCACGACTCATGGGTGTTCACGGGCGGGTGCCATAGCCCTCAAGACTGTTTGCGCTATCAGCAGCAATGCGGATACTGCCCGGAATTGCGTTCACAGCGGGAACAGGATTTGAGCTGGCGGGGATGGCAACGCAAACAGACGGCATGGCGGGGCGTGTCATTCACCGTGATTACGCCGAGCCGGTGGTTGGCGGCTGCGGCTGCTTCATCCTCGCTTATGGCCGGCCGCCGCATCGTCGTGATTCCGAATGCGGTGGATACGGCAACCCTTAAACCGGGCGATCGCGCGGCAGCACGCCACGCGTTGGGGCTTCCGGCAAATGCCCCAGTGTTCCTGTTCGGTGCGCATGGCGCGGCGTCGGATTGGAACAAGGGGCTGGATTTGTGGCAGGCCGCCTTGCCATTTGTGGCGCGGCAGCATCCGGAAGCAATCGCATTGGTGGCTGGTCTGTCCGGCGGCACGCTGTCCGGCTTGCCATTGCCAGTGCGCGAATTAGGCATGCTCAACCCCACGCAACTGGCCCAAGCCATGCTGGCAGCAGACGCTACGGTAATTCCATCGCGGATGGAAAACCTGCCCAACATTGCCGCGGAAAGTCTGGCGTGTGGCACGCCGGTGGCTGCTTTTGCCGTGGGTGGTATTCCGGAAATGATTGAAAACGGGAGTACCGGTTTTTTAGCCCACCCGCATGAACCTGAAAGCCTCGCGCAAGCCCTGGGCCGACTGTTGGCACAGGGGGCTGGGATGCGTGCTGCCTGTATCACCGCCGCGCAGGGGCGGTATGCGCCGGATCTGGTTGCCCGGCAGCACATCGAGTTGTATCAATCGTTGTTGGAATCCGAATGAGCGCTCCCACCATTAGCATTGTGACGGCTTGTCGCAACGCGCGTGCGGAATTACCCGCAGCGGCTGCTGCGGTTTTGGCCGCGTTGGGACCTCACGATGAATGGGTGCTGCAGGATGGCGCATCTACCGACGGTTCGCAGGAATTTCTGGCTACTCTGACCGATGGCCGGGTGCGTTTGGAGAGCGCGCCAGATCAGGGAATCTATGATGCGCTGAATAAAGCTGTCAGGCGCGCCCAGGGCGACTTTCTGCTGATTCTCGGCGCCGATGACCGTCTGCGCCTGCCGTTGGATGAGTTACGTCCTTTGTTGCGCGACGACCGTACGGTGTATTACGGCGATGTTTGGCGAGTGGAGTCTGCCGACCGTTACGCCGGGCCGTTTGATGGCGCCAAGTTGGCGCGAACCAATATCTGCCAACAAGCCATCTTGTATCCGCGCGCGGCGTTTGTCGGTCGGGCTTTCGATTTGCGCTATCGGCAGCAGGCAGACTGGGCCTTCAACATGGCGTGTTTTGCCGATCCGCAGCTTCGTTTTGAATACATACCATTGTTGATTGCCGATTACGCGCAGGGGGGCGTCAGTTCGGTGAAGATGGACGAGGCATTTCAACGCGATTATCGCCGTTTGTTGAAAGCATATTTTCCCCTGCGTCAGCGCTGGCGGCCTACACTGGTCAGTTGGTTGAGTGATCTGTTTCGGGCCTTGCCGGGTGTGCCCCCGGCCAGGCAAACCCCGGCAAGAAATTTATGAATACTCTCTTGGGTATCAGCATCCCCACGTACAAGCGCCCAGAACAATTGTTAGCCACGGTGCGCTCCGTGGCGGCGGCCGGCGGATTGGAACATGAAATCCCAGTGTACATCGCCGATGATTCATTGGATGACACCAACGTCGCGACCCTCGCGACGCTGGCCGGCGAATATCCTTTTCTGATGGTCCGCCGCAATGAACGCAACCTCGGAATTGATGGCAATATCCTGAATTCGGTGAACATCAACGAGTGCCGTTACGCATGGTTGTTGGGCGAGGATGACCGGCTGGTGCCGGGTGCCGTTACTAAAATGCTGGCGGTACTGGAATCCAGCACCGCGCCATTCTTGTATGCCAATTATTCTTCCGTGAATTCCGATTTTAGCCGGGTGTTAAAACCAGCCTCGTTGGCGCTGGCAGGCGATGCTGTTCAGTCGGCGGACACATTTTGGCGGCAGTCCGCGTGGTCTGCCGGCTTCATCGGCGCTTGCGTGGTGAACAAAGCGGCCTGGCAACGGGTGGAGCAGGCCAAATATGTGGGGACATGGTTCGCGCACGTGGGGGTGATCATGGAGGCAGCGCATGGGCACGACATTCCCATGCTGGCCGAACCGCTGATTCTCAACCGTTGCGGTACGACGGAAGTGTTCACGTGGACCTCGACCATGATGGATGTACTGGATGGGTGGCGGCGCTTGTGTGTATTGCTTGAACCACTGTATGGCGCGTCAGCTTGCCGGGAATCACTGCATTCTTTTCGCCGCGCGCACGGATTAGGCAAACTGAAGTTCTTGGCTTACGCCCGTGCAGGCGGTGCGCTCACGCCGGCGGTGGTGCGCGAACATATTTTGCCGGGCAATGAGTCGGCTTGGTTCAAATGGTGGGCGCAGATCGTGGCCCGCCTGCCCGCAGGTTGGTTTCGTACGCTGCAACGGTGGAAGCATCACGCATGAATCTGTTGGGTCAAGCGTCGCTGATTAGCGGCATTCAGGTGCTTTTGTATGTGTTGATCCCTGCTTGGGTACTGTGTCGTTGGCAGTGGCGCGACTTTGGGGAAGGGGTGTTTGCTTTTTTGCTGGCCGGAGTGTGTTCGGTTGCGCTGCTGGGACGGGTGGGTAACGCCGGTGGATGGGGGGTGCCCGTGGTGTTGCCCATCTGGCTGGCATTTTGGCTGGGGTGGGGGATATGGGTGTGGTGGCGGAAATATCCGGTGGTGTCATTGCCGTGGGATGGGTTGCTGCTGGCGATTCTGTTGTTGGCATGGGTTGTGCGAATGATTCATCCGCTGCAGACCTGGGCATTGGGGCAATCGGATGCATACAGCCATTTGGAGTTTTTGCAGAATGTGTTGACAGCAGGGCGCGTTCTGCAGCCTGACTACCCGCCAGCCTACGCCTGGGTGCAGGCTCTCCCCGCATGGCTGCTGCAAGGGCACCCCTACTGGCTGGCGCGTTTTGGCGGGGCGTTGTTCGGCGTGGGCTTGGTGTTGGGCTGTTACGCGCTGTGGGCAGGAATTCGATATCGCGTGGCCGGAGTCGCGGCGGCGGCCTTGGTGGCTGGCTGTCCGTTCTTTTTCCTGCTGCAAAAAACCGGGGTGGGTTGTTTTGCCAATCAACTCGGGCTTATGTTGATTCCAGCCGCACTATGGGCCTATTTGACGGGAAGGCGCGGCTGGCTGCTGGTTGCTCTAGCCACATTGGCTGTGGCCGTACCCATGATGCTGTTGCATGTTCTGTTGCTTTTGTGTGGGCTGTTGTTGGTGGAGCGGGAAAAAGGCCTCGGCCGATTCCGGCTCCTGGTTTGGTTGGGGTTGGCGTTGCTCTTGGTGATCGGGCTAGCCTTGCAGTTGCCGCCGTTGCGCGGGCGGGTCATTGTGGCGATGCTGACCGGACAATATGAGCTTATTGACGTCGCTGATCTCGGCTGGCCTGAAATATTTCGCCTGCTGTGGACTGATTTTTGGGGCATCAAGCGGCTTGGCTATTCATCTGTGCTGTTGAATGGCATGGCGGCGGGATCGTTATTAGTCTTTGTGTCGGCGTTGGCATGGGGCTGGCGGCAACGGGATGCCGCCTGGCGGTTGGTTGGCGTATGGGGATTGTTGACCAGCATCAATGTGCACCTTGGATGCATGCAGTTCACCAATTATCAGCGCGAAGGCTGGAGTTTGCTGCTTGTGGTAGCAGGACTATGCGCCTTGCTTTTTGCTGAAGTCTGGCAGCGCGTGAATAAACGCGCTTTGCGTGGTGCGCTGGGGGCGTCACTGACGATTGCCGCTCTGGCCGGTTTGTTGTTCCCGCCGGCCCACGTCCCCTTGGGCGGAGAAACGGAATCGGATGTCGTTCGCTATTTGGTGAATGCCGATCCGGAGATCACCATTCTAACTCGCAACATGTCGAGTTTCTCCTATGACCAAGGCGATATTGCGCGCACATTGCACCCCAAGGCAGTGCACAGCGTGGCCGATTTGCCCATTGGCGGCACCGCAATATTTTTGCGGGATTACCCGCCGGCGGAACCGACCGTGTCGCGGGTCATGCAACTCCTCCAGCCCACGCTCACCGCGGAATGCCAGCGGGCTCAACGTATGGCCGAGGAGGCGAATCAGCAGCTCGAACAACAGCTGGCAGGCTACGTATTGAGCAAAGAAACCTATTCGCCGCGAATGGAAATCTGGCACGTTAGAGCCAAACACTAGGAGACCCACGATGGCTTGGCTTATGCATCTATTTGCTGCGGCAACGCTCTTACCGCTGTTGGTTTTACTGGCACGGCAAGGGCCGGCCGTGGTTACCGCGTGGCGCGTGGCGAGTAGGGTGGCGCGCAGCAGTCTGATTATCCTGTGGCTGATTTTGGCTGGTAGTTTGCTGCTGCGCCCGCATGAGGATGTGTTTACCGGACTGGACAATATGGCCTACCGCCTGATGCCAAAGGTGCTATTGGGTGGGCGAGGGTTTCATAGTCAGGATGTAGTGTTACGCGACGTGCCGGAATCTCTGCGCGAAATATTTTTATATCGTCCTGGGCCGTTGGGGCGGCCGACGCGGGATATGGTGTTTCAGTTGTCGGGGTGGAATAGTACCGGCACCGCGCCGTTTTTCATGCCGACGTTGCCACTTGCCGCGGCCGGTGTTGAGCCGTGGTTGAAGTCGGACCAGTTTGTGCCGTTGGTAGGCGCAATTTGGGCTGCGTTGCTGTTGGCAGCAGGCTTT
>MWEZ01000016.1 GCA_002071335.1 Verrucomicrobia bacterium ADurb.Bin018
AAATCACAGCGGGCGCTCATGCGTTTCCACAAGTCGTAGTCGTCAAAATAGTCGTTGGGGTCCCAGCCGCCGACTGCATCAATCAGCGACTTTTTGTGGATCACATTGGCGGTGTTAATGAAGTTATACCGCAATAACTTTTCGCGGCTCCAGCGATGCAGCCAAGGCTGGAAGGGATTACCCCAAATTCGGCGGCCAGTTTTCTTGTCACGATATTGGCACCGGCAATAAAATACCGGTTGTTCGGGGGTGCGGGCAACTGCACCCATCATCACGCGCAGAAAGTCGGGGTGGTATTCGTCGTCGTCGTCGAGATAGGCGATGTAGGGTGCGCGGGCCATCTGGAACACCCCATAATTTTTGGCGATGGCGCCATGGGCGCGCGGCGGAGATTTTTCCGGCAAATTATAAAACCGAAGGCGAGGGTCACCAAACGAAGCGACAACCGCTGCGCTGTCATCGGGGGTGCAATCGCCTACCACGCACATCTCCCAGTCGTCAAAGTCGCGTTGAGCACGCACGGATTCAATCGCCCGCCGCAGCACCGCGGAGCGGTTATACGTGCTGGTGATGATGCTAACTTTGGGCGCAGGGGGCATGTCAATGACCGGCGTTTAGTTCCTTCAACACCGCCAAGGCGGCATCCACATCGGAGGGCACAAGTACCAGGCCTTTTTCGTCGCCGGGGCCGCCGGCAGAGTAGCCGTATTCAATGTTCAAATTGTGGGCGGCCAAAGTCGTGAGCATCCGGGCCAATTCGCCCGGCTCGTTGGCCACCCGAATCAATAGCACCTCGCGGGCCGCGACCAGTTCGCCAGAATCCTCAACCAATTGGCGGGCCTTCTCGGTATCGTCCACAATCAACCGCGCGTAGCCGTGACCTTCGGTATCGGCGAGTGTCAGCCCATAAATATTGACCCCGTGCTTGGCCAGAAATGTGGTCAGCGCCGCCAGTGTCCCCTTGCGGTTGTCAATGTAGACCGTCAGTTGGGTTCCTTTGGCAAAGATGATCTTGGCTTGGCTCATGGTGCGCTCCTTCAAAACACCAACTGGGCGGCTTGCAGGCGACGCGCCAACTCCGCCAGCACACGGGCATCATCGGCCCGTCCGGCCGACTCGAACGTGGCGCCGAAACGCAGGTATGCGCCGGCATCATCCCAAGGCACGGTGGAGATGCAATGCTCCGTGATCAAAAACTGTGAGGCCTCCTCGGCATTGGCAAAGGTACGGCCATCCGCGGTGCCCTTGGGCGCGGGCACATACAGATAAAATGTCCCGCCTGGCATCCGGGCATGGAACCCGGCGCCTTTCAGCGCTTTGACAAGGCCGCGCAACCGCCGCTGATAATGGGCGCGGATTTTTTCCGACAGCTTTTGGTCCGCGATTCCCGCGCAGGCCGCCACCTGGATCGCCTTGAATTGACCGCTATCAATGTTGTCCTTGACCTCGGCCACCGCGGCCACGGTCCGGGCGGCACCGGCGACAAACCCGAGACGCCAACCGGTCATATTGTAGCTCTTGCTCATGGAGTGCAATTCAATGGCCGCCTCTTTACCGCCCGGTCGCGACAGGATGGAAAGCCGCTCGCGCCCGTAAATGAGCGTGGCATAGGCGGCATCCTGCACGATCAGGATGTTGTGCTTTTGAGCAAAAGCAATCAACTCATCAAAAAACTCGACGGTGGCCGCCGCGCCAGTGGGGTTGTTGGGATAATTGACGTAAAACAACTTCACCCGCGAAAGATCGGTTTGTTCCAGCGCTTTAAGATCAGGGAAAAACTTGTTCTTGGCCAGCAGCGGCACGGGGATGACGGTGCCGCCCAAATATTTGGTGTGCGTGGCCAGCACCGGATAGCCGGGGATGGTGGCCAACACGGCATCGCCGGGGTTCACAAAACACAGCGGCAGCATGGCCAGCGCTGGCTTGGAGCCGATGGTGTGGTTAATTTCGGTGGCGGGATCCAAATCGGTCACACCGAAAAAATCGGCCATATATTTGGCGGCGGCCACCTTGAATTCGGCAATGCCGTTATCGGCATAGCCGCGGTTGGCGGGATCATCCACTGCTTTTTTCAGGGCTTGGCGGATTGCCTTGGGCGCCATTTGGTCGGGCTCGCCCACGCCAAAATCGAGCATTTCCACCCCGGGATGGGCGGCTTGGGCGGCGCGTTTGGCGCGTTTGATCTTTTCAAATTTATAGATGGCCGTGCTTTGCCCGAACTGGGCGCCGCCGATCCGCTCGGCAAACAGGTTCTGGATATCCATCGGTCTCCTCGCTTTCCAAATCGTGCTGATTATTCATGGCGGGCGGGCTTTGTCCACCGCATTTCGTGACGCCAAACTTTAGCATTGTGTTCCGCGGCTCTTTTTGGCATCAACGGCAACCTATTGTCCATTTTTACCCAACAGGAGTAACTCATGAATGTTTTGCACGTTATTGCCAACCCGCGCCCGGCGGAGACCTCGGTGTCCAAGAAGCTGGCGTTTGAATTCTTTGCCGCGTTGATGGAGAAAAATCCCGACGTGGTGGTCAACAACGTGGACCTTTATCAGAACAAGCCGCCCTACGTGAGTTCCGAGGCGTTGAACTATTTCTGGGGCCCGGTGGTCAACCCGGCCTATATCCCCTCCAAAGCCGAAGAAACCGCGGCCAATTTCTCCAACAACAACGCGCAAGCGCTGGTGGATGCCGACGTGCTGGTGTTGACCATGCCGGTTTGGCTCAACAGTTTCCCGGCGATCCTGAAAGCTTGGCTGGACCAGGTGCTGGTGCCTGGCAAGCTGTTCACGTTTGGCCCCGATGGTGTAATCCCCATCCACCACCTGCGCACCGTGGTGCTGCTGGTTTCTTCCGATAGTGTCTACAAGGAGGACGACGCCACCGACGGCCTGACCCCCGCCATCCGCGCCATTTTCTCCTACATCGGCGTGGACGACATCCAAATTGCGTGGGCCGATGGCCAGGATGCCTCGCGTCACTTCGACTCCGAGCAGCGCCGCGAAATGGCGTTGGAAGCCGCCCGGGAAATTGCCGAAGACCTCGCCGAGCAAGTGTAACCCTCGCCCCGCCAAGCTCCGCCGCCCCGGCGGAGCTTTTTTTACGCCGCAACGCCCCCCCACGGAGAACGCCATGTCCCAAGAACCCAACCTCATTGGCCCCCGCATCCGCAAGCTGCGCGAGCATCGCGAATTATCGGTGGAAACCCTGGCTCAACGCACCGGCTGCAGCGTGGACATGATTCAGGCGCTGGAGAACGGCGAGTTGGTGCCGTCGCTGACCCCGCTCTTGCGGCTGGCGCGCGGCATGGGGGTACGATTGGGCACGCTGCTGGATGACCAGGCTTTGGATGGCCCGGCCATCGTGCGTAAAAACGACGCCAATCCGGCCGTCCATTTTTCGGGCAACGACCCTTCCCGCAAGCGCAGCACGTTGGCATTTCATCCGCGCGCCCCGCGCAAAGCCGCGCGCAACATGGAACCGTTTCTGATTGATGTGCGCCCCGCCGAAGGGGAAATCGTCCTCAACGAGCACGAAGGCGAGGAGTTCATTTATGTCCTCTCCGGCCGCATTGAAATCCGTTATGGCAAAGAGTCCTATCAACTCGACGCCGGCGACAGCATTTACTACGAATCGGTTGTCCCGCACCATGTCCACGCGCTGGATGGCGCGGCACAAATCCTCGCGGTGGTCTACGCGCCGGCTTGAGCGGCCAACCGTTTAGGAACAGCATCATGCCCCACCGCCCCCCCGACGCCACCCACCAGCCCATCGGCGCGGATGCCGATGGCTTCACCACGCTGACCCTTGGCGAGCAGCTCGAGTTCTGGGCGCGTACCACGCCGGACCACGAGTTCATTGTGTATCCCGACCGCAACCTGCGCTGGACCTATCGCGAGTTTGACCACCGCGTCAACCGCCTGGCCAAGGGGCTGCTGGCCATTGGCATCGGCAAAGGCGATCACGTCGGCATTTGGGCCAAAAACGTGCCGGATTGGCTGACCTTCCAATTTGCCTGCGCCAAAACCGGCGCGGTGCTGGTGACGGTCAACACCGCCTACAAAGCCGACGAAATGGATTACGTTCTGCGCCAGTCCGACATGAAAATGCTCGGGCTCATTGACGGTTTTCGCGACGTGGATTACCTGCAAATCATCAACCAGCTTGTGCCGGAGCTGAAGCAGCACCCCCGCGGCCACCTCCACAGCAAGGCCTATCCCCACCTGCGCCACGTTTGCTACGTCGGCCAGGAAAAGCACCGCGGAATGTACACCACTGCTGAGCTGATGCTGCTGGGCGATCACCAGCCCGACCGCCTGCTTGCCGACGCGCGCGCAGCCATCACCTGCCATGACACCGTCAACATGCAGTACACCTCCGGCACGACGGGCTTCCCCAAAGGGGTGATGCTCTCGCACCACAACATCCTCAACAATGGCTGGAGCATCGGCCACCGGCAGCGTTTCACGGCCGCCGACAAGCTTTGCTTGCAGGTGCCGCTTTTCCACTGTTTCGGCGTCACGCTCGGGGTCATGGCCATCCTTTCCCACGGCGCCACGCTCGTGGTGGTGGAAGTCTTCGACGCCCTCTTGGGCCTCGCCGCCATCCATCAGGAAAAATGCACGGTGCTCTATGGCGTGCCCACGATGTTCATCGCCATGTACACTCACCCCATGTTCAAGATGTTCGACATGACCAGCCTGCGCACCGGCATCATGGCCGGCGCCGTCTGCCCCATCGAAGTCATGAAACGCGTCATCAGCGACATGCACATCACGGAAATCACCTCGGTCTATGGACTCACCGAAGCATCGCCGGGCATCACGCAATCGCACGGGCACGACCCGGTGGCGCTGCGGGTAAGCACCGTGGGCACGGCATTCCCCGGCGTGGAAGTGGCCGTGCTGGACCCCGCCACCAACACCCCCATCCCCCCCGGCGCCGAGGGCGAAATCTGCTGCCGTGGCTACAACGTCATGAAGGGCTACTACAAAATGCCCCAGGAAACCGCCGCCGTCATTGACTCCGCCGGCTGGCTGCACTCCGGCGATCTCGGCACTTGCGATGCCGACGGCTATTACCGGATCACCGGTCGCATCAAAGACATCATCATTCGCGGCGGCGAAAACATCTCGCCCAAGGAAATTGAAGATTTGTTGCTTGCCATGCCGGAAGTGATGGACGCCCAAATCGTCGCCGCACCCGACCCCAAATATGGCGAACTGCCGGTCGCCTTCGTCATTCTGAACCGCGGCCAGAGCCTCACAGAAGAAGACGTGCGGGATTACGTGCGTCAGCACCTCGCCGCCTACAAGGTGCCGCGTTATGTCTTTTTCGTGACGGAGTACCCCCTGACGGCCAGCGGCAAAATCCAAAAATATAAACTCCGCGAGCAGGCCAAGGAACTCGTGGCTCAACGGCTCGCCGCGACAGAAACAGCGGCGGAACACTGAATCCACCCTCCGGAACAACGTACGGTCGCCATGGCAATTGACCTTGACGCTCCCTCTTTGGCTGCCGATTATTTCCTTTGAGGCCAAATGAACAACCACGGGTGACACGGGAGGCGTTATGGGTATCTTGAGGATATTGCAGAAATTGGGGATTCTCCGCTTTGGCGCCACCGCCGCCACCTACAAAAACGCCAAGGAGCGGCCGATCGAACTCCAGATGGATGGCGTGTTCAATGCGGAAAAGGATTTGATCAACCCGTCGGATCGCGGCGGGGCCAAGCCGAAAGATGAACCGCCGGCAAAGACACCGCCACCATCAGCGCCGGTTTGACCGCGCGAGTTTTTTTACGGAGGCTCGCGGTTACGGTGGGATCAAAATGCCGATCACCGCGCCGGTCAGCAGCGTGGCAATGGTGCCCGCAACCATGGCCTTGAGGCCCAGGCTGGCCACCGTGGCCTTGTGCTCCGGGCAAAGCGCCGTCAACGTCCCGGCCAGAATCCCGATGCTGCTGAAATTGGCAAAACCGCAGAGCGAATAAATCGTGATCAACCGGCTGTGCACCGTGAGCGTATCCGGTGGCAGCTTGGCCAGCGCCAAATAGGCAACGAATTCGTTGAAGACCGTTTTGAGCGCCATGAGCTCGCCGGCGGCTTGCGCCTCTGCCCACGGCACCCCCACCAGCCACATGGCCGGCGCCATCACCCACCCCGCCATGCGCTCCAGCGAAAGCGGCGTGGCCAGCGGCACCAGCCCCAGCAACTTGTTGACCAGCGCCACCAGTGCAATAATGGCCACCAGCATGATGGCCACATTGACCATCACTTTGGCGCCATCGTTCGCGCCACTCAATACGGCATCCACCACGCCGTGGGTCTCCGCCTTCAAATCGGGAATTTCGTGGTCAGTGTCGGCGTCATTGGCCGGCACCATCACCCGCGCCACCATCACCGCCGCCGGCGCGCTGATGATGGATGCCACCACCAGGTGGCCCAGAATAATGCCCGGCAACACCGGCTCCAAAATCGCGGCGTACACCACCATCAGCGTGCCGGAGATGGTGGCCATGCCGGCGGTCATCACGCACATCAACCCGGCGCGGCCCAGATGGCCCACATAGGGCTTGATCAACAATGGCGCATCGCTTTGTCCGAGGAACACATTGGCCGCCACTACCACGCCCTCCGCGCCGCCCAAGCCCATGGTTTTGCGCAGCAGCCGCGCAAACGCCGCCACCACTTTTTGCAGAATGCCAAAATGGAACAGCACCGCGCTCAGCGCCCCCACCACAATCAGCATCATCAGCGGCCCGAAGAAAAAGAGCGCCGGCGCGGCCCCGGAGCCATCTGCGGTGAGAAACGGCGCGGCCCCGCCCGTCAGATAACCAAAGACAAATTGGCCCCCCTCATGGCTGGCGCGTTCAATGACGCGCACACCGCGATTCAGTTGCGCGAGAATCTGCTGGCATACCGGCACCTTGACCAGCAACAGCGCAAATAAAAACTGCAACGCCAGTCCCCACGCCACCACGCGCCATTGCACTCGCCGGCGGTTTTCGCTCACCACCCAGCACAGCGCCACCAGCACCGCGATTCCCAACAATCCGCGCAAGATCCACATATTCGTTCTCCCGGGCTGCCGCCCTTGCAGTTGGCAACCAGTATTCCCCAATCACTTTTCTGTGGTCAAGCCGCCCGGGGCGCGGCCAACCATTTTTCCACGGTGTGGAAAATAGTTTTCCACGCCGTGGAAAAATATGGGGCGCAGGGCTGATTTTTTTCCACACAATGGAAAATAGGCGAGTGCCGAGCCCGAGCCCGAAGGGCGCTGGGCGAACGCGAGCTCTATAGCGACCGGCGTAGCCGGGCGAGCCAGCGAGCCATAGCGAGCGCAGCGGCAACGTTTCAGCGATTTTTCCAAACAATGGAACAACTTTGGGTCATTTTTTCCACACTGTGGAAAAATCCGCGGCAAAAGTTCCACGCTGTGGAAAAATCCCGCCCACGCGGGATAAATTTTTTCCACACTGTGGAAAACTGGTGCGGGGCGGAGTTATTTGCGGTCGAAGATGGCGTGGACGGCTTCGTCGGCGGCGCGGCCGGCGATGGCGCCGGTGAAGCCGCTGACGGTGGCCGAGGCGACCCCCGCCAGCACATTGACAGCGCGGGACCGGAAGGAGTTCTTGCGCTGCTCCAACGCTTCCTGATCAGTGGCTGCCAAGCGCTCGGCCTGCGCTTGGAGGGCCTGTGCTTCGGCCTGCGCCTTGGCTTCCTTGTTGGCGGCGTATTCCTGTTCCCACGCGTCGCGTTCGGAGGCGATTTGCGCCATGCCGGCGTGAGCATCTTCCAACGCTTTTTGACGGCGCTGCTCGCGCAGGGTCGAAAATTGTTGGAGGGGGGCGCCGGCGGCAGAATCGCCTGTGGTCAAGGGGGCCGGCGCGGCTTCGGCGGCGCGCAGGGGATCAACAGGGCGGGCCGGCGCGGGCGAGGCCTCCGGTGCGGCGGCGGCCGCCAAATTCTCAATGGTGCCGCTGAGGGTGGCCAGAAAGGTGACGCCGGCTTGCATGTCATCTGCCACCCATTGCTCAATGCCCCAGCGGCGGAAGGCGCCATAGCCTTCGGCGGGATCGCCGGGCCAGCCGACCGCGTGGCCCAACTCGGCGAGGTAGGCTGGATCGGCATCCTGCTCGGCTTGGGTGAAGCGCTGGATATGGTCTTCAAACCGTTCGCGGGCATCTTCAGGAAAGTGCGCCTCCAAATCCTCGCGAATGGTTTCCTGATAAGCGTCCAACCACTGATCGAGCTGATGCTGGAGGCCGGGCTGGTGCATGGCCGGGGCGCCATCCACCAACTGTTGGCCCTGGGCTTGGACGTGGTTGAAGAGCAGATAGCGCAGGTAGTTGACGGTCAGGACAGCGGCGGGATCAGGCGTGTCCGCAATCAGCGGCTGTGGGCCAAGCAGGAGTCCCGCAAGAGCAAGCAGGAGCACGAGGGGGCGGCAGACTTTTTTCATGGCGAGACTCTCCGGGTTGCCGATCAGTTAGGGACTCACAATTTTGAGGTGAATGCTGCTGGCGCCGATATCGAGGACTTGGAATTGGATGTCGGCAGGCGGATGGAGGACGATGGCTTCGGCCAACTCCTCAATGGCGACAAGTGAATCCAGCTCGAAGACCGCCGCGCCGGTGGTGTAGGAACGTTGGACAATGTCGGTGGCCTCGCGGGGCATTCCTTTGAGCTGCTCACGGATGGCGCGCAGCTTCCAGAGCTGATCCACGCCGCCGACATGCAGCGTGACGTGGAGCAGTTGTGGCGTGGATTTGCCACCGGAACGGACCCACGACTGGAGCATGGCAGGGATGATTTGTTCAAGGGATTTTTGCCCGGCGGCGCGGATGGCCTTGGCGCTGCCAACCACGTCTTCGAGGCCAATCACCGTGGCATCTTCCGAGGCAGACGCCATGGTGACAGAATTATCCGTGCGCACCGCGCGTAGCGTGGCGACGGCCTGATAGGAGCGCAGGTTGGAGTCGCTGATGCGCCGCGCGGAAGGCTTGGCCACGACTTCGCCAATGAGGATGACATCGGCGCCGAACTGGAGGCCGAGGGCGGCCGCCCCGCGATTATCGCCGGCCATCCGGAACAGTTCCTGTCCCTTGGCGAGGTTGGACTGGGTCATATCCTGATCCACCACCTGCACCCCTTGGTCCAGCAGCATGCGGATGGCCATGGCTTCGACTTCGGCGGTGGGGATGGTGCCCAGACTTTGCTCGTCCACCAGAATCATCACGCGCGGCATTTGGGCGGAGGGGCGGGCGCGCGGGGCGCCGGTTTTGGCCGGCGCTGGCGCCGCCATGCTGCCGCGCGACGGCGGGTGATACGGCGGCGCTTGGGTGGTATCGCACGCGGTGAGGCCACCAAAGACCAGCGCAGCCAGCAAGAAAACGGGAAGGCGGTGTTTCATAGCGGACTCCATGGATTAGCGGGTACGGCGCAATTCGTTGTATAGGGTGCCGGCAAGATCATGCACCACTTTGCGGGCATGCTGAGCCAGCGTGACATCCGGGCGGGCGGCACGCTGCGCCATGTCCACACTCCAAACGATCCGTCCGCTGGAGCAGTCAATCAGGCGCACCGAAACACCCACCACGGGATAGGAACGGCCGCGTTGAGCCACGGTGCCATATTCATCCACCGTGCCGATCACCACGCCATCCGCGCCCAACATGGTGCCGATTTCCACGGCCTTGGTGGCGGAGAGACCGGCAAGGGCCAATTCGGATTCGTTGAGCACCTGCGCCATTTGGCCGCGCTCGACAAGGGTATAGCGCTCGCAGCGCAACAGCTCCGTGACCATCATGTCGGACACCGAGCTGCCCACCAGTTCCGTGGGCGCGCGGAACGGCATGACGGCAATTTTACGGATTTTGCCGTGGCCGGGCAGGACATAGACATTGCCGGGAGTAGTGACATCCTTGAAGTATTTGCCGGTGGGCGACGCACAGCCCGCCACCAGCACCGACAACAAACCAACCAGCAGAACGTTGCGCAGGATTCTTGATTTCATCGGCTCCTCCTACTCCTTATCCACGCCCGTGCGATCCAGCACGGCGGCTTCCAACCGCTTGAAAAAACTTTCATATACTTCCGGCAACAGTAGCTCCACGGATTCCTCCTTGGCCGGCGCGTTGATGATCACATCCTGCTTGTTCACCTTGGCCGGGTAGGACATCGCCGGCAGCGTGCCGTTACGCGAAAGAATGGCGCGACAGCGGGTTTGCCGCTGCGGCCATTTTTCCAGATGAATCACCATGGAGTCCCACCGGGTCCACTGGCTTTTTTCGGAAGTGCGCCGCTTGATGGCCGCACGCCGCCACTCGAAGTTGGTGCTGGTTTCCTCGCGCGGGCCCAGCGGCTCCAAGCGCCGCGGATTGGAGGCCTGAATCAAGCCTGCCGCGCGATCCACTTTGTCCAGCTTCCATTCGAGGTCTTGCAGCACCGCGATTGTTGCGGCAAAGACGACGCCCTCCCTCGCAGGGAATGTTTGTGTTTGCATGGCCGCGCGTTCTTCCGGCGTGGGTGTTTTATCCGGTGGCGCAGTGGTTTTGGCCGGACGCATCGTTTCGCAGCCGGCCAGCAGTAGCGCACCGAGGAGGATGCCGAGAGTGGTTTTGTTGAATTTCATGCGTGATCTCCTTTTCTGGGGGCGGCCATGGGTTATGGGGATATTCCTTGATCTTGTTTCCACTTGGCCAAACATTGGCTGCAAACCCCGCTGATACTGGCCCAGCGGTTGGTTTTTGTGCCGTCGGGCAGGATGTAGCCCATGCTGTAGCCGGCGCCGGTCAATTCCATCGCCACTTTGCCGCAACGGGGGCAGCGGTGGTTGGCCTGACAAGCGTTGCACATGACCTTGCGGCCACTATCCACCGTGGTAACTACTGTCGCCGGCGGCTTGCCGCAAATCTCGCAAGCGAGCGCTTGCGTCGGCGGTGGTTTGGGCGCACCCGAACACTGGTGCGGTTGATTCGGGTTATACATCTCGCCACAGATCGGGCAGAGCGCGTCCACCAGTATTGTCGGCTCACCGCTGGCGGGGGCCGATGTGGGTTGCGGCGTGGACTTGGTTTGCGGTTTGCCGGAATCGCCTTTTTCACTGGCGGCAGGCTTGGTTTTGGGCTGGGACTTGGCCTTGCCCGGCGCACTCTCGGTCGGCGCGGCGCTGCCTGCCGCCGTGGCCGACGGCGCGGGTTTGTCCTGTTTGCTCTTGTGGTCAAAGATCTTGCCGGCAGCATGCTCGCCAATGCCCGAGCCCAAGCGCGACCCACCGGCCGCCAACCCGGTGCCGATACCCTCCATGATTGCGGTGGACATGATTTGGGCGGCTTGGGTGTCTTCGGCTTTGATCCGACGCTGGGTCTCCTCGTGGGTGGCCTGCGCCGCGCGCCCGGCGCTATCCACGGCGATCTGGGCCTCGCGCACGCGTTGGTCGCCCGAGGTTGCGGCCCGCTGCATCTCCTGTTGCACTGCCATGCCCTGCAGGCTGTTGCCGGTGCGCTGATCGGCGCGCGCGTTCTTGCTGCCCACCACATCCTGCACCACGCGCGTTTTGGCCACCGCCCCCCCCTCGCCCGCGGCGGCTTCCGCTTCGCGCAAGTCGGCGGCCGACGAACCGAAACTGCGCTCAAAGGTGAGCGAACAGTTGGGGATGCTCAGGTTTTCCACGGTGATGGTGTCAGTGCCGCTTTCGGTGGTGAAGGTGCGGGTAACGCTGGCGGGAGAGTCCACCGCCTCGGCGGAAGCCGTCCAGCCATCGGAGCCTTTCACGCTGATGCGCACGCGGTCGCCGGGGCAGCCTTCAACGAAGTAGGTTTGGCTGACGCTCATAGTACTTTCGGAGGTACCATCGGCGAGCGAAAGCGAGCTGGCCGACTGCTGCGTGGAGCCGCCAATGGAGAGGCATTCGTGGCAATCGCGTTCGGGTTCGGGTTCCGCTTCGGGTTCGGGGATGTTGATGGTCTGGCGTTCGACGCACTCAGGTTGGTCGAGGTCCTGAACCGTGATTTGATAATCGCCGGCCACATAAGGAAGGGAGACGGAGGCTTCGCCGACGCCTTCGGCAGAAGCGGATTGAGAATCGCCCACGACGGAGATCGAGACCCGGTTGCCGTCGCGGGTGCGGCCGATGAACACATTGCGTCCGTCAGAGGTGCCATGCCCGGTGATGGAGAGCGAGCACTCGGGCGTTTCCTCCGCCGGCTCTTCCTCCTCTTCCTCTGGTGGCTCCAGCTCTTCCGGCGGCGGCGGTTCTTCCGGTTCCGCGATCTCCTCAGATGGTTTCGGAGGCGTGGGCTTTTCTACCTCCGGCTTTTTCTCAATCTGCTTGGGTTCAGCGGGTTTGGTGGGCGTTTTTTCCTTTTCCGCCGGCGGGGGCGGGGGCGGTGCGCCGCCGGTGATGGTCGGAATGGTCGGCGGAGTGGAAGGAGGAGTCACCTTGGGCAAAGTCACCGATGGCGGAGCAACCGGAACTGGGACCGGTCTCGGCGGTGGCGTTATCGACCGACTTTGTTCATCCGACTCATCCCATTCCAAGAAAGTAGAGATCGTATCGCAGCCGATGCTAGGGTCACGCCACTCTTCTGTGTTTCCCGAACTCCATACACATGCTTGGATTGCGTTAAATCCCCAATTTTTAATCCAAGCAAACCCCACAGGCTTGTATTTGACCGTGCTCAATTCATCAAAATTCCCGCTGATGTCCCCCCCCCCTTCATTGTACGGCAACCGCCACTCAATCCGATACGGGGGACGGCCATTCTTGACGGATGCGCTTACGGTTACGGTTTCCCCCTTGCGAATTATCACATAACCACTTTTCGGATCTGCATTGCGGCTACAATGCAGAGTCAACTCGATTCGCCTTCCGTCCACGATAACTTTGATTTTATCGGACGCGACGTTGGCTGGGTTTCCCGAACTCCGCGCAGTCATCGTGAAATAGCCTTCCCAAGTGTAGTCCCCCTCCTTCGGCTTATACAAAAGAGCGTATGATTTATCGCTTTCCAAGGTGAACCGCTCCGGGTTTCCATCGAACGGCAGATCTGGCTCAACTATATTGTGCGGCAACTCCCATTCAAACAGGTACGGGGGACGGCCCCCCTTAACGCCCGGAGTCACGCTCACATATTCACCTGAGTGAACTTCCACGGCACCTGATGCAGACGAGGCGGCGCGATGGCAATGCAGAGTTACCTCGATCGGCCATTCATCATCCTCGGTTGTTCCGTCCGCCTCTTCGTCGTCCGCCTCTTCGTCGTCCGCCTCTTTGTCATCCGCCTCTACCTCGTCCGCCGCGGTGTCATCCGGTATTTCCTCCTGCCCATCAGCGACTTCCGTGTCCGCGTTATCCGTGGGTGAGCCCGCCGGATAGTTCTGAACATCCACCACCTTGCCGTCGGGGCCATAGGTGACATGGCTGACCTTGGTCACGTTGCCATCGGCATCCACGGTTTCGACCACGTGGGTCGTGGTGCCGTCGCTGCCCTTGATCCATCCTTTATCAACGATTTCTCCGCCGGGCGGCGCCACCGGCAATTCCGGCGGCGAATCCGCCTCGGCCGATTCTTCGCCTGCCGAAGTTTCACCGGCGTCAGCCCCCTCATCGCCACCCGCGGCGGTTCCCGATGTCGCGCCTGCCGCTCCTGTCGAGCCCGGATCGGAGTCGCCCCCATCACACGGCGCCGTGCACTCGCCATCCGAATCCCCCTTGTGTTCTTTGTCCGTGGTCTTGTCGGTCTTAGATTTTCCGCCGCCATCTTTGCCGTCCACTCCGGCCTTGCCTTCGTCCGCGCCGCTGGCAGTAGCCTCAGTCGCCGCGGATTCATCGCCTCCCGCGGCACCGTCCGCCCCCCCTCGTGTGCCGCCCACGCCAATCCCAGCAGCACCTCCGCCGCCGCTGGGTACACCACCACCGACCGCCACGCCGCCCGACACCCCCCCCGCTGTGCCATCGCTTGCGACCGCCGTGGCGCGCGCCTGTTTGACTTCATCTTTGATCTCCTGCCAAATCTTCTTGGCGTTATCTTCGGCGGTATCGCTCGTGGCCACCGCGGCCAACCTTCGGGAAAACTCCTCCACCTTTTCGGGCGCAATACCCTTGCTGCGCATCCATTCCGCGCTACCCGGGGGCGCGCCTTCTACATCGCGCGTGGCCATATCCACGGCAGCATCGCGCACCTTATTGATGGCGCCGGGGCCCACTTCTTCGCCGACGGCATCGCCTACCATACCCCCGAGGATGCCGCCACCCAGCGCCCCGAGAAAACCACCGACTATCCCGCCGGGGCCATCGCCCAGCCCGGCACCGACTGCGGCCCCCAGTTTGCCGCCGGCTTCCGCGCCAATCCAGGCACCCGTCAGCCGCCCCACGCCCTTGGAACCTATTTTGTTGGCTTCATCCAAGTCGCCCCGTTCCGCAGCCTCGTTGACGGCGTTTACGGTATCATAGCCATCCTTGGCCACCATCACCGCGCCAACCGCCTGCAAACCGGCTTGCACTTTGGAATTGCTGAGCGCTTTTGCGGTCTTGTCCACGTACTGGTTGCCCGAGGTGCCCACCGGCAACTCTTTTCCGGTGAGGACATTCCTCCATGTCTCGCCCTTGGGAGCGGACTCGGCCATGGTTTTGGGCACTTTGCCATCCGGCTTGGTTCCCGGCTTGGGTTCCGTTTTCGGTGCTTTGGCATCCGCCTTGGCGGGCTCGCCCGCTTTCGGCTCCGTGCGTTGGATTTTTCGGTTGGCTTCCAGATATTCCTCGGCCGATTTTAGTTTGCCGTGCCCCTGCTCCTGCTTGGCCAGATCCGTCCGCTGGTGCGTGAGTGATTCCGACTGGATTTCCGCGCGCGTCCGCGCGTTTTCCACCACTTGGTCCAGGCGCTGTTGCGCGGCCTGCGCCTTGCGGCCACGAATCTCCGGCGACTCGCCCAGCGTGGCTTCCCCGGCCTCGAGGGGATTGCCATCTACGCGCATGGTCTGGGTGCGCGGGTCAAAACGTTGGCCGGTGGCCTCCTGCATCTTGGCCGCCACCTTGTTCATCGTGCGCGTGTCGCCCTTGGCCTTGGCCGCTTCGTACTTTTTGTAGAGGTCTTCTACATAGCCGCGCGGATCATACTGCGCATTCTCCGACTTGATCCCCTCATGCTCCAGCGAGCCGGCCCGCGTGTAGCCTTCCGGGTTGGACGCCCGCGCCTTGGAGCGCGACGGATTTTCCGGCTCCCAGATTTTGGTGTCGGCGGTCTCATCATGATACATCCCGAGCTTTTCATCGTAGGTGATGCGATGCCCCTTCTGGCGGAGCTGCTCCACCACGCCGGCGGCATCGGCATCGCTGCCGGCGGTCCAGTCGCCGTCCGAAAACGGGCTGGAGACATCGCTGCCGGTTTTCTCCAGACTTTGTCCCGCGGGAGTTTTGCGCACTTCATTTATCGAGGTCTGCGAGGGGTGCTGGCTGTTGTATTCATTACGCAGCTTGGCAGCTTCCTGCTTGTACTTGTTGTTGAGCTTCTGCCAGCCGGGGTCGGACGTATCCACCGTGCCATCGGCGCGGCGATATTTGCTGGCCTTCGTGTCATACTCCGCCGCCAACCGATCGCTTTCATAGCGATAGCGCGCGCGGTAGGTATCAATATCCTCGGTGTACTGTGGCGGCGGTTTGGTAATTGCCACCCGGTTCGTTTTTTGGGCGGCCGCCTCCCCTGCCAGCCCAAACCAAACCAGCACCCCCAGCATCCCCGGCGCCAATCGGCGCGCACCCCACACCGCGCCACGCCACCTTTGATCAAGCCATCTTGTCATCACCGGCCTCCCCTTTGCCTACTGCGCATCCGCCTGAAATAACAACTCCGCCACCAGGACTTCCCAGTCATCCGAGACCGCCTTCACCCGGCGATCCACCAGGTCCATGATGTCGCCAGCCACATCCATCGTTCCCTCCATAAAGCGCCGCCCGGCATCGCTTTCATAAAACCGGACAATCTCGCGCAGGTCCTCCTCCGAGAAACGTGCCTTGTACAAGGCCACCGCCGCCGGCTTCAAGGTTTCCCAGCCCACATGCTCTTCGAGGAAAGTCAGCAACTCACTTTCCTTTCCCGCCAGCCGGGGTTCAACCGCCACCGCCTCGCCCACGATGGCATGCAGCGACTCCGTGCACAGCGGCCCAACCCGCAACGCATCCACCAGCCGCTCCGCCAACTGCTGATGCTCCACCGGCCCCGCGCACGCCGCCAGCACCATCAACCCTCCCGCCATCATCCACACTGCCATGCGTTTCATCTCCGGCCTCCAATTCCGCGCCACCCCGCCAACGACCCAACTGTTGGTATCAGCAAGGCGATCCAACCTGATTCTAACAACCTGTTTACATAAAGCACTCTTTATCATGTTAAAATTGTGTTAGCGCTTGTTCCCAACCGGCCCGCAGAAATCTACTCGCACGTACCAGCGCCGCCCGCCAATGCCGCCCCGCTGGCCAACCCTGATTTTCCGATTTCCCCGCTTGCCGACCGCTAGCGCCCTCCGCTAGTCTGTTCGGACAGGCATGAGACCCGTTGCATCTTCATTCTATTTCTGGGCCATGGTGCTGGCCGCGTGGTGCGGCGGGTGGAACATGCCGGCTCCGGCGCAGGGACCTACGGGCGGGGCGCTGCCTGATCCCGCGCCCAAGGGGGCCACCGTCCTCGGCGAAGGCACCACGCGTCACGTGGTATTCCGCACATGGGCGCCCAACGCCACGCGCGTGGCCGTCAGCGGCGATTTCAATGGCTGGAAGGAACACCCCATGCAGCGCGACCCCACGCTGCCGGGCTATTGGGTGCTGGACAGCCGCTCGCCCAAGCCCGATCAGGGCTACCGCTTCATCATTGACGGCCTGCGGCGGCGCGATCCGCGCGCGCGCGCCGTGGACATGCGCGAAAACAAGGCCATCATTCTGGACCCGCGCGCCTACCCGTGGGGCCCGGCGCTTTCGTGGAAAATGCCGGCCAAGGATGACCTGGTGATGTACGAAATGCACGTGGACACGTTCGCGCGGGATATTCCGGGCAGCAGCCCGCCCTTCGAACGCGCCATCAAACGCCTCCCCTACCTGCGCGCGCTCGGCATCAACTGCATCCAACTCATGCCGGTCAATGAGTTCGATGGCGAGCGTTCCTGGGGCTACAACCCCAGCGATATTTTCGCCATCGAAAACGCCTACGGCGGCGCCAACGGCTTCAAGGATTTCATCAAGGCCTGCCACACCAACGGCATCGCCGTGGTGCTGGACATCGTCCACAACCACTATGGCCCCAGCAACATCGCCTGCTGGCAGTTTGACCAAAGCGGGCGCGCCGATGATGGCGGCATCTATTTTTATACCGACCCCGACCGCCGCTCCACGGAGTGGGGCCCGCGCCCGGATTTCAGCAAGCCCGAGGTGCGCGACTTCATCGTGGATTCCCTCAAAATGTTCCTGCAGGAATACCGCTTGGACGGCTTCCGCTGGGACTCGGTGCACAACATCCGCTACTATCTGGGCGGCGCGCACTCCAATCCCCACGGGGACCAGTTGCTGGCCGAGGCCAACGAATGGATGCGCAAAAACCGGCCCGATGCCCTGCGGATTGCCGAAGACCACGCCTTCGATGGCGGTGGCGTGGGCTTCGACGCCCAGTGGAACTCCGCGTTTCAGGCCACACTCTCCGCCTTTGTCCGCGCCGCGGATTCGCAGCGCGACCTGCTCATGTTTGCCGAAGAACTCAAACAACTCAACGGCTGGCAGTGGGTCAACTTTGCCGAATGCCACGACTCGGCGGGCGACCTCAATCATCACCACCGCCTGCCCGCCTATATTGACCCGGCCACGCCCGACAGCCCGCGCGCCCGCGCCCTCGCCCTGCTGGCCGGCGGCATCGTCCTGACCGTGCCCGGCTACCCCATGCTGCTCCAAGGCTTCGAAATGCACGATGTCAAAGACTTCAGCGACCTCACCGCGCTCCCCTGGGCCCGTGCACAAAACACCCACGCCGGGTTCGTGCGGGCCAATGCCGATCTGATTCACCTGCGCCGCAATCTCAAGGGCCTCACCCCCGGCCTCAAAGGCCAAGCCCTGACCATCCTACACTGCGACAACGACGCCAAGGTGCTCGCCTATTCCCGCGCCGCCGCCGGCGCACCAAAGGACAACGCTACCGTCGTGGTTCTCAATTTGTCCGGCGCGCCGTGCAAACAATACGGCGTGCGTTTTCCCACTTCCGGCACGTGGTACTGCCATTACAACTCCGGCTCCGCGCTCTACGCCAAGGATTTTGACAACATCGGCCCCAAGACCACCGAAGGTTTCATCCTGCCCGCCGGCCAAACCACCCTGCCGCTCGATATGAGCCGCCATTCGCTGCTCATCTTTTCCAAGACCGCGCCGCCGAACGTCACCGCCACCACCCGCGCCGCGCCGGCTGCCGAAATCCAGCCCCCCACCCCCGAACCGGAAACCCAGCCCACTCGTGAGATCGAGGAGTTCATCGAAGAACTCATCCCCCCCTTCCCATACATGCCCGTCCCCCTCCCCATCGAGTGGCACCCCTAACTTGAGCCATTCACTCGATAAGATGTTGGCTGGCTTTTTCCCTTCATAAAACCTCGCCTTTTTCCAAATCGCCTCACTTTTCCACGGTGTGGAAAA
Source organism: Verrucomicrobia bacterium ADurb.Bin018 (assembly GCA_002071335.1). Taxonomy (GTDB): domain Bacteria; phylum Verrucomicrobiota; class Kiritimatiellia; order CAIQIC01; family Lenti-01; genus CAZNGD01. Next base: position 18,664 of record MWEZ01000016.1, read on the forward strand.
CAATTGGCGGTCGCCCCCGGATTTTTCCATAGCGTGGAAATTATTTATCCCGCGTGGGCGGGATTTTTCCACGGTGTGGAACTTTTATGCCCGATTTTTCCACAGCGTGGAAAAACACCCTCAAAGTTGTTCCATTGTGTGGAAAATCCGCCGAAAGTTTTTCCATTGCGTGGAACTTTTGGGCCTCATTTTTCCACAGTATGGAACGAATTTACCCGATTTTTCCACGGTGTGGAAAATCATACGAAACGCAGGCAGCACATCGGGTAAGATTATCTTACTGCATCGTAATTGGGCTGAATCTTCAGTTCGGCAGGGATTACAAAAACCAAAGCGCCAACAGCCCGGCTTGCCGCGCTACCGCGCGGACGGCGTGGAAGCTGTCCCTCCAGAAGGCGGAAACAGCCGACGATGCAAAGGTTCAGACTGTAGCCGGGGGCGGTGACCCCGGCAGCGGGCTCAACGAGCCCTCCTACAAGAACAGCCAGCAGCCGTAGAACCAAGCAGGAAAACAGGAATCAACAGGAAGACAGGAAAAGGCATGGGAAGAAAACAGGGCCGTCGTTTTTTTTGCGACCTCTGAACCGCTGAGCAAAACCAGCCAAACAGCCCCGGGCTCAACGAGCCCGGCTACAGCAAGACGGTTACAGGTTAAAGGTTGCAGGTTACAGGGGAGCAGCCAACAGCCCGCCGCAGCCTTAAAAGCCTGGCTGTTAACTGTAGCCGCGGGCGGTGACCGCGGGGATTTTCTTCCGGACACCGGCCTCAGCGAGGCCGGCTACAATAAAGACAGAAAATCCAACCGCCCGCCGCCGGTACAACGGCGGCCTACAGGAAGGCCAACAGCCCCCGCACCGCCGCAAGGCGGCGGAGGGTTCAGAGGTCAGGGTTCAGAGGTTAAGTTGAAGACCAGCGAACCAACAGCCCCGGGCTCAACGAGCCCGGCTACAGTAAATCTTGTTTGCGACGCTTGTGGCGTTGGCGTCGCTTGCGTTGAATGCTCTTTTCTGTTTTCCTGCTTGGGTCGGTGGCTGCTCCATGAAATCTGACCTCTGACCTCTCCGCCGAGCGCGCCGCGAGGCGGCAGCGCGCCAGCGCCCCCAGAAACGACGAAATGCCCCGCTGCGGACAGGCACGCTAACCGCACAATTATTTCCCGCAAAGCTTTTGCAAATATCTGCGCAGTCTGTTAGGTCTATGTTATGAAAATACGCGGTTGGTTGGTGGTCTGGGCTGGACTGGTGGCGGGTTCTCTGGCGTGGGGGCAATCCGCGCGCAGTGGCATCGGCGCCATCCCGTACGCCGATGCGGGCGGCACGGGGGTCACCTTCCGGACGTGGGCGCCCAACGCTACATCCGTCGGGGTGCGCGGCTCGTTCAACTCCTGGGGCACCACGGCTCTGGTGAAAGATACCCCCGGCGGCAACTGGAATGGCTACTGGTCCGTGGATGTCCCCAAGGCCAAGGCGGGCGACCAGTATAAATTCAAAATCAACAGCACCGACAAAAAAGACCCGCGTGCTTTGCGCCAAGTCAACTCGGCGGGCAATTCCATCGTCTATGACCAGAAGGCATTCGACTGGGGCGGCGCGGCCAACTTCAATGCCATCTGGCGCAATGATCTGGTGATTTATGAAATGCACGTGGGCACCTTCAACGCCGAAAGCTGGTTGCCGTCCACCTTTGACCAGTGCATCGAGAAAATCCCCCACCTGAAAAAATTGGGTGTTTCCGCCGTCCAGCTCATGCCGGTCATGGAGTTCCCCGGTGACCGTTCGTGGGGTTACAACGCCTCCGACCCCTACGCCGTGGAATCCTCGTTTGGCGGCCCCGACGGTCTTAAACGGTTCGTCAAGGCCTGCCACGAAAACGGCATCGCCGTACTCATGGATGTGGTCCACAACCACTACGGCCCCTCCGACCTTGACCTCTGGCAGTACGACGGCTGGTCGCAAAACGGCAAGGGTGGGATCTATTTCTATAACGATTGGCGCGCCGACACCGATTGGGGCGCCACCCGCCCTGATTACGGCCGCGCCGAGGTCCGCGACTACATCCACGGCCAAATCAAAATGCTGGTCGAAGATTTCAAAATTGATGGGTTCCGCTGGGACTCGGTCTATAACATCATCTACGCGGGTGGCTCCGACAACGCGCAGGGGATTCAAACCCTCAACGAAGTCAACACCTGGCTCGCCAACAACCACCCCGATGTCTTCCGCATCGCCGAAGACAACGCCTTTGACCGCACCGTCAACTTCGAGGCCGAGTGGGACCGCTACCACTTCTTGACCGACATCCGCGGCATGATGACCACCGGCAGCGACTCCGCCCGCGACATGAGCGCCCTCGCTTACCACCTCAGCAACGGCGGCTTCAACCGCGTGATCTACATGGACAGCCACGATACCTGCGGGGACCTCAACAACAAACACCGCCTCGCCTATGATATTGATTCGAGCAATGCCGATAGCTACTGGGCGAAAAAACGCGCGCTGCTCGGCAACATGATTGCACTGGTTTCCCCCGGCATCCCCATGATTTTTGCCGGCTCCGAAATGCACGAGTGGTACACCTTTTCCAATGACCAATCCCTCCGCTGGGGCCGCACCAACACCTATGCCGGCATCGTGCAGGCCTATAGCGACCTCATTCACCTGCGGCGCAATCTCCACGGCGTCACCGCCGGCCTCAAGCAAGTGGGCAAAGCCAACGTTCATCACGTCAACAACGCCGATAAGGTGGTCGGCGTCGTCCGCTGGGACCAGGGCGGCCAGACCGACGACCTTGTGCTGGTCATCAACGCCTCGGCCACTGCCCGCACCGGCTACTCCATGCCGTTCCCCTCCGCCGGCACATGGTATTGCCTCTTCAATTCCGACCAGACCGCCTACGACGCCTCCTTTGGCGGCGTTGGCCCTGCCGTCAATGGCACGATCACCGCCAGTGGCGGCACGCCAGCGGCCAACCTCAATCTTGGCGCCTACTCGCTGCAAATCTATTCCAAGACCCCCCTCCCACAGGACTCCGCCGCCAGCTTCGACCCGCCCAACCCCAGCGGGTGCGGCTCCACCCTGCGCATCACCTACAGTTCCGGCGATGGCGCGCTCTCCAACGCGGCCAGCGTCTATGCCTATATCGGCCGCAACAACTGGCAAAATCCCTCCAACCACCCCATGGTCAAATCCAACGGCAATTGGGTGCTCAACTATGAGATTCCCGAGCTGACCTTTGAAGTCAACCTCTCCTTCACCGATGGCGGCAGCAAGTGGGACAACAACGATGGTCTCAACTGGAGCGTGCCGGTCGCCAATTGCGGCGACCTGCCGGCCACGGTCAACTGGACGCCGCAAGCCCCCAATGGCTGTGTGCCGGTCACCATTACCTACAAACCCAACGGCGGCCCTCTGATGAATGCCACCAGCATCTACTTTCACGTGGGGCACAACGGCTGGCGCGATGTCGGCGAGCAGGCGTTGGTCAAATATGCCGATAACGACTGGCGGCTCACCTACGCCATTCCCGAAGACACCTGGCAACTCGATTTCGTGTTCAAGGACGGCGTGGGCGATCAAGGGCGCGTGTGGGACAACAACGACGGCAAGGATTGGCACGTGACAGTACAAAACTGCCTGCGCTTGGATGAGCCGTTCATCACCATCACCAACCCCGCGCCGCTTACGGCCGTCAGCAATGCCGTCACCAACATCCAACTCCGTGGTGCCGCCGGCTTCCTGACCGGCCGCCTGACGTGGAGCAACCAGCTCAACAGCCTCACCGGCAGCGTGGCCTACGCCACCAACTGGGCCATTTCGTCCGTGCCGCTGGCGGAAGGAGTCAACGTCATTCGCGTCACCGGCACCAACTCCTCCGTCAACCTCAACAATGGCGCGTGGGATTCCCCCACCAACTCCATCTACACCGCCCTTGCCCCCACTTGGACCAGCGGCGCAAACGGCGGCCAGAAGTTCAAGGCGTGGGAGATCACCGGCGACGGCTCCGGCTTCCTCGCCGTCTCCAATCCGTACTGTCAAACCGGTCCTTATGCATGGGGTCTCCGTGCTCAGGACGGCAAGTTCGTCCAAGCCATCCGCCCCTTCTCCGCCCCGCTTGTCCCCGGCGACAAACTCACTTTCTTCTTTGAGAATGGTGGCGTTGACGGCGGCTTGGGCAATAGCTCCGTTGGCTTCTCCTTCGAGAATCGCTTCAACCAGCGGCTCACCCAGGTGCTCTTCGACGGCGGCACCACCAATTACGTCATCTACGGCTCCGAACGCATCAACACCGGCATCCCTTGGGGTAACATCCCGCGCAGTTGCATCTTTGAACTCCTTACCGAACAGACCTACCAAATCACCATCGGCGACCAACAATTCACCGGCGAATTTGCCGAGCAGTCCGAACAACTCGTCTCCCGCATCCGCTTCTGGAACTGGAACGCGGGCAGCACCGACGAACGCGCCGTATTCATTGGCGCCCTTTCCATCACCGGCGCGCCATTGCCGGTGGTGACCTACGCCGCCGAGGTCGCCGTCACCCGCACACCAACCGCCCTGCGCGAGGCCACGTCACTTGTGGTCAGCAACGGGCAGATCATCGTCACGGTCAATCAGGCGAATGGGTTGCACAACAACATTTGGTGGGCGGACACCCTGCTCACCAACCGATGGAACTGGTCGTTGCTGCCCATGGAGGAATATCAAATCAACGGACAGACCATCACCTTCACGCCGGCCCCGGCCGTGTTGTTCCGGCTGTATTCCTTCGGCAAGCCGCAGGGCCAATAGGGTCCCTTCATCAATCTTGTTGGGCTGGAACGGTCGTAGACCTTCCAGCCTTCTCTCGGCGGGAAGGTTTCGTTCCTCAACCATTCCCGCCCTACAAAAAATCCGTTCGGATTGAAGGGCTGGAACGGTCGCAGACCTTCCAGCCTTTCCCGGCGGGAAGGTTTCGTTCCTCAACCATTCCCGCCCTACAAAAAATCCGTTCGGATTGAAGGGCTGGAACGGTCGTAGACCTTCCAGCCGTTCCCGGCGGGAAGGTATCGTTCCTCAACCATTCCCGCCCTACAAAAAATCCGTTCGGATTGTAGATGCTATGGGGTTTCGTTCATGCATCATGGTGATGTGGATCAACCACAAGAAAGGAACCAGAAGACATGAAACAAAACCCACATAGCGATCCTACTTTATACCTAGCGATGGAGCTGAGCAACCGTGAATGGAAGCTGGCGTTTGGCGATGGGCGGCAAGAACGGCAAGTGACGATTCCC
>MWEZ01000017.1 GCA_002071335.1 Verrucomicrobia bacterium ADurb.Bin018
CGTTTCAGCCCCGTCTGCATTGAACAAAACCGTTGCCTGGGCCTGACCCCCGCCCACACAAATCCGCGAAGAGCCGGAACAACTTTGGGCCAAAAGTTCCACAGTGTGGAAAAGTGCGATGGGAGGGGCCGGTCAGGGCGCGAGGCGCAGGTGGAAGTAGGTGGTGTTCGTGGGCGCGGGGTTCGTCCACGGCGAAGTCTGCACTCCCAGATTAGTCCACGGAACCGGCTCACTGGTCAGGCTGTGGGAACGCCAGACGGTGACTCCGCCCACGTCGTTATAGTTGGTCCAAGTCAGCACCAGGTTGCCATTGGTGGCGCGGATGGCGGTGATGCGCGGCGGCGTGGCGCCCAGGATGGCGAGGTCGAACTCACGATCGGCAATGCCATATTGGTTGCTGGCCAAGATGGTAAAGTTGTAGTTGCCGGCGTTGGTGGGGATGCCACTCAGTTCGCCGGCGAGGCTCAACGTGAGGCCACCGGGCAGTGTGCCCGAAAGCAGGGTGTAGTCCGGATCGCCGCTGGCGACGATCCAGACAGAGTAGGCGGAGGATTCGCGGCCGTTGGGCAGCGGGTTGGTGGTGCTGAAGACCGGGCCCGCGCCGATGTTGATCGAGTAATCCTTGTTGGTATAGCCGAAGTCGTTGGTGGCGCGCACGGTGAAGTTGAAGTCGCCGGTGGTGGTGGGCGTGCCGGTGAGCCAGCCGTTGGTGGCGAGGTCCAAACCGCCGGGCAGTGCGCCGCTAAATACCAGGAAGAGCGGATCGCCAATGGCTTCGATTTGTTGTGAATAGGGTTCGCCAAGGGAACCGAACGGCAACGGGCTATCCGTCACGAAAATCGGCGGGCCGGAGATGTGCAGGCTGTAGGACTTCGAAGCCGTGCCGACCATGTTGGTGGCGTAGAGGATGAAGTTGGCGGTTTCGACCTTCACCGGCGTACCGGTAATTTGGCCTTCCAGCGTGATACCCAGGCCTTCCGGGAAGGTGCCGGAGTATAGACCGATAATATTCGGGTAGTTGGCGACTTCGATATCGCACAAGTATGGCTGCCCCACCACGCCATCTGGCAGCGGACTGTCGGTGATGAATTCCGGTTCATCGGCCGGGGCGTTGATGGTGATGTTATACACCCGGTTGCTGGCGCCGGCCTGGTTCGTGGCGCGGACCGTGAAGAAGAGCGCTTCCACCTGCGTCGGGATGCCGTGCAAGAAGCCGTCGTCTTCCAAGGTCAAGCCAGCGGGCAACTGGCCTTCGCCGGATACGAGGCTGATGGTGGGCGTATTGCTGAACACAATCTGGTATTCGTAGAGCGCGCCGACTGTGCCGCTGGGCAGCGGGTTGGTGGTGTAAAACACGGGCGGCTCAATCGGCTTGTCCAAAATGGTGACTTGGAATGCCTGCGTCACGACTCCATAGGCGTTGCTGGCAATCACGCTTAGTTGGGCGGCGCCAGTTTCCAGCGGCGTGCCGGTCAACAGGCCGTTGCTGACGTTGAGGTTCAACCACGCGGGGCCCCACGGCGTGCCTTTGATGAAGGTGGCCGCGGGATCGGCTGCCACCAGCAGTTGGTTGGTGTAAGGCTTGTTTTGGTAGGCATCGGGCAACGTGGTGGCGAGGAAGCGCGGCGGCATGACCGGGCACAGGGCCAAGCCGTGGGATACGCCCGCAGCGATGGCCGTCACGCCGGTAGCCGCGGCAAGGGGAATCTGGTCCTGGCCGTCGAAGTATGCGCCCCAGTGAACGATGGAGCCATCGGTTTTTAGCGCATAGCTAAACAGGTCGCCAGCAGCGATGGCCGTCACGTCGCTTTGCGCAGCGAGAGGAACATCTGTGGCATCGTCATGTGGCGCGCCCCAGGCAATCACTTTGCCGTTCTTCAAGGCGAGGGCGTGCCAGCGGCCGGCGGCAATGGCGCTCACGCCACTGAGCGCCTCCGTGGGAATATCCCGGATGCCCCAAGCCAACTGGTTGGTGGCCGAAATACCAAAGACTTGCACCCCGCCATCCTTGAGTGCCATGCTGTAAAAGCCGCCGGCGGCGATGGCCGTGACGCCGTTGGTCAACGAAACCGGAACATTGCACTGGCCGTAAGAATTGGATCCCCACGCAATAACGCCGCCATTCTTGAGCACCAGTGCGTGCCATTCGCCGGCTGAAATAGCGCTGACGCCACTGACGGCATTCGCCGGGATATTGGAGGACAGTACTGGCGAACCCCACACCACAATATCGCCGGAACTTTTTAGCGCCATGCTGAAGGACGAGCCGGCGGACACTTTCGTCACACCGCTTTGCGCGGCTACTGGAACGTTGGTTTGACCGAAGTCGTTTGTGCCCCACGCCCACACCCGGCCATCCTTGACGGCCAAAGAATGGTCGTAGCCAGCGGCGATGGCCGAAGCCCCGCTCATGACATTGGTGGGCACCGGGAAAGCCTTGAAGGCCGAGTTATTGCCCCACCCCAGTGGATGGGTTGCCGCGGTCGCGGTGCCCGCAAACCACAGGCCTCCCAACAGAATAGCAACAAACCACGCGCGCAATGACGGCAAGGATTTCATTATTAGATTATTATGATCTATCGCCCCTGATTCCGCAAGTGCATTTGGCGCAATTTCGGGCAGATGTTGGCCGGTCGGCGTCAGGCGCTTGCATCTGCCGGCCAAGTGACCTACTCTGCGGCCATGAGGAAGATCAAATTGGTTATTTTGGATGCCCACGCTACGAATCCCGGAGACCTGTCTTGGGAGCCGATAGAAGCGCTGGCCGATTGCACCATATACCCGCGGACCCCGCCGGCGGAAGTGCTAGCGCGCGTGGGCGATGCAGAGGCCGTCATGCTGAACAAAGGCGTGCTATCGGCTGAGACGATCCGCCGCGCCCCCAATCTGCGCTACGTGGGGATTTTGGCCACCGGGTGGAACACCATTGACCTGCCGGCGGCCAAGGAGCGCGGCTTAACGGTGAGCAACGTGCCGGGCTACAGCACGGACTCGGTGGCGCAGCATACCTTTGCCCTGTTGCTGGAGCTGACCAACCAGGTTGGGCTCCATAGCGTGGATGCACGTTCCGGCGGCTGGGCGCGGAATCCGGACTATTGCTACCGGCTCAGCCCGCAAATCGAGTTGGCCGGGTTGACGTTGGGTATCATTGGGTTCGGACAAATTGGCCAGGCGGTGGCACGCATTGGGCAGGCGTTCGGCATGACCGTGCTGGCCAATCGGCGCGACCAAACGCAGCGGCTCCCGCCGGGGGTGCGCTACGCCAGCGTGGAAGAAATTTTTGCGCAAAGCGATGTGGTTTCCCTGCATTGCCCCCTGACTCCGGAAACCGCGGGGTTGGTGAATGCCCAACGGCTGGCCACCATGAAACCCGGCGCATTCCTGCTGAATGCCTCGCGCGGGCCACTGATTATTGAGCAGGATTTGGCCGACGCGTTGGCGGCAGGCCGCTTGGCGGGCGCGGCGGTGGATGTGCTCTCCACCGAACCGCCGGCCCCCGACAACCCGCTGCTCAAGGCCCCCCGTTGCATCATCACGCCGCATCTGGCGTGGGCCACTGATGCCGCCCGCCGTCGCTTGATCCAAATTGCCGCGGACAACTTGCGGGCCTATCTGGCCGGCCACCCCGTCCACTTGGTGCCACTGGATTAAACGTCCCCCCTTCGCGACCGCAGAAACAGCCGGTCAATCTTCGTCGTCGAGCGGCAGCGAGGCTTCGTATTCGTCCGCATCGAGCAAATCGGCCAGGTCGGCCTTGTTGGCCGGCTTCATCTTGAACAGCCAACCCTTGCCAAACGGGTCGGAATTGACCAGTTCGGGTTGCTCCAAAAGCGCTTCATTAACTTCAGTGATGGTGCCATTGAGCGGCGCATAGACATCGTTGGCGGCTTTGACGGATTCAACCACGGCGACTTCGTCATCCGCCGCAACTTCTTCCCCCACTTCCGGCAATTCCACAAAGGTCAATTCGGACATTTGTTCCTGAGCGTAATCCGTAATGCCCACCACCACCACGGAGCCTTCCTCCCGCACCCAGCAATGGGCGGCCGTGTAGCGCAATTCACCTGACGACATATTCACCTCCACTTTCGGAAATGCCCGCTTTTACCTTCCGTGCGGTGAACACGCAAGCTTTCATTTTCAACAGCAACGGCGCGGCCCCGAAAGGCCGCGCCGTGCCGGGCCGGCGGTGCCGGCAAGGGTCAGGCTCAGGCGCCGCTGAGACCGCCAATGATCGAGACCAGCGGCATGAACAGCGCGATGACGATGGTGCCCACCACGACCGCGAGGAAGATGATCAGCAGCGGCTCGATGATGGAGGTCATGGCGGCGACGGCGTTGTCCACGTCGTCGTCGTAGGAATCGGCAATCTTCATCAGCATGTCGGGCAGCGCGCCGGTTTCTTCGCCGACTTCCACCATGCTGACGACCATTGGCGGGAACACCTTGGATGCCGCGATGGGCGGGGCCATGTTTTCACCTTCCTTGACGGCGTCGTGGATCAGCGTCACCGCGCGGGAAATCACTTCGTTGCCGACGGTTTCCTTGACGATGTTCAGCGCTTGCAGCACGGGCACGCCAGCGGACATCAGGGTGCCGAGCGTGCGGGTGAAACGGGAGATGGAGTTCTTGCTGATCAAGGTGCCAAACACGGGCGCGTGCAGCTTGAACTTGTCAATGAGGTAACGCCCCTGCGTGGTTTTGGCCAGCAGTTTGACAATCACCACGATGGCGACAATCACGCCTAACACCACCGGAAAGCGCTGGACCATGGTCGAACTGGCGCTCATGACCATCTGGGTCAGCATGGGCATTCCCTTGCCGCCCATCAGGTCGGCAAAGATATCCGCAAACTTGGGCACAATGTAGGTCATCAGGAAAGTCAGAATGGACAGCGCCATCACCAGCACCACGATGGGATAGGTCATGGCGCTCTTGACCTTGCCTTTGATTTTTTCAGCCTTTTCCTGGAACTCGGCCAAACGCGCCAAGACCACTTCGAGCACGCCGCCGAGTTCACCGGCTTTGACCATGTTGACAAACAGGCGGTCAAAAATCTTCGGGTGCGCGGCGAGGGCTTCGGCAAACGTGCTGCCGGATTCAATGCTTTCCGCCATCTGGACGACGGCATCGCGCAGGGCCGGGTTCTTTTCCTGGCGCTGCAAGACGCGCAGCGCGCGCATGAGCGGCAAACCGGCGCTGACCAAGGTGGACATCTGCCGGGTGAACGTGGTCAGTTGCTTGGACTTGACCCCCTGCAAAAACTTCGGCAGGCGCAATTCCATTTGGAGGGCGCTCTTGCCCTTGCCGCCGCTCCGGCGCGGGGCAACGGCGCCGCCGCCGGCCAGCTCTTCGACCTTGGTGGGGAAAAGCTGCTTTTCGCGGATCCGGGCCACGGCCTGCGACTGGCTGTCCGACTCGATTTCGCCATGCACTTCCTTGCCCTTGGGATCCAACGCCGTGAATTTGTAGCGCGCCATGTTTACTCTCCCTTTATTCTGAACTTGTTGCGGCCCGTGAGCCGGCCTTGCTTACGTATACTTCAACACTTCTTCCACCGTGGTATAGCCGTCGAGGATGCAGCGGATGCCATCCTCGCGCAGCGTGCGCATTCCCAACTCAACCGCCTTGTCGCGGATGACCAGCGTGGGTTTGCGCTTGTTAATCAAATCGCGGATCGGGTCCTTGACGCGCAGATACTCGTAAATGCCGCGCCGCCCCTTGTAGCCGGTTTGATTGCAATAGGAGCAGCCCGCGCCGTAATAGAACGGGCGGCCACCCACCTGCTTCTCGGTCATGCCCAGTTGTTGCAAGATTTCCGGCGTGGGCTGATAGGCCGTTTTGCAGTTGTTGCAGATGGTGCGCACAAGGCGCTGGCCCAGCACCGCCTCCAGCGTGGAGGCAATCAGGAAAGGCTCCACGCCCATGTCAATCAGACGGGTGATGGCGCCGGCGGCATCGTTGGTGTGCAGCGTGCTGAACACCAAGTGGCCGGTCAGCGACGCCTGAATGGCGATTTCCGACGTGTCAATGTCGCGAATTTCACCGACCATGATGATGTCGGGATCCTGACGCAGGAAGGCGCGTAGCACGCGGGAGAAGGTCACGCCAATGGCTTCATGGATCGGCACTTGGATAATGCCGTCAATGTCATATTCCACCGGCTCTTCGGCGGTAAGCAGTTTGTTCTCGATGGTGTTCAGCCGGCGCAGCGCGGAATAGAGCGTGGTGGTTTTGCCGGAACCGGTCGGACCGGTCACCACCATGATGCCGTTGGGCTTGTCAATGTCCTCGCAGAAATACTGGTAGATGTCGTCCGGCATTCCAATATTTTCAAGGTCGAGGGACACCACGCTGCGGTCGAGTACGCGCAGCACCACGCTTTCGCCAAACTGGGTGGGCAGGGTGGACACACGGAAGTCAATCATGCGGCCGGCCACCGGCAATTGGATGCGCCCGTCCTGCGGGATGCGACGCTCGGCAATGTTCAACCCGGAAATGACCTTGAGGCGCGATGTCACCGGCAAGGCCAGGTGCCGCGGCGGCGGCGCCATTTCATAGAGCGCGCCGTCCACGCGGTACCGAATTTTGAATTCGTCTTCAAACGGCTCGAAGTGGATGTCGGACGCGCGGTCCTGCACCGCTTGATACAGCACCAGGTTTACAAAACGCACCACGGGCCGGGAGTTGGCCGCGGCCTCCATGGAGGCAATGTCATCGCCACGCGCGCCGCTTTCCAGCAGATCCCCCGCCCCTTCCAGTTCGCTCTCGAGGCTGGAAAGCATGTCCTTCATGCTCTCGTCTTCGCTGCCGTAATAGCGCGAAAGGGCGTTGGTGATGGCCGCGGGCTCCGTCACGGCGAATTGGATGTCCTTGCTGAGCACAAACCGGATTTCATCGGTGGTTTCCGGCGTGACCAGATTGGACACCGCGAGCGTAATCGAGTTGCCATCGGCGGCCACCGGCATGATGCTGTACATGCGGGCCACGCTGCCCGGAACCGTCTGGATGATTTCCACCGCCACGGACATGTGCTCCAGGTCCACGCGCTCCGCCCCCATCAGTTGGGCGATGATGTCCAGTGCCTGATCTTCCGTGACCAGCCCCATTTCCTGCACGATGTCCTTGGGCGGTTTGCCTGACCGCGCGTGCTCATCCATGATCTCCGCCGCCTGGGTGTCGGTCAACAATCCGGTGCGCACCAGTTCTTCCAAAAACATATCGGAATATTCGGTCATGTTCCTGCCCTGCCTACTTTTGATTGGTCCGGATTTGCTGCAAGACTTCTTCGGTGTCCTGCGCCTTGGTCACCAGCTCCTCATACGCAATCTTGCCGCCACGCCACAGTTCGATCAAATGCGAGTCCAGCGTCTGCATGCCCCACTTCGCCCCGGTTTGCAGGTCCGAGGTGATGCGGAACGTCTTGTTGTCGCGGATGAGCGAGCGGATGGACGGCGTCGCAATCATGATTTCAAACGCAGCGATGCGGCCGGGCTGGTCCTTGCGCGGCATCAGGATTTGCGAAATCACCGCCACGATGCTGGTGGAAAGCTGCGCGCGGATTTGCTCCTGCTGGTTGGTGGGGAACGCATCCACGATGCGGTCCACCGTGCGCGCGGCGCCGGTGGTGTGCAGCGTGGCGAACACCAGGTGGCCGGTTTCTGCCGCGGTGATGGCGGCCTCCATCGTCTCCAAGTCGCGCATTTCGCCGACCAGAATCACATCCGGGTCCTGGCGCAGCGCCCGGCGCAACGCCTCTTTGAAGGTCGGCACATCCACGCCGATTTCCCGCTGCGTGACCACGGAGCGCTGGTGGGTGTGGTAATACTCAATGGGGTCTTCCACCGTGATGATGTGGCAATCGCGCTCTTGATTGATGATGTTGAGCATGCTGGCCAGCGTGGTGGTTTTGCCGGAGCCCGTCGGACCCGTCACCAGAATCAATCCGCGCGGCTTGAACAACAGCTCCTTCAACTGCGCGGGCAGGCCGATTTCTTCCAGCGTCAGCATCTTGGTGGGAATCTGGCGCAGGACAATGCCCACATGCCCCTTTTGGCGGAAAATGCTGACGCGGAAGCGCGCCAGATCGCGGAACGGGAAACCGAAGTCCGAACCCAAGTCGCGTTCCAGCGCTTCGAGATGGTGCGCCGGCGCAAAACTCCGGACGAGGCGTTCAGTATCCTCCGGGCGCAGCGGTTCGGCATCCAGCGGCGCCAAGGAGCCATGAATGCGCAGCACCGGCGGCAGCCCTACGGCCAAGTGCAGGTCGGACGCGCCTTCGGCGACGGCCAGCTCCAGCAGGTCGTCCATTTGGATGTCAGCGGCTCGCAACGTACTCATTAGTCGCTATCTCCCATCGTCACGCGCAGGACTTCCTGCACCGTAGTCAGTCCGGCCACCACTTTGCGCAAGCCGTCTTCCCGCAGCGTACGCATCCCCAACTCGCGCGCCTTGGTGCGCAATTCCACGGCCGCCACCTGATCGAAAATCAGGTTCCGCACCTGATCGTCAATTTGGAAGATTTCATAAATGCCGAGTCGGCCGCGGTAGCCGGTAAAGGCGCAATCCGCGCAACCCTTGCCGTGGAACAATTGCGCGGCGGCCAACTGTTGGGCCGCCGGACCGAGCAGCCGCAGCTCGGCTTCTTCCGGCGTATACGGCTCCTTGCACTTGTCGCAGATGCGCCGCACCAGGCGCTGGGCCATGATGGCGCGGATGGACGACGCCACCAGGAACGGTTTCACGCCAATGTCAATCAAACGGGTGACTGCGCTGGGGGCATCGTTGGTGTGCAGCGTGCTGAACACCAAGTGACCGGTCAGCGAAGCATTCACCGCAATTTCCGCGGTTTCCATGTCGCGGATTTCACCGATCATGATAATGTTGGGCGCTTGGCGCAGGATAGACCGCAGCGCCGCGGCAAACGTCATGCCGATATCCGTGCGCACCTGCACCTGGTTGATGCCGCTCATCTGGTATTCCACCGGGTCTTCCACGGTAATGATCTTGCGGTCGGGCTTGTTGATGGCGTTCAAGCAGGCATAGAGCGTGGTGGTTTTGCCGGAACCGGTGGGGCCGGTCACCAGAATGATGCCGTCGGAGAGCCCGATCAGGCGCTCGAACACCTGCTGGTCGTCGGAGAAGAACCCCAATTGCGGCAGGCCCAGCGCAATGCCAGCCTTGTCCAAGATACGCATGACGATGCTTTCGCCGTGATTCGTCGGGATGGACGACACGCGCAAGTCGAGGTCGCGCCCCATGACGTTGATCTGGATGCGTCCGTCCTGCGGCACGCGTTTTTCCGCAATGCTCATGTTGGCCATGATCTTTACGCGGCTGATAATGGCCGATTGCAAGCGCTTGGGCGGGCTGTCCACCTCGTGCAGCACGCCGTCAATCCGGTAACGTACGCGGAACTTCTTGGGCATGGGTTCCAAGTGAATATCCGACGCGCGGTTGCGGAAGGCTTCCATGATGATCAAGCTAACCAGCTTGATGATCGGCGCGTCGGCTTCGGTGATGTTTTCATCCGCCACCAACTGGTTTTTGACTTCATCCGGCAGGGCCAAGGTGCCTTCGGTGATTTCCGTCAGCATGGATTCCACCGCGCCGGTTGCCCGCCCGTAGTAGTTGGCGATGGCCTTCTCGATTTCCTCTGGCGGTGCCACCACGCCTTCCACGTTGGTCTTGAGCACGTAGCGCAGTCCGTCGAGCGTATCCACATCCAGCGGATCGCCCAAGGCCACGGTCAGGACGTTTTCATTTTTGAAAACCGGGACAACCTTGTAGCGCTGGGCCACGTCACCGGGAACCATGTCGAGAACTTCGCGGGGAATATCCAACCCGGTCAGGGTGATGGTTTCCATGCCGAACTGGGCGGCCAGCGCCTTGAGGACATCGAGCTTGTCCACCACGCCCTCGCGGGCCAGCACATCCACGACCCCCTCGTCGTCCTGGGTGGCCAGTTGGCGCGCGGTGACCGCCTGCTCCCGCGTGATCAGCCCGACATTCTCCAGTATTTCCAAGATATAATCGTCGTTCGAAGTCAAGGGGATGCTCCTTCGTCATTTTGGCCAGCCCGCAAGCCTGCCCTGCGGTATTGACGCACAACCAGCATGTTGCAACGAAAAATACCCTTTCAAAACCATTCAACGCAAGCATGGAATTTGGCGCGGGGCCGGCCTCGTCGTCCCGGCCCGGCCATTGTCTGTCCGCAGCCGATTTTTATCATTTATCTTTGCCCCGCCCCGTTATACATCTGGACTTCTGTTGTAATGACCTATTTGCTGAACACCCCCCACCCCGCGCCCCGATCATGAGGCGGAAACCCATTGCGTTGCTGAGTCTGGGCCACGCCGTGACGGACCTTGTGCAGGGCGGTCTGACCATGCTGCTGGCCTTTTTGCAGCCAACCCTCGGCCTGGGCCAACTGCAAGTGGGCATGGTGATGCTGGCGTTTAATGTCAGCTCGTCGGTCATTCAACCGGCATTTGGCGTGTTCAGCGACCGCTTTCATGCGGCGTGGCTGATTCCCTCCGGCTGTTTGCTGGCAGGCGTGGGAATGGCGGCAGCGGGCTATATGCCAGACTATCCGCTGTTGATGTTGGCCGCGTTCATCAGCGGCATCGGGGTGGCGGCCTATCACCCCGAAGCCTCCAAGTTCGCCCGACAGGCCAGCGGCAAGCGCAAAGCCTCAGGGATGTCGCTGTTTTCGGTGGGCGGCAATTTTGGTTTTGCGTTGGGACCGATTCTGGCCACCGGATTTTTGGCGCTGGCCGGGCGTAACGGCACAATGGGATTTTTGTTGCTTAACGGTCTGATGGCGCTCGTGCTCTGGCGTAAACTGCCGGCCATCACGGCAACGCCGGCCCATGTTGCCGGCACCCAACAGCCCCCGCGCCCCAAAACCCGCTTCACGTGGGCGGTGGTCTATCCGGTGGTAATACTCGTCTTGCTGATCATCATGCGCACGTGGACGCATTTCGGCATCGTGACGTTCCTGCCGCAGTATTACATCCATCATCTGGATTACAGCAAGGAACATGCCGCCGCGCTCACCTCGCTCTTCCTGTTTGCCGGGGCATGGGGCACGCTGGCCGGCGGACCCGCCGCCGACCGCTGGGGCCTGAAGCCGCTGATTGTCGCTTCGCTGGTGGTGATGATTCCCCTGCTCTATCTCTTTCCCCGCACCAGCGGGGTGCCGGGCTTGATCGTGATTGCACTGGCCGGCTTTGCGTTGATCGCCACTTTTGCCACCACCGTGGTGCTGGGCCAGGAGTTGCTGCCCAATAATGTCGGCTTGGCCTCCGGTCTGACGCTGGGCTTTGGCGTCGGCACCGGCGGCATTGGCGCCACCCTGCTGGGCGCAGTGGCCGACCGCTGGGGCCTGCCCATGATCTTCAACTGGATGATCGGCTTTACCCTCGTGGGCCTGCTGCTGGCGCTGATGTTGCCGGGTTCGGCGGCCCTCGCCGCACGCCGCGAACACGCCCGCTACTAATTATATTTGCGAATCACCGCGCGCACCACCCCGCCGATTTCCAGCGACCGCTGCGGCCGGATGAACCGATACTTCGGATTCGCCGGCTCCAAGCGCACTCCCGCCGCATCGCGCACGTAGTATTTCAGCGTCCATTCGTCATCCACCCGCGCCACCACGATATCATTCTGGTTGGGCCGCGGCCCCTTTTCCACCAGGACAATATCGCCCGGCAGGATGCCGGCATTGATCATGGAATCACCGCGCACGGTCAGCATGAAGGTGTTGTCGGGATTTTTGACGAGGTACTCGTCGAGCGTGATGGCGTCGGCCTCCTGCTCTTCCTCTTGAGTCGGGAAACCGGCGGCCACGGAGCCCAGCACCCGGACGGTGCCGGTGATGGGCGGCAACAGCGCAACACGACCGTGATCATCCTTGGTCAGGCAGCCGGCCTCTTCCAGCTTCAGCAGCAAGCCGAAAACCGCGTTGCGGGATTTATAACCAAAAAGTTCCATCATTTCCGCGTAGGATGGCGCGCGGCGTTCCTGCCGCCAAAAGTGGCGCAGTTGGCGGATTTTCTCGGCAAGGCGAATGTCTCTGGGCATGGCGTTTTCCTCCCTCTTGATCTTGTCAGCAATATAACTGAACATTCGTTCATTATGCAAGTTCTTTTTTTGATGGTTTTTCTTTCCGGAACTGCCTCCGGCCGTTATACTCCCCGGCGAATGTGATTCCGTACATGCAACCCACCTTGGAGAACCGCCTCATGAAAAAATGGAGCTCGTTGATTGCGATTGTGTTGTTGTTGGGTTTGTTGGTCATGCCCGGCTGGGCATCCGACACCCCGTCAGTCCTTGGCCTGGTGGAAATCCGCGGGCTGGACGCGCTGGCCGGCGTGGTTTTCGATCTGACCAAGTCCGTCGGCAACCCCATCCCCAAAGAAATGACATCCATGATTCTCTATTCCGGCCTGGGCAGCATGCCGGGCATGGGCATCACGCCCGATGGCAATGTGCGCGTGGTCTGGTTCGAAAGCGCCTCCCCCGCCGGGAGCTTTGTGCTCTATCTGCCCGTGGATAACGATGGCGCCGATTATTTCGCCTATCTCGATCAGAACGGCTGGGAAAATCAGGGGCGGCTCTCCGACAAGATCGAGCACTACTCCCCCCCGGAGGATGCCGGCGTGCTGTGGGAAAATGTGTACTTCATCCGCCACGGCGCGACGCTGGTGGCCGCCGACAATCCCGGCGATGCCCGCAAAGGCGAATCGCTCCTGAACGCGCTGCCCCCCATCCTGCCGGTGGAAGGCGTGCTGGCCATCCAAGTGCGCCCCGCGGCCCTGACCGATACCTATGGGCCGCTGGTGCGTGAGCAAATGGATGTCATGGTCAACGACCCGGATGCGCCCGCGCAAATGGAGCCGTTTGCCAAGGAATACTTTGACGCCTATTTGCAGGTGGCCGCGCAAGTGGATGAAGTTGTGCTGGGCGTGGGCGTGGCGAACGACAAGCTCAACCTGCACTACCGCGCTGCCCCCATCGCCGGCACCACGCTGGCGCGCTGGATGGACACCATTCGCGCTCCGGGTGCGGCATCTGCTGTGGTGGCCCTGCCGGGCGCACTGATCGTCAGCGCCGTCAACATGGGTGACTTCAACATGATCGCCGGCCCGTATCTGCGCTTTATGGAGAAGGCGTTGAAATCCATGCCGCAGGAAATCCCCGAGGAATTCATCACCCGCTACATGGCGCTGGAAAAGGCCGGCTACGAACAGCTTGTCGGCGATATCAGCATGGCGCTGTTGCCGCCGAAGGCCGACCTGCCGCTGCGTTTCGTGGAATATGCCAACCTCAAGGATGTCGCCGCCACCCGCGGCCTCTTTGTGGAAGGTGTTAATTTGTTCAACGATGGCATCGCGGCCATGCTCGCCAGTGTTCCCGAAGCCAAGGAGAGTGGCGTCAACCTCACCGCGACCCTGAGCACACCGCGCACCTACCGCGACATTCCGGTTGACCAAATGCGGATCGCCATTGAGTTGCCGGAAGAAGCGCAGGCAGAGTGGCCGGCTTTCCTGCCCCGGACGTTCACCGCGGATGTGGCCTGGCTGGCCGATGGCGCTGTCTTCAGCGTCGGCGATCCCGCGCTGATCGAGCCCCTCGTGGACCGCGCATTGGACGGCGCCACCGATGGCGTCACCAGCCTGCCGGCCTGGAAGGCGGCCTTCCCCAACCCGGAAACCCCGATTGTGGAAGCCTCGCACATCGCACTCTTTGACACCATCCGCAGCTTTGTCCAATGGCTGGATGCGGCCACCGGGGAGAACCATGCCCCGGCCATCCCCGCCGGCCCCGGCAACGTGGAAAGCGCCTCCTATCTCCAGGATGGCTATATGAGCCAACTGCGCATCAATTTGGCGGACCTTGGCGCCATCGGCGCAAAAATCAGCGAGGCCCGCGAAAAGGCGATGCAGCAGCGCCAGCTCTACTTGGGCGGCGATACCAACGACTGGTACGACATGGACGACACCGACGAAGACGAAGACTCTTCCGAGGAGACGCCCGCAACCGAGTAACCGGTGCGGCCCACCTGCCTGAGTATATTCTGGAGTTTTCTCCGGATTGGCGCTGGCGCGTTCGGCGGCGGCATGGCGGCTCTGCCTGTCTTTGAGGCGGAGCTGGTCAACCGCCGCCGTTGGCTTTCCGCGCCGGATACCGCCGAGTTGTTCGCCATCGCCCAATCGGGTATTGGCGTCATCATTGTCAACTTTGCGGTACTGGCCGGCCTGCGGCTGGTGGGCAAACGCGGCGCGTTCGTGGCGGTGGTGGCCGTGGTGCTGCCGGCCTTCTTCGTCATTCTTGCTTTGGCGATGCTCGTGGCCGGCAACTGGGAAAACCGCTGGCTCTCCGCGGCGCTGGTTGGCCTGCGGCCGGCCGTGGTGGCCATCATTGTCGGCGCCGCGTGGCGGCTGGGCCGTGCCAACCTGCGCACGTTCTGGCCCATTCTGGCGGCGGCGGCTTGCGCCGTCCTTTTGTTCCAACGGGTATGCAGTCCGGTGGTGTTGATTTTGCTCGGTATTGCCGTCGGTTTGATTCTCCACTGGTTGCGCCGCCCGCGCCCTGCACCATGATGATCTATCTCCAGCTCTTCGCCACGTTTTTCGAGATCAGCCTCTTCAGCATTGGCGGGGGTTACAACATGATCCCGCTGATGCAGCACGCCGTGACCGCCAACGGCTGGTTGAGTGCGGAGCGTTTTCTCGACATTCTGGCGGTTTCCGAAATTACGCCGGGGCCTATCGCGGTCAATCTGGCAACATTTGCCGGCTACCACACCGCCGGCTTTTGGGGTGCGGTGGCGGCCACCGTGGCGGTGTGTCTGCCGGGCAGCGTCATTTTGCTGGTGCTCGGCTCGTTGGCGTTTCGCCTGCGCGACCGCCCGGCATTCCGCGCCGCCATGCGCGGCCTGATGCCCGCGCTGGTCGGCTTGTTGACGGCAACCGCCCTGCGCCTCGCCACGGCGTTGATCCCTGCCGGCGCGCATTGGCCATCGCTGCAAGCAAGCGTGGTATTCGCCGTGGCGCTAACGCTTTTCCTCTGGAAAAACCTGCACCCCGCGGTGCTGATGCTTGGCGCGGCCGCCACCGGCGTGGCGTGGTCGCTAGTGGCCTGACCCTCGTCCCCTCCGCTCCGCACCCCGTTTCACAAACGAAACGGGCCGGGAGTCTCGTTTTCCGCTTCCTCTTTGGGCGGCGGCTTGGGCCGGAAATGCGGGCAGGTGTCCGTGGCCTGCACTTCGCATTTGTGCAGCCCGCAACGCTGGATAAACGGATTCACCACATACTCCGCGCAATAGCGGCACATCCGGCCTTTTTCATCTTCGCGGAAAACCTGCACCGGGCGCGGGCGGTCGGCGGCAGTGAACACCTGCGGCTGGCGGCTGCCGCGGAACGGCACCTCGGACTCGCTGGCAAACTCGTGGGCGCACAGCGCGCAGGTCAGTGTCTCGCCCACCTTGGTGAAGCCGTCATACTTCGGCTTGCGCACAAGCCAAGCCTCGCGCCCGCAAGCCGGGCATTGGATTTCCACCTTGGCTGGCTCGCGCCCTTTCATTTCAGAAGAACCACTTGGCCAGCCGCAGGATGCCCTGCTTCCACGGGACGCGGTGCGACACCCCACTCGCGTTGCGGAAGGCGTCCAAGTTCGCCACATACCACCGGTAATTGCGCACCAGCGCTTCCTTGTTGGAATACTTGGGCCGGAAGCCCAGCACCCGCTCCGCTTTTTCGATGCTGACAAACGAATCTTCGCTGGCGGTTTCATAAACCCACTTGTAGAGCGGCGACAACTTCAGCAGCTCCAAAAACCGCAGCGTCCAAATCATCGGCGCGGCCGGGAAGCCGCGGATTTTTTTGCCGTGGCCGGCATCGTCCAGCACCGCCTGATAATCTTCGCGCATGGTGGTGAAATCTTTGGCGCCGATGTTGAACGTGTCGTTCACCACGGCCGCCGGCAGCGTCATGGTCAACCAGATGGCTTCGCAGAGGTCTTCCACGTCAAGCAACTGGTAGCGGTTGCGCCCGTTGCCGATCATCGGGAATCCGTGGCCCGTGTAGGCCCAGTCATAAAACAACGCAAACACCCCAAGGCGCTCCGGCCCAATGAACGATTTGGGCCGGATGATCGGCACGCACATCCCCTGCTCGCGGAACGCGATGCATTCTTCTTCGGCGGCAATTTTAGCGCGGCCATAAGGACCCACGCCGGTCAGTTTGTCGGTCTCCAGCAGCGGGTGATGGTCGGGAATGCCGTACACCGCCGTGCTGGAAATCATGACGAAGCGCGTCACGCCCGCCTGCTTGGCGGCCGCCAGCAGATTGCGCGTGCCATCCACGTCCGTGGTCATGATGTCGCGCTCGGAATAGAGCGGCAGTGCGGCGGCGGTATGAATGACCATGCTCACGCCGTCCATTGCGCGCGCCACGG
The DNA here is from genome assembly GCA_002071335.1 of Verrucomicrobia bacterium ADurb.Bin018. GTDB lineage: Bacteria > Verrucomicrobiota > Kiritimatiellia > CAIQIC01 > Lenti-01 > CAZNGD01. The sequence goes on from MWEZ01000017.1 coordinate 16,462, forward strand.
CTGCCACATCGCGGATGTCACCGGTGTGCAGTTCCACACTGTCTTTTTCGGGATAATCAAACGGCACGATGTCCAGCGAGCGGATGTCCGTTTCGCCCTTGGCCCGCAAGTGCCGAATCAAATTGATTCCCAAAAACCCGCTGCCGCCCGTCACCAGAATCTTACCGATCGCCATAGTCGCTCTTTCCATTCATCTCATCACAGTTTGGCCAAAGTTGCGCGCAGGACTGTATCCACGTCCAAGTCCATGAGGCAAGCCAGATCCCCCCGGCGGCATGTGCGCGCGTGGCACGGTCGGCAATCGAGGCCCTCCTTGACCACCACGCCGTCGCGTTGCCGCCACGGCCCGGTGCGCGCGGGATCCGTCGCGCCATAAATCCCCACCAACGGCACACCGAGCGCGTCCGCCCAATGCAGCGGCCCGGAATCCACCCCCACCAGCAAATCCATGCCCTTGAGCAACCCGCACAGTCCCGGCAAATCCGTTTTGCCACACAAATTCCGGCATCTCTCGCCAATCTGCCGCGCGAGGCTTTCGCCGGCTTCGGTATCGCCCGCGCCACCCACCACATAAATCCGGCAGCCCATTTCGCGAATCATCCGCTGCCCCAGTTCCGCGAATTTTTCAACGGGCCAATTTTTGGTGGCCCACCGCGAAAACGGCGCAAAGGCCACGTGCGGGCCGGGGCTGCCATCGCCGGGATTTTCCGCAAAGTCCAACTGCAGTTCCGGCACCTCCGTGCCGGGCGCCAGCAAATTGACCACCGCCAACATTTCCGCGGTGGCGTGGCCGCGCGGGCCGGCGGTCTTCGCGGGTTGCTCGTGGTAAAACCGCGCCGCGCCCTCCCGCGCCCAAGCCGGCCCATAGCGCCGCCGGCCGCGCGCCAAGCGCGCCACCAGCGCGCTCTTCAACAACCCTTGCAAATCCACGATGGCATCATAGCGCTCCCAACGCAGCTCCCGCCAGAACGCCCAAAATCCGCGTGCAAAATTACGCCGCGGGAACAAAATCACCCGCTCCACCCCGCGGAGTCCTGCCACGAGGTTGCCGTATTCCGGCTGTGTCACCCAATCCACTGTGGCCCCGGTGCGCGCTTGCAACGCGCGCACCGCCGGCAAGGCGTGGGCAATATCGCCCAACGAACTCAACTTGATGACCAGAATCCGCATCTCAGCCGGGGCGGGACAAAATTTCTTCCACCCGCTTGATTTTGAGCGCCTTGCCGGTTTCTGGGTCCACGGTCAGTAGCGCGCCATGTAGCCGGACATCGCCGCTGGCGATTTCAAACTTGGTGGGCATGCCTGTCAGGAAACGCGTCAGGATGGCCTCCGTAGTGCGGCCAATCACGGAATCGCACGGACCGGTCATGCCCAAATCCGTCATGTAGGCGGTGCCTTTGGCGGTCACGGCTTCATCGGCCGTCTGGATGTGCGTATGCGTGCCCAGCACCGCCGTCACGCGCCCATCCAGAAACTTGCCCATCGCCACCTTCTCGCTGGTGGCCTCGGCGTGCATATCCACAATGATGATCTTGTGCGCCGCGCCGTGTTCCTTGAGCCACGCATCCACCGCGCGGAAGGGACAATCGGCCACGGTGTTCATGAAAGTGCGCCCCATCAGTTGCACAATCGTCACCGGCCCCGCCGGCGACGGCACCGTGCTGACGCCGTGCCCCGGACAGCCCGGCGGCAGGTTCAGCGCGCGCACAATGCGCGGCTCGCGGTCAAAGTAGGCCGCCGCTTCTTTCTGATCCCACACATGGTCGCCCATGGTCAGCGCATCGGCGCCGCCCGCGAACAGCTCTTCTGCCAATGCCGCGGTGATCCCCCGCCCCGCCGCGCTGTTTTCCGCGTTGGCCAGCACGAAGTCCGCGCGCTTTTCCGCCTTGTAGCGCGTGGCCACGCGAGCCATGGCCATGCGGCCCGGCCCGCCCACAATATCGCCCACCACCAGGATTTTCATGTCACGCGCTCCTTGTTTCCCTTCACCGGACATACTCCACGCAACGCAGCTCCCGGATGACCGTCACTTTGATGGGCCCCGGAGAGTCCACGCGCGTCTCTATTTGCTGGGCGATGCGCCGCGCCAGTTGAATGGCAGCGGCGTCATCCACTGCCGTCGGCTCCACAAAAATACGCAGCTCGCGCCCGGCCTGCATGGCGAGGCTTCGCACCACGCCCGGTTCCGCCGCGGCAATTTCTTCCAGATTCTTCAGCCGTTGCAAAAATTGTTCCGTGGTGTCGCTGCGCGCGCCGGGGCGCGCGGCGGTGACGGCATCCGCCACAGCCACCAACGCGGCATAGATGTTGGCCGGCGCGGTTTCCACGTGGTGCGTCCGCACGGCCGCCACCACCTCCGCGCTTTCGCCAGCGTGCTGAAGCAAGTCCGCGCCGATCTCCGCGTGCGGACCACCCGCCTCCTGCGTGGCCGCCTTGCCTAAATCATGAAACAGCCCCGCCCGCTTGGCGATGTCCGCGTTCAGGCCCAGCTCCGCGGCCAGCAATCCGGCCACGTGCGCGGTTTCGCGCGCGTGTTGCAGCACGTTTTGCGCGAAGCTGGTACGGAACTTCAACCGCCCCAGCGCCCGCACCACCTCCCCGGCGGCTGGCGCCAGATTCAGCTCGGTCAGCGCGTCTTGCCCGGCCTGCAAAATCAAGCCGTCCACTTCTGCCGCCACTTTGTCCACCATTTCCTCAATGAGCGCCGGATTGATCCGGCCATCTGCCACCAGCCGCTCCAATGCGACCTTGGCCACTTCGCGCCGGATGGGATCAAACGACGACAGCACCACCACTTCCGGCGAATCATCAATAATGACCGACACTCCCGTCGCCAGTTCCAGCGCGCGGATATTGCGTCCTTCGCGGCCGATGATGCGCCCCTTCATGCTTTCATCCGGCAGGCGCACCGCCACGGTGGTAATCTCTGAAACATGGTCCACTGCCACGCGCGGCAGGACATCCATCAAAAGCCGCCGGGCATCATGTGCGGCCTCGGCGCGTGCGGCGGCCTGCGCCTTGCGCAGCCAGTCGGCGGTTTCCGCCGCGATTTCTTCCTGCAAGCCGGCGCGCAATTCCGCACGGGCTTGGTCGGCAGTCAGGTGGGCGGCGGTTTCCAGCCGCTGCTGGGCGGTGGCCATGGTCGCGGCCAGTTTCTCCTGCTCGGCGGTTAGCGTGGCGCGCGCGGCTTCCAATTGCTGGGCGCGGACATCCAACGCCTGCGCCCGTTCTTCCAACCGCTGCTCCTCACGCTCCAAACGCTCATCCTGGCGCGACAACCGGTCCGCCGCGGCCGACAGCACCAGTTGCCGCTGCTGCAAATCGCTTTCGGCCTGCTCGCGTTTGCGCAACAGCTCATCGCGCGCGGCCAGTTGCGCCTCCTTGCGGATGACTTCGGCATCGCGCTGCGCGGCTTGCAGGATTTCCGCCGCGCCGCGTTGCGCGCTACGGCTCCGCAGCCGCACCACCAGCATGTGCAGCCCCACGCCAATCAGCGTGAAGCCTGCCGCCGTCAGCACCGGCCAGAACCATTCCCAAAAGACGCTCATCTCATCCCGTCAGCCGTGCCAGTTTTTCTTCCGCGCCGGCCATGAACCGCACCTGTTTTTCCGTCACGATCAAATCCATTCGCGCGTCATGGGCATCCATCGGCACTTGCGTCACCAGGCGCGCCTCGTCGCAGAGCCCCACCCGCAGCGCGTCGCTTCCCGCCAGCAGGCGGTCATAGTGCCCGGTGCCGTGCCCCAAGCGCCCGCCGGCGCGATCAAACGCCACGCCGGGCACAACAATAATCCGCAGCTCCGCGGCGGCAGCGGGCACCCGCAGCGCCGGCTCCATAATGCCGTGCGCGCCAGCCACCCAGCGGGTCGTGGCATCCACCCAACTCCAGACGTAGCCGTTCTTTTCACGCCGCGGCACCGCCACCTGCGCGCCGCGCGCCAACAAATCCGCCAGCAGCAAATCGGTCGCCGGCTCGGTGGCCACCGCGCGGTACAGGCCCACTTGAAAACCCGCCACCCACCAGTCTTGCGCCAGCAGCATCTTTTGGATAGCCGCCGAGGCCGCCGGCGCGACCCGTCGGTTCTTGAACTGTGCGCGCAGTTTGGTTTTCATTTTAGCAATCCTCGCAAGTCGAATCCCGCCGGCGGGCGGGTCGGCCGCCCCTTGGCATTCACCACGCACCAGTGCACGGTGGCTTCGGCAATCACATCCTCACCGCGGCGAATCACCTGCTGGAACGCGCCTCCAACCCGGCGCGGTTCGCCCGCTTCGGTTTCAATGGTCAGCTCGTCATCGGCATAGGCCGGCTGACGGTACGCCAGTTCCAGCCGCGCAATCACCGTGAAAAATCCCGCTGCAATCAGCCCTTTGTAGTCAAACCCCACGGCATGCAAAAACTGCATCCTGGCGTGTTCCAAATAGTTAACGTACACCGCGTGGTTCACGTGGCCATACGAATCGCACTCGTAGGGCCGCACAGTAAGCTGGATCACATGCTTCATATACGCGCCGCACCATACACCCCCCCGCCCCGCTGGTGCAAGCCATCCACCCGCCCCCCGCCCGTCGCCGCGTCAACCGCGGTTCAATTCATAAATCCGCGCCAGCCCGTGCAGTGTCAGATCGGGATACACCGGAATCTTCAGCCCGGCGGTGGCCAGCACCTTGCGCGCATAGCCGCCCGTGGCGCAAACGATGGGTTCTTTTTTGCCGCAGGCCTTGCTCAACTGCCACAGGATTTCCGTCACCATGCCGCGGAAACCCCAGCGCGCGCTCAAGCGCATGGCTTCCTCGGTGTTGCGTCCGGTGGGCAGCTTGATGCCGCCCGGTTTCAGCTTGGGCAACTGCGCGGCGCGCTGGCCCATGGCGGTGAACCACATGCCAAAGCCCGGCGCGATGACCCCGCCCACGAAGCCGCGCCGCGCCAACACCAGATTGAACGTGGTGGCGGTGCCGAAGTCGCACACGATGCACGGCGTGCCGCACAACTCCGCGCCGGCCACTGCGTTGGCCAGCCGGTCGTGACCGGTTTGGTCGGGGCGCTTCAAATCCAGATTGATGCCGTAGTCCAAGTCGGTATCCAGCCACAGCACCGGCACACGCGGGAATGTCTGGCGCACGAGGCGCGTCCACGTCGTGTTCAGCTTGGGCACGACGGAGCCGAGGCAGATGCCGTCGGGAATTTCGCCGTTGGCCACCGTTTCCAGAATGACCGGGCTGACGCTTTCGGTGCGCGCCGCGCGGCGAATCTTGCCGTTGGAATACCAGCCGGCGGCCGTTCGTGAGTTGCCAATGTTGACTGCCAGGATTTTCATAGTTCCGGTTCATCCTCCCGGGCGCCGGCGGCCAACCAGCGGGCCCGCACATCCGCCAAGGGAGCTTGAACAACCCTCCGCAATGATTCCACCAAAAGTTCAAGCATCTCGTCCACAGAAATCTGACAGCCCTGCAACCGGCAGGACGTCACGCGGCCCTGCAACTCCGCCGGAAAATCACCGCGCGCTTGTGCCACATTGATGCCAATCCCCACCACCGCAAACTCGATGCGCCCGGCGCCCAGCCGCGGCTCCACCAGTACGCCGCAGATTTTTTGGCCGCGTGCCTGAACATCGTTGGGCCACTTCACGCGCAGTTCCGGCACGCCCGCCGCATGCAGCGCATCATGCGCCGCCATTGCGCCCAGAATTGCCAACCCGGGCGCCTGTGCCGCCGGCCAATCCGGGCGCAGAATGAACGACGCATAGACCCCCGCCGCCGGCAGCGATTGCCATGGCCGCGCCCGACGCCCGCGCCCGCGGCTTTGCTGCGCGGCCACCACAAGCGCGCCGGCTTCCGCCCCCGCCAGCGCCCAATCGCGGGCGACATCGTTGGTGGATTCCGTAGTCGCCAGCCAGCGCCTTGGATAGCCCCACGGCATGGCCGCGCTACTCGAAGTCCAAACCCAAATCCGCCGCGCGCGAAGAATGCGTCAACGCGCCGACAGAGATGGCCGTCACGCCCGCGCGCGCATATTCGCGCACATTTTCCTTGGTGATGCCGCCGGATGCTTCCGTCTTGCAGGCGCCGCCGCACAATTCCACGGCCTCGGCCACTTGCGCGGGGGTCATGTTGTCCAGCAGCACCCAGTCTGGCTGGCCGGGCAGCGCTTCGCGCAATTGCTCCAGTGAGTCCACTTCAATTTCAATTTTCAGGTTGGGGTACGCGCGGCGCGCGGCGCGCACGCAATCCGCCAGCGAGCCCTGTTGCGTGCGCCGCCAGAAGGCCACGTGGTTATCTTTGATTAACACCGCGTCGTGCAACCCCTGCCGGTGGTTCGTGCCGCCGCCGCATTGTACCGCGTACTTGTCCAGCTTGCGCAGGCCGGGCACAGTTTTGCGGGTGTCGAGAATCAAGGTGCCATAGTCCGCCACAATCCGCACGAGGCACTCCGTGGCGGTGGCGATGCCCGTCATGCGCTGCGCAAAGTTCAGCGCGGTGCGCTCGGCGGTCAACAGCGCGCGCGCCGGCCCGGCCACCGTGAGCAGCGCGGTTCCCGCCGCCACACATTCGCCGTCGGGGCACAGAATCTCCACTTGCAGCGCCGGGTCCGCCTGCCGGAATACCGCAGCGGCAATCTCCATGCCGGCCACCACCACCTCGTGGCGGGCCACCAACCGCGCGCGTGCGGTTTCCCCGGCGCCCACCAGCGCCAACGTGGTGGCATCGCCAGAACCGACATCCTCCGCCAAGGCACGCGCGATCAACTCACGCACTTCCGCATCCTGCATCAACGTGTTGTCTGGATTCATGGGATTGTCTCCTTTTTTGCGCTCATGATTTGCGGCGGCGCGTGCTTGACGGACGTTTGCCGGGCAACCGCTTGCCCGGATGATAGACAATGGCTTTGCGCTTGCCAATTTGCACCGTGCCCTTGAACGGATTTTCGGTTTTCTTCAATTCATAGATTTGGTCGCGCAGCAGCGCGGCGCGTTCGAACTCCATGGCCTCGGCGGCCTCGAACATCTCGCGCTCCATTTCCGCGATGGCGCGCACCACGTCATAATCGGCGCCGGCCTCGTGGACGGCAAACTCTTCGGCTTCGCGGGCCTTCTCGGCCTGCATGAGGCTTTCACTGATGGCCTTTTCAATTTTGCGCGGCGTGATGCCATGCGCCCGGTTGTATTCCTCCTGCTGGCGGCGGCGCTCGCTGGTCAGGTCAACCATCCGCTGCATGGAATCCGTGACTTGGTCGGCGTAGAGGATCACGCGGCCTTGCAGGTGGCGCGCGGCGCGGCCGGCAGTTTGGATGAGCGAT